>DIXH01000063.1:0-80537 GCA_002428605.1 Clostridiaceae bacterium UBA6085
GACAGGACCGTCGATACTCACATCAAGCAGCTGAGGGAAAGGCTTGGTGAGTCCAGGAGGATGATCGTGACTGTCTGGGGTACTGGCTACAAGTTCGACCCGGAGGTAATGTCATGAGGGGGATTTCTCTGAGGCTATTCAAGGGGATGATGGTTCTTGTCGCGGTGATGCTGGCGGTGCTGTGGCTCTTTCAGGTAGTGTTCCTCGAGGATTTCTACAGTTCAAGGCAGATCGGCCTGATGCAGGACAAGGTATCCGAGATCGCTGTACAAATTGGCGAGAAGGGTATCGATGACCCGGATCTACGCTCCGAAATTATTGAGTTTTCAGAGGTATATAATCTTGTGGCGGGAGTATTCGACAGTTCAGGTGTCTCCATATTCGAGGCTGGCGGGGATACATCATCAGGAACTCAGAACTTCTTTGACAAGCACATAATGGAGGTTGTCGCGGATGCGCTCAGTGGCAATGCCGTCAACAGAACTGAAGAGCAGACGAGGACAGGCGGAAAGTTCCTGTTCCTTGCAGCTCCGGCCGGGACAGGCGCCCTTGCCGTCGCAGTGCCGCTTGCCCCGGTATCAGATACCGTGTCCATCCTCAAGGTGCAGCTTCTCTACATTACGGGAATACTGCTCGTTGTATCGTTCATCCTTTCATTCATCCTTTCAGGAAGGTTCGTGAAGCCTATCCTAAGGATCACCGATGCAGCCAGGAAGATGGCAAAGGGGGATTTCGATGTGGACCTCGAGGTCAGAGGAAACGATGAGATTTCCACTCTTGCAAGGGACATTAAGGAGATGGGCACAGAGCTTGGAAAGACAGAAAGGCTGAGAAAGGACCTTATAGGAAACATATCCCATGAGCTAAGGACGCCCCTTAGCCTAATCAGGGGCTATGCTGAGACACTAAGGGACGTGTCAGGAAACGACCCCGATAAGAGGACCAGGCAGCTCGGGATAATCATTGAGGAGTCAGACAGGCTCTCCGAGCTCGTTGATGACATCCTCAGCATGTCGATGCTCGATTCAGGTACATCAAAGCCTTCATTTGCAGCCCTGGACCTGACTGAGGTCGCTATAGCTGTTTCAGAAAGGTTCAGGGACCTTTCATCACGTACAGGAATCCGTCTTGAGGTAAACGCCGAGAAAGGCTGCATGGTAGCTGCCGACAGGAAACTCATGGAACAGGTAGCGGTAAACCTCATAGGAAACGCCTTCAAGCACGGCAGGGAGAAGGTTTGTGTATCCGTAACAAAACATGAAGGTCTTGTCACTCTGACAGTAGATGATGACGGCAGCGGGATAGGTGAAGAGGACCTGCCGAGGATATGGGACAGGTACTACAAGGGCAAGGGTGAAGGAGCAAGAGGCACCGGCCTTGGCCTTGCAATCGCAAAGAGCATCCTTGAATCCCATGGGTTCACCTACGGAGTCTCTAATAATGAGACAGGCGGGGCAAGATTCTGGTTTTTGGCAAAGTCAGCATAACATACCCTTTCACCATTTTTGACTACATTCCCTCACAGATCCCTCACATCTTCCGATTAAGATGGATACATGGAAATTCCTGAATCTGTCTTGTGGGAGATGTCAAAATGAAAAAGAAATCAAAGCTCAGACTCTATGTACAGATATTTTTCTTCGCACTTATCGGACTTATCGCTGTAAACCATACGCTTGCAGAATCCGGACTTGGTATTCCGCTGCTGGCCGATGCATCGCTCCATGCACTCTGTCCGTTCGGAGGAGTCGTGACACTCTATAACCTGGGTACACTTGGAACCTTCATTTCAAAGATACATATGTCCTCCGTGATACTCATGTCGCTTGTGTTCATCCTTGCCATTCTATTCGGACCCGTATTCTGCGGATGGGTATGCCCGCTTGGTTCATTCCAGGAATGGATCGGAAAGCTTGGAAAGAAGATCCTTGGAAAAAGGTTCGGAAAACTCATACCTAAGAAGGTCGACAATGTGCTCAAGTACTTCAGGTACGTTGTACTCGTTTGGGTTGTCTATGTCACTGCAAGGTCAGGGTACCTCATGTTCGCTGAGATCGACCCGTATAACGCACTGTTCTCGTTCTGGTCAAGTGAAGTGGCTATTCCCGGGCTCATAGTGCTTCTCGTTACAATGGGAACATCCCTCGTTGTCTCCAGGCCATGGTGCAGGTATGCCTGCCCCTATGGAGCACTGCTCGGATTATCGAACAAGATCAGGATATTCGGCATCAAGCGCAACGAATCGACCTGCATAAGCTGCAAAAAGTGCGACGTAAGCTGTCCAATGGGCATTGTAGTGTCAGACAAATCAAAGGTCACTGACCTTCGCTGCATCAGCTGCATGGAATGCACATCAGAAAAGGCCTGCCCGGTTCCTGATACAGTAAACCTTATGAACGGACTGTTCATAGCAACGCCTAAGGCAGGCGGGGAGGTAAAGGCATGAAGAAGATATCATCAAAATTCATGGCCCTCACTGTTTTCCTGGTTATCTTCGGGGGAATAGGTGCTACGATACTTGCCGATGTCTGGACTACAGAATCCACAAAGGTGCCTGTGACATACAAGGAAGGGGAATTCGAAGGTCAGTACAATCCCGAGGACATAAGGGGCTCATATACCTTCAGCGAGGTTTCAGAGCTGTTTGAAGTGGAGCTTGATGACCTGCTCGAAGCCTTCGGAATACCTGAAGGGACAGATGGTACAAGCATACAGACAAAGGTCCTTGAGGAGATGTATCCTAATCTTCCAAACGAGATCGGCAACGGTTCAGTCCAGCTGTTCGTGGCATTCTACAAAGGTTTGCCGTTCGAATTTGACGACACCTATCTGCCTGAACAGGCAAAGGACATACTCTACAGGGTGAACGACAAGCTCACAGCAGAAGATAGGGCCTATATCGAATCGCATCTTGCAGTACTTCCGGAGCCATCCGGTGAAACTGACGAACCGGCTGAGCCTGAAGCCACTGAAGAGGCGGAGCCTCTGGTGAAGGGTGCGACGACCTTCCAGCAGGTACTTGACGCAGGTATAACAAAGGCTGAGATAGAGGAGATAATCGGCTCTGTGATGCCGGCTACGAATACCCCCATAAAGGATTACTGCCTGGAGAAGGGACTTTCCTTCTCAGAGGTGAAGGACAAGCTTAACGCCCTGATTGAGGAATAGGATATTGAATAATTGGAGCCATTACGGTAATTTACCGGCAATGGCTCCTTCTTTTTAATCAGCCGGACCCCATTTCTTGCGAAACCATTTTCCTGAGGGTATGATTGAATGAGAGGAGGTGGACCAGATGAGAAAGGTGCTTGTTGTAGTTGACATGCAGAAGGACTTCATTGACGGAGCCCTTGGTACAAAAGAAGCTGTAGGTATAGTGCCAAAGGTAGTCGAGAAGATAACCCTTTGGGACGGCGATGTGGTGTTCACCAGGGATACTCACAGGGAAGAGTATCTTGAAACCAATGAGGGCGCTAACCTTCCTGTCATCCATTGCGTTTCAGGGACACCGGGCTGGGAGATAGACAGTAAGGTCATGGGCGCTGCAAAAGGCAGCAGGATTTATGACAAGGATACCTTCGGGTCAAAGGAGCTTGCCATGGACCTGATGGCTGAGGGTGCTGAATTCATAGAGCTTATAGGACTCTGCACCGACATCTGCGTAATAAGCAATGCTCTGCTGATCAAGGCGTTTCTTCCTGAAGCGAAGATGAAGGTCGATGCCTCCTGCTGTGCAGGTGTTTCGCCCGAAAGCCACAGGAATGCTCTTGAAGCCATGAAGGTCTGCCAGATAGAAATAATAAACGAATAACATTACAAGGGGGAAATGATATGGGTGAAAGAAAACTGATCAGGACAGTAAGGGGTTCTGATGCAGTGGATGGAGCAGGTGTAAGGCTTGTAAGGGTCCTCGGGCATGGAACCGTCACTGACTTCGACCCGTTCCTAATGCTGGATGCTTTTGATTCAAAGGATCCGAGGGACTATGTCAAGGGGTTTCCGTGGCATCCACACAGAGGCATCGAGACAGTGACCTACCTAATCGAAGGCAGGATCGAGCATGGTGACAGCCTTGGAAACAGCGGAGTAATAGGAAACGGAGACTGCCAGTGGATGACCGCCGGAAGCGGGATAATCCACCAGGAGATGCCGAAGGAAGCAGAAAGGATGCTTGGTCTTCAGCTGTGGCTGAACCTTCCTGCAAAGGACAAGATGACTGAGCCAAAGTACAGGGACATAACAGCTGCAATGGTTCCGAAGGTTCTGGAGGATGGAGCTTCGGTCGCTGTGATCTCAGGAAACTATAAGGGTGCTGAAGGGGCGATCCAGGGAGACTATGTGAAGACTCTGATGCTCGATGCTGACATAAAGCCGGGCGGAAGCCTCAACGTAGACGTTCCATACAGCGACACACTCTTCTTCTATGTTGTCAGAGGCGGAGGGACAATGGAGGGTGGAGAAATAGCTGCAAAGAGTGCAAACCTCACTTCAGAAGGTGAAGTGCTGCACCTTGATGCAGGAAGCGAAGGCCTGAGGGTGATACTGTTCTCAGGAGCTCCCCTTAAGGAGCCTGTCGCCTGGGGCGGTCCTATCGTAATGAATACAAGGGATGAGCTGGACAAGGCATTTTCAGAGCTTAGAGACGGTTCATTCATACGTCACAAATAGTAAAATCGGAGAAGGCGCAAAGGCCTTCTTTTTTTGCCTTGATTTTGCGGTACATTGGAGGCTGTTTTTCGGGGATTATAACCGCCTTGAGGTTTATGATTTAGACATCAAAAGAAAACAAGGCAGGTGGATATAGATGGAAACAAGAAGACGTATAGTTGTCCTCATACCGGCTTACAAGCCGAATGAAGCATTAGTGAGGCTTACAAGGCAGCTTGTAAGCACGGGGTTCATGGTGGTAGTCATAAACGACGGGAGCGGAATTGAATACAATTATTATTTCAGCATGCTACCTACAGAGGCTCTGGTGCTTAATCACACAATCAACAGGGGTAAGGGCAGGGCACTAAAGACGGGACTCGAATACATACACAGGCATTTCCCGAGCATAGAGGGAGTTGTGACTGCGGACGCAGACGGACAGCACCTGTTGGAGGATATCATTAAGGTATCCGGCGAACTTGAAAGTCACAACGACAGCCTTATACTAGGCAGCAGGAGATTTGACGGCAAGGTCCCCTTAAGGAGCAAGCTGGGGAATCTTATGACAAGGTGGATATTCGCCGCATCATCCGGAAAGATGGTCACCGACACCCAGACTGGCCTGAGGGGGATACCCTACAGGATGATACCTGAAATGGCCGGGATCGAAGGTGACAGGTATGAGTACGAGATGAACATGCTGCTGTCGGCTGCAAGGGGAAAGGCAGAGATCAGGGAAGTGCCGATAAGGACAGTGTACATAAGGGGGAATGAATCCTCACACTTCAGGGCGGTGAGGGATTCCCTCATGATCTACGGAAGGATACTGAAATTCGGACTTTCATCACTGGCATCCTTTGCCATTGACTTCACGCTTCTTCTTATACTTAAGCAGCTCACCTCATCACTTGACCCATCGCTTTCACTTCTAGTCAGCGCAGCAGGCGCAAGGGCTGCAAGCTCGCTGTTCAACTTCACTCTGAACAGGAAGCTGGTGTTTGAAAGCAGGGGAAGCGCCGCTCCCGAGGCAGTGAAGTATTTCACTTTAGCAGGAGGGATACTTGCAGCCAACTACGGGCTTCTGTACCTTTCGAACATAGTCCTTGGGATCAATCTGGTTGTAGCCAAGGTGGTGACTGAGCTTGTCCTTTATGCAGCAAGCTATCGCGTCCAGAGGAACCTGGTGTTCAGGGAGGAAAAGCATTCAAACCACAGAATCGATGCGACGATCACAGGGAGGATCAAATAGATGAGAAAGAAAAGACATCCGGCGATAATGATACTATTGGATATTCTGGCAGTTGCGGTAATCGTAGGAGGTATAGCTGCCTACAGGCTGCTAATACCAGAAACATATGTGGCTAATGCGTCAGGGACTGAATCCGCTCTTGCTTCAGTTTCGTCAGTGAACACAGCAGTATCGGCAACCACAGGAACTTCAGACTGGGGAGATGTATTCCCTGACAAATTCACAGACGGCGAGGTGATAAAGACAGATTCCTCTTATATGAGTGAGAATGTCAATGTGACCATGACAATGGTCCAGGAAAATGGAGTGACTTACTACATGCAGGACATATACATAAGGAGCATTGAAAACCTCCAGTCTGCATTCGCAGAAGATACCTATGGCAAGGCTGTCACTGACTGGGTGCTGGACATGGCCGTTGAGAACAATGCAGTCACAGCCATAAACGGGGACTATTACGGTGTCGAAAGCGGGGGAGTAGTCATAAGGAACGGTGTCCTCTACAGGGATGATGCCAATAGTGATGTGCTTGTCCTTTATTATGACGGGACAATGAAGGCTTTCTCTGCAGCTGAGTTCGATGCTGACCTTGAGATGGCAAACGGTGCATATCAGGCATGGAACTTCGGTCCGGTGCTTGTCGAAGACGGGACTGCGCTGACAAGCTTCTCCAGCAGGATTAGCTCAGCTAATCCAAGGACTGCCATTGGCTATGTAGAGCCCGGACATTACGTGTTCATTACAGTCGACGGCAGACAGGCTGGTTATTCAAGCGGAATGACTCTCAAGCAGCTGGCTGAAACAATGGAAGACTTAGGGTGTCAGGTCGCCTATAACCTGGATGGCGGACAGACCTCAACGATGACCTTCGGTGATGAGATAGCAAACCAGCCTTACAAAGGTGGCAGGCTCACAAGCGACATCATATTCATAACGGACGGTGAGTGATTATGGACAAGCTTAAAAGACTTACTGCACATGCAGGGATAATCCTTTCGGGAATGATCCTTGTCTTCTATATCATCGACCTGTTCAATGCGAAGAGCCTGTTCATGGACAGTGCAGCATCACAGGGAGCTGCACTTGTGCTAAGCGTCATCTCGATATCAATGGCAATCATGGTCCTGAAAATGACAGAAAAAAAGGAATGAGTTGAAAGGATGCCTGAAAAAAGCAAGGCATCCTTTCCTTATATTTAAGATCACTAAAACTCCAAAACCTTCATTGAACTGTCTTATTGTAAGGTTGTTTTGTACTTTCAGCATCCCGATAATTGACGAAAAACAAAAAACGCATTATCATAGTAAAGGTAGCTGGTGACTCATTTCGGGTCTCAGACATTAATATGCTGGGGTAGCTCAGCTGGCAGAGCAGCTGATTCGTAATCAGCAGGTCGAGGGTTCGAGTCCCTTCCTCAGCTCCATATCATATGAAACGAGCGGTATCAGTTGCTGCTCGTTTTTTATCATTTATCAATATTTATCCTGCCTAATGTTCTAGCGCATTTACCGATCTATTGTATAATTGTGATATGGGATAATAGTTTTTTAAAATTAAACAGATTTCCTTCATGGATTGCCATACTATCCTTTTTCCATGTATTCAAAAATCGGGCCGGGAGGATGCTATGATCAAGGTTGAAAACACACCAAACCTTACAGGAGTAAAGATCAGCGGAGACTATAACGACCTTTGCAATCTTGTAGAGGCACTGCATGAGATCTCCGATTTAGGGGATGAAGTTAGACTCAGGGGCTATCATGTCATGACAACGAGAGTCTTGGGATTATGCTATGACATCAGGCATGCGTTCCAGGGTGACAGGGAAGTCGAGCTGGTAGAAAATGGCATGGATGAGGACAAGATGAAGTGGCATAAAATAATTACACCAAAGAACAATGTCTACTATAGCTGCAATTGCCTTTATCCTGAAATGTTCTATATCATGCTGGCACTTAACAGCCTGATCGAGCGTAGAATCAGGATTTTGACCAAAAAGGGATATGTATTCACTGAGGCCTTTGATAAAAGGGTGATCTGGGACAAGAGCATAGCAAATGTGAGATTGTTGCAGGCATCATTCACTGAATGCGTACAAGGAACGATCTCTGAAGGAACGTTCGCAAGGTGGCTGAACTTCATGAACAGCAAATACTCTTACATTACTTCGCTTTCAACCCAATACCTCGACCTTTTGAACACAAAATATGTCAAAATGACAAAAGAAAAGCGATTAAAGCAGCTGAGTGTCTTTGCAAAAAGGATCGCTGAATTCGAGTATGACCGGGACCATCAGGAAATCAGCAAGGAAGTCATGGAAGCTGCAAGACAATACGGATGCCCGCCTGATGAAATAGTGATCAGGGGAATTGATTATCCCGAAGAAATAGTGTGGTAATAACAAATACCATTTCTGACTTTCATCAAATAAGGAGATCATATGGAAACTGAAATGATCAAGGAATACACAGTGATCGATGTGGAAACGCCAAATGCCAAGAATGATTCTATCTGCTCAATAGCTCTATTAAGGGTAAAGGAAGGAAGGATAGTCTCAAAGGAATACCATCTGGTGGACCCGGAAGATTACTTCGACCAGTTCAATGTGAGGCTTCACGGGATCTCAAAGTCTATGGTAAAGGGAAGTCCGAGCTTTTCTGAGCTTTGGGACAGTATAGGGCATCATTTCACTGATGGGATAATCGTTGCACATAATGCCACCTTCGACCTTAACGTTCTCGCGAAGTCACTGAGAAGGAACAATTTGAATGTTCCGGACTTCAGATACGTATGCACCTACAGGCTCTCAAAATCTGTCAATGCAGGGCTCAGGAGACATGGACTAAGCTCTGTATGCGAGTTTTATGGAATCGACCTTGACGACCACCATAATGCTCTCTGCGATGCTGTGGCATGTCAGGAGGTCTTCGCAAGGTTAAACAGAGCAAGGCCGGTGACATCCGCTGACATTTATGTTTCTGGCTTCAGCAGGGGATGATAGCCATTATAGTACCTCATTTATTTTTTCTTGCACAAATATTCATACCGAAGTTTGCTAAGATTAAAGTATAGGCAACAGGACTGGAGGGCTCGGGATGGAAAACAATATTAAGGCAGTCAATGGATGCATTTTTGAGATAATGGACTACAGTAACGATGGGTTCAGTGAATATTGGATGGAAGACAAAGAAGGTGTGGATTTTGACAACCTTGGCAGGATTCCTGAAGGCACAACAAGGTGGATAAACATAGATGGCGGATGCCCTCAGTCTACACTTGAACGCATCAGCGGGACATTCAGCATTCATCCATTAATAACTGAGGACATTACAAATAAAGTTCAGAGGGCAAAGATCGAGGATTACGATGACTATCTATATATAGTCTCCAAAATGATCTACTACAGGGAAGAAGAACTTGTCATTGAGCACATAAGCTTCATACTTGGCAGCAATTATGTAATATCCTTCGGGGAGCTTAAAGGGGACGTATTCACTAATATCCGTGACAGGATAAGGAACCAGAATACTCTAATCAGGAAATCAGGAGCCGACTATCTTATGTATTCGCTTCTAGATGCAATAGTTGACGGATATTTCGAAGTGCTTGAGGAACTTGGCGAAAGGATCGACAAGGTTGAAGAAGTTGTGCTTCAGGTATCGTCAACTGAGACACTCCACGAGATAAGGGAGATAAAGAACAGTCTCATGTACATACACAAATACATTTGGCCGCTGCGTGAGGTAACCTCATGGCTTGGCAAGGACTCCACTGAGCTCATAAGGCCTGCCACCGAGCTTTATATCAGGGATGTTTATGACCATATCATCCAGATCATAGATACTACGGAGACCTACAGGGAGCTCCTGGCGGGACTTATCGACCTGAACCTTTCAAGCGTAAGCTTCAGGCTGAACGAAGTCATGAAGGTACTGACCATCATCTCCACACTTTTCATTCCGCTGACCTTTATTGCGGGGGTATACGGGATGAACTTCAGGTACATGCCTGAGATAGACTGGAAATATGGCTATTACGCAACCTGGATCGTGATGGTTGCCATTGCGGTTTCCATGATAATATTCTTCAAGAAGAAGAAGTGGTTCTGATCAAATAATCACGGAGGTAGTGAAGATGACCAGGAGGCTGATATGCTCGGACCTTGACGGAACACTTCTGACAAGCTTCAAGCGGATCTCTGATTTCAATATCCGTGTCATAAGGGCCCTTCAGAGCGAAGGAAACATCTTCAGTGTCTGCACCGGAAGGCAGATACGCTCTGCCGCATATTATGCGTCCCTCATCGGACCGGATGCCGATGTCATTGCATCAGGGGGGAATCTTGTAATGACAGGAGGTACCTTCATACACAGGACAGTCCAGGACCGGAGGCAGCTTGAAATGATCTACGACATCGCTGAAAGGTACGGACTTATCGCAGGCTTCCATGGTATTGACGCATTGTATGTGACGAGATCCTTCCAGTCTGCAGTGGTGAATGCTGCGGCTACCCTGGTTCTGCCCAAGGACATAGAGAGAAGGGTCACGCTTCTTGACAGAGATGAGTTCCTTGTGCATTCTGATGAATATGTACTTTCCACTCTCATGGGCATGGACCAGTCAAGGCTCCAGTTGGCGAAGGATGAACTGGAGAAGATACCGGGAATCAACATAGTGTCTCCATTCACAGGAGCCCTTGACATCTCCACCCGGGAATTTGACAAGGGAACCGCCATCAGGATGCTTGCAGACCATCATGGCATTTCAACAGATGATGTCATTTCATTCGGGGACGGGGACAATGACCTGTCAATGGCAGGCTCCTCGGGGACGCTCGTAGCGATGGGGAATGCGAAGGATTCATTGAGAAGCCTTGCAGATGCTGTTGCAGACACTAATGACCGGGATGGGGTAGGAAAAAAGCTCCTTGAAATATTTGGAATTGATGAGGCTTCCCTTTAGGGAGCCTTTTTTAGTCAAACAAAGTTTAGAGATATGTAACAGAAATAAAATATGGAAAAGATATAATGAACAGAGAGGGTATTATTTCTCTCTAGGAGGAAGACATGAAGAAGGTTGACTACAGGAAGGACTTCAAGGAACTGTACCTGCCGAAGGAAACGCCGGTAATAATAACCGTCCCTGAAATCCAGTTCATTTACGTGGACGGAGAGGGAAACCCAAACAAGGAAGGCTTCCGGAAGGATACGGAGCTTCTTTATGCACTGAGCTACGGGGTAAGGATGGCCTACAAGTGGCCTGAGCCTCCTTTTGACTGGTACGAATATACAGTTTTTCCCCTGGAGGGTGTATGGGACCTTGTTGACAAGGAGATCTCCCATCTTGACAAGGATAATCTGAAGTACAGGATAATGATAAGGCAGCCGGACTTCCTTGACCAAAAGCTCTATGACAGGATCGCCGCTGAAGCCTCTAGGAAAAAGAAGCTTCAGACTGAAAGGGCGGTTTTCGGGAGCTTTACAGAAGGACTTGTATGTCAGATACTTCACAAGGGGAGCTACGACACTGAAGCCAGGTCATTCGAGATAATGGAGGAGTTCTGCAGAAGCAAGGGCTATGAAAGGATCGAGAAGACCCACAGGGAGATATATCTCAGCGACCCCAGAAAGACGAAGGCGGAAGACCTGAAGACAGTGCTGAGGTTCAGGATAAGATAAAGGTATATGAGGAGGAGTGAAGATGGACTGGGACGAGGCCGAACGTGATGTGCGGAAGCTTTACGATGCATGGATAGATGGCTGGAACAGCAAGGATGCGGGCGCCATGGCAGAGATTTGCGATGAGAACTGCACTATCATCGGTTTCGACGGCAGCATGATGAGAGGAAGGGCGGAGGTCCATAGTACGCTTGAAGCCATATTCAACAATAATCCTACAGGCAGATACGTAAGGGCGGTGAGGGCTGTAGGTTTCCCAGCTGACGGTATCGCGATAATCGACAGTGTGGTAGGAATGGTACTGAGAGGCAAGAGCGACATCAACCAGAGCGTTAATGCCGTCCAGTCCATGGTAGCGGTGAACAGGGAACACGGCTGGAGGATACTACATTTCCAGAACACACCGGCTGCATATCATGGAAGGCCGCTTGAAGCAGAAAAGCTTACCGATGAGCTGCGCAAGCTCATTCCGGATGCATGGTACTTTGAGAAGAACTGAAGGGACTCATCTGCATAAATAAAGGAGAGGTGACAACATGGTTGCAAGCATGGACCTCAGGAATGAGCATGATGGCATATTGCACGGTCTGAGGATACTGGACGAGATTTCTATCGCTCTGCAGTCCGGGCTGAAGGCAGACAGGAAGGATATCGAGGACCTGGTATGGTTCTTCGGGATGTTCACCGAAAAGTGTCATCATGGCAAGGAAGAAGGTTTATATTTTCCTGCCATAAGAAGGCACAGCGGAGGCGGCGCGGATATAACAGATGAGCTTCTGAAGGAGCATGCGGAAGGCAAAAACCTCCTGGCAAGGATCAAGAAGCATTCGGGATCTCCGGAGCTCTTCAAGATTGCAGAGGAGTACTCGGTACTACTTCGGAAGCATATAAGGAAAGAGAACGAAGAGCTCTTCCCCATGGGAGATGCCCTCATACCAAAGGAGGAGCAGACAGAGCTCCTCGAAGCCTTCGGGAGATTCGAGGACGAGGTGATGGGGGAGGGTACCCACGAAAAGCTCCACCTTTTGCTGAAGGAGCTTGAAAGGAAATACGTGATAAGGAACATACATGTCCTGTAACATCAAAAGGCCGGGTCAGATCCCGGCCTTTGCCATTTCCTTCATGAATTCATTAATATCGACTGCCACTGCCTCGGGGTCCTCCCAGTAGAGCATATGCCCAAGACCTTCATGTATGACAAGGCGTGAGTCCACTATAAGCCTTGATGCATCCTCCTGATCTGACCTTCCGGTTATCCTGTCTCTGTCTCCCCAGATGATCAGGCAGGGGACACCGATATCTCCGATGTTATCAGGTATACCCTCGGCAAGCAGCGAGGCCGTATATTCCTTCCAGACCCATGAAGGCACCTTCATGGTCTCTTCTGTCATCATGCCTATGAACCATGAGGGTACCTTTGTACCAAGGAGTCCTGAAACGAATTCTCTTATGAAGTCAGGGTCGACTTCGTCCCCGAATTTCGATATTTTTGTATCATACATTTGTCTGAGTATTGGGTTGTCATCTAGCTTAAGCGGGGTGCCCAAAAGTAACAATCCGACAAACCTTTCCGGGTACCGGAGCACAAGGTCCCTTGCAGCGAGACCTCCGCTGGAAGCTCCAAGGACTACTGCATTTTCAACCATGAGCCTGTCCATGAGCCCTATCAGGTCATCAGCCATTTCCTTGCTGCCATAGCCACTTTCAGGCTTGTCAGAATCTCCGTGCCCTCTCAGAGAAGGTGCGATGATCCTTAGACTCCTGTCAAGAAATGGCAAAAGAAGCTCGAATGCATGCCATGAATCTGCTATGCCATGTATGAGCAGGAGTGGCATCCCTTTAGGATCACCGGCTTCAATGTATTTAAGTGAAATTCCATCCCTTACCAATGAACTTTTTTCAACGACCATTCCATCATCTCCCGAAAATTGGATATATTCTTGTCAATTTCCTGCTGTTATCCTGAACAGCTTTCCCGAGTAGTCGACGATCAGAACTTCACCATTCCTGTCCAGGCCGAATGACGAGATGTTCAGGCCTGTCTCAAGTATCTCCCTGGATCCTTTAGATTCAAAATCATAGGCCCATACCCTTCCAGTCACAAAGTCTCCATATACGTAATCGCCATAAAGCCCACTGAGAAGCTCTCCACGGTATATATATCCTCCTGTCACCGATTTGCCCGCCGGATGCTGATACTCTGTAACCGGTGGGATCAGGGCTGCCTTGTCTGTCGCTTTGTCATCCTTGTATAAAGTCGTACCCTCCATGATGTTCCAGCCAAAGTTTCCCCCTGAGACTATCTCATCGATCTCTTCTATCCGGTTCTGTCCCACATCGCCGGCCATTATTTTCCCGGTCATCTCATCGATACTGAATTTCCAGGGATTCCTCAGACCGTATGCGAATATCTCAGGAAGTGACCCGCCTCTGCCGTCAGAGAAGGGATTGTCCGCAGGTATTGAATAATTTTTCGCTCCCGATTTCTTGTCTATATCAATCCTCAGCAGCTTTCCGTATAGACTTGACAGGTTCTGCGCATTGCCCTGGGGATCACCGGCACCGCCGCCATCGCCCACGGCTATGTAGAGATATCCGTCATTTCCGAAGGCAATATGACCTCCGTTATGGTTGCTGTATGGCTGAGGGAATGACATGATCACTTCACCTTCTGATGATTCGATTACCGTATCTTGTTCGGTAGTGTAGTTGACGTAGTAAAGACCATTATCTTCATAATCAGGATGGAAGGCAAAGCCAAGCAGTCCTCGCTCTGTCGCTGATACCGAAACCTTATTTGTCAGGTCTGCAAAGATATTGGATTCCCTGGCATCCGCGCTGTCCTCGAATTCAAGGATAAGCCCGCCTCTCTCCACTACATATGACTTTCCGCCAGCTTCTGACCACACATATCCCAGAGGCTGTCTGAAGGTAAGGGCAGGGTAGGCTTCAACGATCTGATAGCTTTCTGGCTTTTGCGGCAGGGCAGGCTCATTTGTCGGAGAAGCTGAACCTTGGGTCGGAGACGAAGGTGCAGTTGACGTTGGTAGTGGTGAAGCATTGCTGCAGGCTGATAAGGTTATGGGCAGTGCCAGCAGGGCACCTAATATCCTGATTTTCATGGCTATCCTCCTTGTTCTCTGTAAGACAAGAATAACATTTTACACAATTTAATTTCTGAACATTCTGACAACACTTGTTTAACCTTTTTTGGGATAAACAGGAAAGTCTCCTTGGATGGTATAATCAGGGTAGGGATTGCTCTCTGACTGGCAATTATGATCCTTCATACCAGACCCTGGTGGAGGAATCGGGAGGTTGAAATGTATAGATTCAAGTTTTCCAGATATTCAAGGCTGCTGAGGATGACAGCTTGTATCCTTCTGACTTCTCTTGCTGCAGGCTGCAGCTTTGAAGGCCTAGATTATCTCTTCGACAGGACTCCTGTGGCTACAGAAGCTGTAACGCATATCGTGGTTCCTTTTGCACCTGCGAGGATTGCCGATGAGCTTGAAAGGCTTCCGGAAAAATATGGCTACGCCTATGACGAGACTGGTGAGATGGAGCTCTTTGAAATGATAAATGAATACCGCAGGGAAAACGGCCTTCAGGAGCTTGAACTGAGGGATAACCTCCATGCATCGGCAAGGTACAAGTCCAATGCCATGCTTCAGCTTGACTACTTTGAACACACCAATCCGAATTTTGAAGGAAGAGGCTTCGATTACATTCTCTGGGATGTGTTCGGTCTGAAATATACCGTGATAGGGGAGAATCTGGCTTCTGTGGGAAGGTCCGGGACAAATGAAGAAATTGATGTGGCAGAGCTGTTTGAGGGATGGAAATCCTCCCCTGACCACAACGCCCAGATGCTCAACCCTGACTTCAGATATACCGGAATCGGACTAGTGAGGTCAACTTCATCCGGATCAAGATTCAAAGGCTACAGGACCCTTTTGGGGACCCAGCATTTCGGCTATTGAAATGTATTTTTATTTCATGGTTGACCTTGACGCAGCGTAAAGGTGTATATTCACTATGAAGGGAGGCCGTCATGGAATATACGATACAGAAACTGGCCGGTCTGGCTGGAATAAGTACAAGAACACTCAGATACTACGACGAAATAGGACTTTTGAAGCCTCTAAGGACGAGCTCTTCAGGCTACAGGATATATGGTGAGAAAGAGATAGTGAGGCTGCAGCAGATCCTGTTCTACAGGGAACTGGGCTTGCCCCTTGAAAAGATCGGAGAGATTGTGACCTCCTCATCATTTGATGAAGGGAAGGCCCTGCAGGAGCACAAGCGAAGCCTTGAGGAGCGCAAGAAGCAGATCGAAGAGCTCCTTGTCAACGTTGAGAGAAGCATCGAGGATTATCAGGGGAGGATAAAAATGAAGGACAGGCAAAGGTTCGAAGGATTCAAGAAGGAGCTTGTTGAAGAGAATGACAGGAAATATGGCGCTGAGGTAAGAGAAAAGTACGGTGATGAAGCCTATGAGAAATCAAACGCCAAAGTTATGGGAATGACTGAGGCTGATTACGAAAGGGCCCAGAAGCTCGCTTCAGACATTATAACAATACTTCATGAAGCCATGGAAAGCGGGGACCCTGCTTCAGAAACTGCACAGAAGGCAGCTGACCTGCACAAGGAATGGCTTACAATGTACTGGGACATGTATTCACCGGAGGCTCATGCAGGGCTTGCACAGATGTATGTGGACGATGAAAGGTTCAAGGCATACTACGACAGGGAAAAGCCGGGAACTGCAGAATTCCTCAGGGATGCAGTGCTGGTTTTTACAGGGATAAACAAATAGCAGCCGGATCTTTATGGTTTTCTGGTATCGCTCCGCTGCCGCGGAGCGTTTTTTTTGGACGGAACTTGAATTAACTGGCCGGGAGATATATTATTAGCTTAGACAGCTTGTTTTGCAAACGTTTATTGTCTGACATTTGAAGGATAATATTTATTTCAATTTTTTAATGCAGGCAAAATTGAAAGTATGCGTACTTTCTTATAAATATGAGAAATATGTATATTCCTATATTAAAAAGATAATATTAATGCACTTTTTCTTGAGTTTAATGCATGTTAAAGAAAATTGAAAAACTATGGAATCGTTGGTGCTCTAAGTTTAGGGTTGCATATCGATAGAATTTCACCGTCGTCTGTTTACGAATAATCATTTATTTGCCGTGTATTTCGACTATTTGAAAATTATTTCGCCGCGTTTTTGTGCAAATGTTAACACACGACTAAATTTTTTTGTGTATAAACTGTAAATATTGAAAATAATTATGAACTGTGCTAAAGTTAGAAAATACTAGGGAACTAGTTAAAAAAGTTCAAAGGAGGATTTTTCATGAAAAAGAAAGTGTTACTTCTTGCAAGTATCGTTATGACAGCTGCATTTGTGGTAACGGCATGCGGAACAGCTGCTCCGACTACGCCAACCACAGCACCAACTACTCCGGCTGTTGAAAAGATACTGAGAACGAACAACAGCAGTGAGCCTGGTTCACTTGATCCGGCGCTTGCTCAGGGAACCCATGAGTCATGGGTACTCGACCACACCTTCGAAGGCCTTATGAAGAGGTCACAGGAAGGTCTGATCGTAGAAGGTATAGCTGAAAAGTACACGCTAGCCGATGACGATGTCACCTACACCTTCACACTGAGAGACGCAAAGTGGTCAAACGGTGAAAAGGTTACAGCACAGGATTTCGAATTTGCCTGGAAGAGGGTACTCGATCCAAACCTTAAGGCAGAATATGCGTATCAGATGTTCTACCTGAAGAACGGTGCAAAGTACAATTCAGGAGAGGCCAAGAGCGAGGATGTAGGAGTCAAGGCTATCGACGAGAAGACCCTTCAGGTCGTTCTTGAAACTCCAACAGCTTACTTCCTTGAAATGGCAGCATTCTACACATACTACCCTGTAAACAAGAAGATTGTCGAAGCAAACGCAGACTGGGCAAAGGATCCTAAGAACTATGTTTCTAACGGACCATTCATGCTCACTGACTGGGTGCACAATGCTTCCATCACTCTTGAGAAGAATGACAACTACTACGATGCAGCCAACGTTAAGCTTGACGGAATCGAGTTCGCAATACTCGAGGATGCAACAACAGCATGGCAGAAGTATGAAGGCGGAGAGTTCGACTTCCTTACACCGATCCCAGGTGCTGTAGTTGGACAGCTCACAGCTTCAGCAAGCAAGGAGCTCGTAATAGGAACTGACCTTGCAACATACTACTATAACTTCAACACAAAGAAAGCTCCTTTCGACAACGCTAAGGTCAGAAGAGGCCTTTCGATGGCGATAGACAGGAAGACGATCGTTGAGAAGATAACTATGGGTGGACAGACTCCTGCAGAAGGTGTAGTTCCATTCGGAATGTTCGACGAGAACGATGCAGAGTACAGGACCGCTGTAGGAAACCTCATAACCTATGATCTTACAGAAGCTAAGAAGATATTCGAAGAGGGACTTAAAGAAGCAGGAATGACCCTGGAGCAGTTCAATGCAAAGGGCTTCAAGCTCCTCTACAACACTTCCGAGACTCACAAGAAGATAGCTGAAGCCGTACAGAATATGTGGAGTAAAGCTCTTGGAGTAGATATAAAACTTGAGAACGTTGAATTCCAGGTCAAGCTCGACAGAGAAAAGGCTGGGGACTTCGACATATCAAGGGCAGGCTGGATAGGCGACTATGCAGATCCTATGACATTCATAGACCTTTGGGAAACCAAGTCAAGCTTCAACGATGCAAAGTTCAGCAACGCTGAATACGACAAGCTCGTTGCAGATTCAAAGGCTACTGTTGACCAGAAGGTCAGAATGGAGAACATGAGAAAGGCAGAGAAGATACTCATGGAGGCTATGCCAATAGCACCAGTATACTTCTATACTCAGCCTTATGTTCAGAAGGACTATGTAACAGGAGTCTTCAAGCCAATTAACAGATATCCTTATTTCACTTACGCTGACATCAACAAATAATACATAAACAGTATTGTTTGTTCCTTCCAGAAGAATCGGAGGGCTATATTAATAGCCCTCGATTTTTCTTTGTTATTCTATAGATTAGGAGAGGTAGCATGAAAAAGTACCTTTTTAAAAGACTCCTGATGTCATTAGTGACATTATGGGCAGTCATTACGATAACCTTTGTCCTTATGCACAGCGTTCCAGGCAATCCGTTTGCCAAAGAAGGCAAGATGCCAAAGGTCATTTATGAGAACCTCCAGAAGCAATATGGCCTTGACAAGCCGCTTCCAGAGCAATACGTCATTTATCTCGGCAACCTGTTAAAGGGCGATTTCGGTGACTCCATGAAGTCAAGGACCGAAACCGTGAACGAGATGATAAACAGAGGATTCCCGGTATCTGCAAGACTTGCTGTACAGGCACTCCTCATAGCGGTAATACTCGGCCCGGCACTTGGCGCCTTAGCTGCGCTGAACCAGAACAAGGCCCTGGATTATTTTTCAATGATTGTAGCCATAATCGGTATATCGGTACCGAGTTTCATCATGGGAACGGTCCTGATTCAGTTTGTGGCGAGGAACGTCTCATGGCTGCCTATAGGCGGCTGGGGAACTTGGAACCATACGGTGCTGCCGTCTTTTGCACTATCGCTGATGCCTCTCGCTACGATGGCGAGACTCATGAGGTCAAGCATGCTTGAAGTTCTCGGACAGGATTATATCAAGACAGCAAAGTCCAAGGGTATAACAAAGGCCGCAGTAGTGTACAAGCATGCAGTCAGAAATGCCATACTTCCTGTTGTATCAGTCCTCGGAACAATAATTTCGAATCTGCTTGTAGGAAGCTTCGTAATAGAAAAGATATTTGGCATACCCGGACTGGGGAAATTCTTCACGACTTCAATCAGCAACAGGGATTACACCCTGATTATGGGTACAACCATATTCTATTCACTGATCCTTATCATAATGCTCTTCATCGTGGACATTGCTTATATGTTCATCGATCCAAGGATAAAGCTCACAAAGGAGGGACATTAAGATGGAACTCCAGAACAAGAAAGAGATCACCATGGATATGTTCGAGCCTGCCCACAGGGAAGACAAGAACAAGGATATCATCAAGAGGCCTACGATCAAGTACTGGCCGGACGTATGGAGAAGACTCAAGCAGAACAAGCTTGCCATGGTCGGACTTACCATAATCGTCATATTCCTGATTATGTCATTCCTTGGAACAAAGATTTCAGGATACTCATATACAGACCAGAACTATGACAAGATAAATGTGCACCCTGGTGCGGAATACTGGTTCGGAACCGATGAACTTGGCAGAGACATGTTCTCGAGGGTCTGGCTTGGAACAAGGTTCTCACTTATCATAGGTTTCCTGGCAGCTGCCATGGACTTCATGATAGGAGTAGTTTACGGCGGAATCGCCGGAATGGCTACAAGGAAGGTCGACTCCATAATGATGAGGTTCGCTGAGGTAATATACAGCATACCTTACCTGCTTATAGTCATCCTCCTTTCAGTCGTACTGTCAGGCGAAGGCGGCGGAAACAGCCTTGCTGTTCTGATACTTGCAATGAGCCTTACAGGCTGGGTCCCCATGGCCATACTTGTAAGAGGCCAGGTGCTTCAGCTCAAGGAAAGCGAATATTCGCTTGCTGCTGAATCCCTCGGTGCGACCAAGGGCTGGATCCTCAAGAAGCACATCATCCCCAACACTTTGGGACCGATAATCGTCAATGTTACACTCACCATTCCGAGAGCCATCTTCGCGGAAGCTACGCTCGGATATCTCGGACTTGGACTTCAGCCACCTGACCCGTCACTTGGTAATCTTTCAAACGACGGACTCATAGGACTTGCTGTAGGAAACGCATACCAGATCATAATTCCAGCCATATTTATCTCCTTAATCATGTTTGCTTTCAACGTACTTGGAGATGGCTTGAGAGATGCCTTGGACCCAAGGCTTAGAAAGTAGGGAGACTGAAGAAATGGAAAAACTTTTAGAGATAAAGGACCTGAAAATATCCTTCAAGACCTTCTTCGGAGAAGTTGAAGCCGTAAGAGGCGTAACCTTCGATGTAGGCAAGAAGGAGACCGTAGCGATAGTCGGAGAATCCGGATGTGGAAAATCCGTTACCGCTGCCGGCATAATGCAGCTCCTGCCCATGCCTCCGGCATTCTATAAGGGCGGAGAGATCATCTTCGACGGAGAGAACCTTCTTGACAAGAGTGAAAAGGAAATGCAGGGAATCAGGGGAAAGAGGATCGCGATGATCTTCCAGGACCCTATGACCAGCCTTAACCCGACCATGAGAGTGGGCGACCAGATCGTTGAATCCCTTATAAAGCATACGGGGATGAGCAGGAAGGAAGCAGACCAGAAGGCTATCGAAATGCTCGAGCTGGTATCCGTACCGCAGCCGGAAAAGAGGGTAAGGCAATACCCCCATGAGTTCTCAGGCGGTATGAGGCAGAGGGTAATGATTGCCCTTGCAATGGTCTGTGACCCGCAGCTGCTGATCGCGGACGAGCCGACTACTGCACTGGACGTTACTGTCCAGGCACAGATACTTGACCTCATGAAGGACATACAGCAGAAGTTCGGAATGTCGATCATCATAATCACTCATGACCTCGGAGTAGTTGCTGACGTCGCAGACAGGCTTGTAGTCATGTATGCAGGGCAGATACTTGAGCAGGGGACAACTGAGGAGATATTCGACAATCCGATGCACCCTTACACGAGGAGGCTGCTGGGCTCCGTTCCAAGGCTCGACATGAGCAAGGACAAGCCGCTGAACTCGATCGACGGAACACCTCCGGACCTGTACATACCTCCAAAGGGATGTTCATTCTATGACAGGTGCTCGGATGCGATGAAGGTCTGCAAGGACAACCTTCCTGATTTCATCGACCATACAGATGAGCACAGGTCGAGATGCTGGCTGAATCACCCTATGGTGATCATGAAAAAGGATACCAAGGGAGGTCAGGCATGATGGAACCGTTAATAAGCATCAGGAACCTCAAGAAGCATTTTCATGTATCCGGTGGAGTGCTCAAGGCAGTTGACGGAATGAACCTGGATATCTATGAGGGCGAGACCGTTGGTCTTGTCGGAGAATCAGGCTGCGGAAAATCCACTGCAGGCAGGACAATAGTAAGGATATACGAGCCTACGGAAGGACAGCTTTTCTACAAGGGAAAGGACATATATACTCTTTCAAGGAAGGAGATGCACGAGGTAAGAAGGAATTTCCAGATGATCTTCCAGGACCCTTATGCTTCACTTAACCCAAGAATGACAGTCCTTGACATAGTTGCGGAGCCCCTTGACGTACATGGCATATACAAGAACTCCGAGGAGAGGAAGAAGAGGGTAATGGAGCTTCTTCAGCTTGTCGGACTCAGCGAGGAACACGCAATGAGGTTCCCTCATGAGTTCTCAGGCGGACAGAGGCAGAGGATAGGCATAGCGCGCGCGCTTGCCCTGAACCCGAAATTCATAGTCTGCGACGAGCCCATATCAGCTCTTGACGTATCCATTCAGGCACAGGTGGTAAACCTTCTGAAGGACCTTCAGGACAAGCTCGGACTGACTTACCTCTTCATAGCCCATGACCTTTCAATGGTCAGATACATCTCAGACAGGGTCGGCGTAATGTACCTTGGACACATGATGGAGCTGGCTGATGCTGAGGAGCTATACAACGAGCCTCTTCACCCATACACCATGGCACTGCTTTCAGCTATACCGATCCCTGACCCTGACATACAAAGGAACAGGAAGAGGATAGTACTTGAAGGCGATGTTCCAAGCCCTATAAATCCCAAGGAAGGCTGCAGGTTCGTCGAAAGATGTCCTTACGCCATCCAGAAGTGCAGGGACATAACACCTGAATTCGAAGAGATAAAGGAAAGGCACTACGCAGCATGCCACAGGGCGAAAGAGCTCATGGAGAATAACGCGAAGGGCAAGATTTAAGGAAGAAGCCGAGAGGCTTCTTTTTTAATGGCTCTATTTGAAATGGAATGTTTTAGTATATAATATAAGTATATTAATTTATAACTAATTCGCTTTATTATGTTTATTAGATATTTTGGAGGGGTCTGAAATGATGGAAATATTGAAGTTTATTGGTGGGCTTGGCGAGGTTTTAATGGTTATTACTCCTCTAACGCTTGTTATTGGAATCATCAATGCGATAAAGAAGGATGGGAACAGCTCTGCAGCATACAAAGCAATGGCTGTCTTAAGTGCATATCTAATTGTAGTCCCTTTAATTGTAAACTCTGTTTATTGAGGGTTATTTGGACTGTACTCATACAGAGACTTTTAACAGCATGTCTTACCTCTACGTATGGAGCTTACAAATGATAACCGATTATTAACAGTCTTAGGATTGGAAATATGCTATATTTATTGCATAAAGGAATGTTTCATTTATATTGAATCAATGCAAAGAGGTGGATATCATGAGGGAATTCGGCAATCTGATGGGGTCGCTTACCGCAATACTCTTTATCCTGGCTTTCCTTAACAGGCCAGTGAAGGCAATAAACAAAAGGTACGGAAAGGCAATAGCAAAGACATCATCCAAGGGGGCATTCCAGTCCCTTATGAGGTTCCTGGTGAAGAACCACAAGCTGTTCGGAGCCCTTGCAGGCGCCTCGGCTCTTATTCACGGAGTCATGAAGGCTTCAGCATACGGCTTTATTGCAAGTGGGTTCCTGACGCTGTCCCTTATAATGCTGCAGGGGGTACTTGGAGGCTATGGGTTCAGGAAGATGAAAGGGAAGGCAGGTGTCTGGCTTAAGGTACACAGACTGATTCCTTATCTTGTATTCCTGTCAATATTCAACCATGTGGTAGTCAAGGTCTTCTGGTAAAGTCCGGGGCCGGCAATTGTTAAAAAGATACGGTAAATAAAGTGTAAGAACCCGGGAATGATCCCGGGTTCCTGTTTCTTATAGCATCTCTTTCCTGAGTTCTTCAGGTGACTTTGCAGATATGAGGGAGAAGGGGATATCAAGGACTGTGAAAGCTCCTGACTTTCCTTCCTGGGCCAGTCTGTGGCAGGCTCTTGCATATGCTGCAAGTACTGAAGATGTGAATTCGGGATTTGAGTCTAGCTTCAGGCTGAACTCGAATCTCTGTACAACACCTTCGCTGGTTTCTCCGGTCCTTATGACGAATCCGCCATGAGGTATTCCGCCATGCTTTTCCTTGAGTTCATCAAGGCTTATGAATGTTACTGTAGTGTCGTATGGCTCGAAATAGTTCGGCATGGTCACTATCTCTTTCTCGATCCTTTGCTTGTCAGCTCCATCCTTTGCGACGACGAAGCATACTCTCTTGTGCTTTTCCCTCGCTGTGAATTCTTTGCCTTCACCTGACCTTGCAGAGGTGAGAGCTTCCTCTACCGGAACAGTATACTGCCTGGCATCAACGACACCTTCGATCCTTCTTATCGCATCCGAGTGTCCCTGGCTTACGCCTTCTCCCCAGAATGTGTAGTCCTTTCCTGAAGGAAGAACTGCATTTGCGAGTACCCTGTTCAATGAGAACAGGCCCGGATCCCAGCCAACGCTTATTATGCTGGCCTTTCCCGATGCCTTTGCACTGGCATCCACTCCTGCAAAATATGCAGGTATCTCACCATGGTTGTCATAGCTGTCAACTGTGTTGAAGAGCTTGTTGACTTCAACCGTCTGCTTTGGAAGGTCAGTTGCACTTCCTCCGCAAAGTACCATGACATCTATAAGACCCACGAAATCCTTCATGTCATCCATCTTATATACCGGAGACTTTGCATTTACAGCCTTAGGGTCTCTTCTTGTAAAGACGCCGACTACCTCCAGGTCTGAATTCCTTTCTACAGCAAGCTCAAGACCTCTTCCAAGGTTACCATAGCCGACTATTCCTATTCTGGTTTTTCCCATAATTTGAATCCTCCTCATTTGATATGTCTAGTACAGTTTAGCACACACTTGTATTTCCTGTGAACGACAAACCCGAAGCAGATGCAAAATTTTTGCAGCCGCTCCGGGTTCAAACCGATTGCTTCCTATCTCAAGAACATGATGCCTACTCCGGCTACACCGATTATAGCCCCAAGTACCTCCTTGAATGCAACCTTCTCCTTGAAGAAAAGGATTGAAACAGGAAGTATGAGCACAGGCACTACGCCCATAAGGGTAGATGCCACACCGGTGCTTGTGTGCTTCACTGCCAGAAGGGAGAGCGACACACCTACTACAGGACCGAAAAGCGATCCGATAGTTATACCTGTCATGGTCTTCCTGTCCCTTAAGGCTGAGCCGAAGTTCTTCCAGTTATGTGTGAACGCTATTATCCCCACGAAGCATATTATACCTGTCAGGATCCTCACCTCGGTTGCTACGAAAGGGTTCAGGTCCTTCACACCGAGCTTGGAGAATATCATCCCCAGTCCCTGACCGAATGCTCCGAGAAATGCGTAGGTAAGACCCTTCAGGGGATGCCTTATGACTACACGGTTGCTTCCCTTTTCCTTGCCAAGAACGACCAGTGCGATACCTGAAAGGGTAACTGCCATACCGACCATCTGCATGACTGAAAGGGTCTCTCCAAGTATCAGGTATCCCATTACCGCCGTAAGCGGCGGCGCCATCGACATTATGAGGAGGGATATCCTTGCACCGATCTCAATGTATGCCTGAAACAGGAACAGGTCCCCAAGCACGAAGCCTATGATCCCTGAAATCATAAGGTACCCAATACCTGTTGAAGTCAGGCCTGTGTTCCTGAAGCCGTCGGTCAGGAAATAGTTGATGACAGTTATGATAAGGAATGCGACTATAAGCCTCATCAGGTTCAGGACAATCGTACCTACACGCTTACCTGAATATTCAAAGGATGTGGATGACACCACCCAGCAGAACGCGGTCCCAAGAGCTGCGATTTCACCGATTAACATATTACACTTCCAATCAAATCATATTCCGGATAGAGCCAGGAGGATAGGGGCGATAACTACCGTCATGAGCCCTGCGATACCTATGGAAAGTCCGCTCATGGCACCTTCTGTTTCTCCGATCTCTACTGCCTTTGCCGTTCCAAGAGCATGTGCTGCGGTTCCTATGGCAACTCCCTTCGCAACAGGGTCCTTCAGCCTTGCAGCCTTCATGACAAGAGGAACCATTATCGCTCCCAGGGTGCCTGTAACGAAAATCGAAACAACAGTTATTGGCACTATGCCTCCAAGCTCTTTTGATATTTCAAGTCCTATGGCCGTTGTGACCGATTTTGGGATCATGGATACTATTATCGTGCGGTCTATGCCAAGCAGTCTGGAGAATAGAAGAACGCTTGAGATGCTTGCAAGGGTTCCTGCGAAAATACCTGAGAGGATCGCTACATAATGGCTCTTCAGGAGTCCGAAGTTCCTGTAGAGTGGAATGGCAAGCACGATCACTGAAGGCCCCAGCATAAAGCTTATCATGGCTCCGCCTGCGCTGTAGTTCTCAACAGGCACCTTAAGTGCCACAAGCACGGCTATGACTATCGCTGTCGAGACGACCAGGGGACTAAGCAGGGGATTTTTGACCCTCTTGAATACATACACACCTATCCTGTATGCCAGGAAGGATATGGCAAGTCCGAACAGGGGGGACTTTGTAAGTGCAAAAAGCCTCTCTATCATTTCTTCCTCCTAGCGCCGGCCTTAAGCACTGCCTGCGTGGTGATTCCTGCAACCGCCATTGTTATGAACGTGGTGACGGTTAAGACGAGTATCAGCTTCAGGACCGACCCTTGCAGCAGACCGAATGACGATAAAAGACCTACGCCGCTTGGTATGAAGAAGAAGGTGAGGTTCTCAAGTAGGAACGTCGTCACCGACTCAACCTGGGACACCTTCAGGACCTTCAGCAGAAGCAGCGTCAGAAGCAGCACGAATCCCAGTATGTTTCCGGGTATGGGCAGACCGGTCACAACCTTTATTACTTCTCCCATGAAATATATTCCAAGGATAAGGGACATTTCCTTTATTATCTTCATTTAAACCTCCTTTTGCCGGGCACTTGCGGCAAGTCCGATACATTACAATATAACAGTTTTTGAGCAGGATTGAAAGAATGTATGGAAAAAGGAGGTATATGCGGGTGATGTAAATGTTATCAGAAGAATAGTTCTGCAAGGACTTCACTCTTGTCAGCTTCCATATAGTTGTATTGATGATTTAGGCTTTGTTTTAATGTAGTGTTGATACTATCGCATTCTTCGAAAATATGATATAATGGTGTTATTAATGGTGTTGTGGTGAATATATTCCTATAGTTCAATCTATACTGAGCGAAATTAATAAGCTGTCAACAAGTGACCAAGAAAATATACTTTCCAATCTGGAAGAAGTGCTTTTATTCGGCTCTCATGTGGGAACAATCTCTCAAGAAGTCATGGAGTTCCGGTTCTCCAAGGGGAAGGTCTGTCCGCATTGTGCGGCTGAATCCATCTCTCGTAACGGAAAATACAATGGCAAGCAGCGATACCTCTGCAAAGCATGCAAAAGGAGCTTCTCTGACTTTACGAATTCAGCGATATACAAGAGTCGGTCATCGTTGGAAAAGTGGTTAAAGTATGCAAAGTGCATGATTGCTGGTTATACTATCCGAAAGAGTGCTGAAATCGTAGGAATCAATATTGCCACAAGTTTCTTTTGGCGACACAAGATTCTCAACTGCTTAAAGTCCTTTAACGGTATTGGACATGTAGATGGCGTTGTCGAGGCAGACGAGGTCTTCTTTGCGGAAAGTTTTAAGGGGACCAAACCCTCAAAGATGCCCAGGAAATCCCGCCATAGGGGTGCCCAGGTGAAGCTTAGGGGTATCTCCCATGAGCAGGTATGTGTGGCCACAGCAATTGACAGGCAGGGCAACTTGATTATGGAACTTCTATGCAAAGGAAGAATGACTTCTAATGACCTGAAAAAGCTCTATGATGGACGCATAGGCAAAAGTT
Organism: Clostridiaceae bacterium UBA6085; assembly: GCA_002428605.1. GTDB lineage: Bacteria > Bacillota > Clostridia > Clostridiales > Clostridiaceae > Youngiibacter. Next base: position 27,593 of record DIXH01000063.1, read on the forward strand.
CCATCCTCTGCACGGACAGCCATAAAAGTTACAACAAATTCGCCAGGGACCTTTCTTTGGACCATAAACGCATTCCCAGTGGAAAGCACAAGGAAGGGGTTTATCATATTCAGCATATCAACTCCATCCATAGCAAACTGAAGCGTTGGATGCGTGTGTTTAACGGAGTGTCTACAAAGTATCTGAGCAGCTATATGTGCTGGTTCAAATGGATGGAGCTGTTTGGAAGCGATAAGGACACCATAAAAATCAGGAACTTCATCGTTCAAAGCTGTGTTCCCCATGCCTATACAAAAGTTTCAGATTTCAAAACCAGGGTGCCAGCATTCATATAGTAAAATAAGTATGTTTTTGAATATTCTGTAGTATTATTAAATCATACAATCCTTGGACTGGAATAACCCGCAGGAATGAGGTTTTATTCAAACCTTTGCAGAAATGGAATATGTTTTTGATTTGCCCGCTATACTAACAGTAGATAAATGATAATCAGGATATCAATGCAGCAAGTTGCGAAATACCGTATACAAGGAGGAAGAGAATTGAATGATATATATAGGAGGGGGAAAATATGAGAAATAAGTTTTCTAAACCATTATTTATGATTATTAATCTCATATGGGCATTTACCTTGATATTAGGAGCATCATATATACGAAAGGAATATAATATAAACCTTTGGATATATGTAATCGTAACAACAATAGTTGTGATGGTAGGCCAAATGTTGATAAAAAGGATATTCATGAAGATTGATAATAAGTAACTTTTAATCAAAAATTCTTGAAAAGCGACTTAAGGGGTGAATTAAATTCACCCCTTAAAATTACATAATATTTCAACACTGTTTTAAACATAGCCATGATTTAAAATACAAAAAATATAAGGATCCGGATTACTCCGGATCCTTCTTCAGCCCTATTCAGTCATTTTTCTTTTCAGGCGGAACTGCTTTTTCCTTGCGTCTGCCCCGGTAGACCTTAAGGCCTATGAAGAGAGCGACCGCAGCGATAAGTATGTACGGGAGTGCAAGCACGAGCCAGATCACGAAGTTCTGGACTGCCGATGTGAAGAAGTATATGGAATCCTTGAATGCGGCTGCGAGCCTTTCAGCGAATGTGGTCTCCACGGTCTCTTCGGTGGTAAGCTTCTCGACCTCCTGCAGCTGGACTGTTACGTAGCTGTAGTCTATCCTGTCATCCAGGTCCTTAAGGTAAAGGGTCAGCTGTTCCTTCTCATAGAATATTGAGCTCAGCTGGTTTTCAATGGCGATTATGTCTTCGATCCTTTCGGCCTTCTCATAGAGCGCCAGCATCCTCTCTTCCTTGATCTTAAGCGCGTTCAGCCTTGATTCGGTATCGGTATACGTCTTTGACACATTTGTCTTGCTCGAGGTCTCTGATACTACGTTCCCGAGGAGCTTGAGCTCAGCATTGTATGCCAGCACCTGGGCCTTTGGGATCCTGAAGGTGAACTGGCCGGTCCTGAGCTTCTTTCCGTCGTAGAAGCCGCCGTAGTATACATTTGAGTTCTCAACATAGCCATTGTACTTTGTGATCAGCATGTTGAGGTCGTTTGAGACCTTCTCGAATTCCTTTGTCTCCATGTTGAAGTAATATGTGCCTATCGTCTTGTCCTCGTTGACAATGACTGAAGGCGACTCGCTTCCCTTGCTTCCTGTATCATAGTTTGGAGTAGAAGGAAGCTGAGGGTTTACGATACCAGGCGATGAGGTTCCTCCATCGCTCCTTTCAGAGCTGAAATATCCCTTCGAGAGGTTGTAGCCAAGCACCGTGAGAAAGATCAGTGCAATTGCAGCTACAGTTGATGTGATTATGCGTTTTCTGTTCTTGAACATTTCGATCAGCTCCTTTGAGCGATTTTGGGCTGTTTAAGTTCCTTTGTCTATACTCAGTATATGGCAGGGTGTTCATGAATTAATTACAAATTCGTTCCAAACAGGGAAATAATCGGGGACAGATGAAAACGTATCCTGATGCTGTATAATTATAGGTAAGTAAGGACTGGAGGTGATTTGATGAATGATTTTGAAGTGATTTCCTTTCTTCTTGAAGGTGATCCATCGATACAGTACCAGACAAGGAAGTATCTACTTGGAGAGACCGAGGATGAGCTTTCAGAGCACAGGCAATCAATTTCGAAGGTCGGCTGGGGCAGGATGTACCTTGATGCGCAGAATGAGGACCTTAGCTTCGGCAAAGGCTTCTACGCCCACAAATGGACATCGACTCACTATTCGCTCCTTGACCTCAGGTATCTTGAAATTCCAAGGGAGACTGAGTCTCTGGTCATGTCAGTCAGGGATATCACACAGAAATGCAGGGCTGGAGATGGCGGAGTAACAGGTACAGGGGGAAGCAAGAGGAGCGACGTGTGCGTCAACGGCATGTTCCTGAACTACGGTGCATACTTCCATATGGAAGATGAACCGGTAAGGACAATTGTTGACCTTCTTTCGGGGCAGGTACTTCCGGACGGCGGCTTCAACTGCCAGGATAAGTCGACCCACAGCTCGGTTCACACCACACTGTCTGTTCTTGAGGGCTTCCTGAGCCTTATCAGGTATGGCTATACCTACAGGATCGACGACGTCATGAGGATGAAGAAGGCTGCGGAGGAGTTCCTGCTTTCACATCATCTGTTCAGGTCATCAACAACAGGAGACGTGATAAATGAGAACTTCATACAGCCCGCTTATCCTCCGAGATGGAAGTATGACATTCTGAAGGCACTCTGGTACTTTGCTGATGCCGGCATTACTTATGACAAGAGGATGGAGGATGCCCTGAGGACCGTTGAGAAGCTCAGGACAAAGGATGGAACCCTGCTCAGGGGAAAGACCATATCAGGTGAGCTTCATTTCAGGATGGAGGAAGGAAAGGCAGGCAGGTGGAACACCATGCGTGCAATGCGGGTCCTCCAGCATTATGCAAGGCTGTCTGAAAACGAGTAGAAGGAGGAAGCGAAACTTCCTCCTTCTTTATGAACTAATATGACCCTAGTAGTTTATGAGCCTTGGAAGAGCCTTTGCCTGCTCTACCCAGTCAGCGACCTGCTTTTCTGTAGGAAGCTTTCTTACGAGCTTCTTCTCGGTATTTACTTCAACCATTTTAGCAAACAGGTTGTCAGGCTTTCTCTTTGAAAGCTCAGGGACTGTATCCACTCCGGCCAGCTCCAGAAGGTCTGAATACTCCGATCCGACGCCCTTGATCCTCATGAGGTCCGAACGGTTTATGAACTTCAGGATCAGCTTTTCAGAGATGCCGGTCGTTTCAGCCAGTTTCTTTCTCTTTGCCTTAGTGTCTCCTGCAGCAAGAAGTGAATCAACATTCTTGATCCCTGCTTCTGCAAGCTTTTCAGCATAACCTTCTCCTACTCCTTCGATGTACTTGAGATTTGCCATTTTACACCTCCTGTGGTGAGCGGTTGTTGCCGCTTTGTCGCGCTGCCAAGAACTACAGTAAACGTTTGTATGCTATAATTAATTAATAACATATGGGATATGGATAATCAAGGTTTATCAAGATATATCCGTGTTTAATATTTGAATTATGAATTTCCGGAGGTCTTCATATGGATGAACAAGAATCAATATTTCTTAAGCTCGAAGCAAATGCTGCTGTAAACTATGCCATGGCAGAGAACGGATCCCCCCTGATAAGGGGAATAACTGTTAAGAACAGCAGCGGTGCAGGCATCGAGGAAACCGTCCTCTATATTTCATTCCAGGACGATTTCGCAAAAGAGTACATCAAGGAGATCCCCTTTCTCCCAAATGACAGGGAACTTGACCTAGGCATGCCGATCATCGAGATGGACATAAGGAAGATCTTTTCAGTGACTGAAAAGGTCACAAGGACCATTGATGCAAGGCTCATGAAGGGTGAGGAGAAGCTCGCCGAAGCCTCGGTCTCCATACAGATGCTTCCTTTCAACCAGTGGCCGGGGCTTGGTGTTATGCCTGAGCTGACAGCTGCCTTCGCAACTCCCAACCACCCGGCAATTGACAAGGTCATTGTCAGGGCCTCGGATATACTTAAGGAAAGCGGCAAGGAGCCTTCATTCGAGGGCTACCAGTCGAAGAATCCCGAAAGGGTCCTCGAGCAGGCTGCGGCAATCTACGGCGCGCTCAAGGAGCTCCTTATAGTCTATGCAGGTCCTCCTGCCAGCTTTGAAACAGAAGGGCAGAGGGTCAGGCTTTCAGACGCGGTCCTTACAGAGAAGATAGGAACGTGCCTTGACCTGGCACTGCTCTATTCATCATGCCTTGAGGCTGTTTCACTCAACCCGCTCGTGGTCTTCACGGAAGGTCATGCCATGACCGGACTTTGGCTTGGAGAGGAATTCTTCCAGGATCCTGTGCAGGAGGACGCTGCAGCCCTTACAAAGAGGACCGCGAAGGGTGTCAGCCAGCTTGCTGTCATCGAAGCGACAGGTATCCGCCAGGGAAGCAGCATGGACTTCAATGAAGCTGTGAGGACAGGCCAGAAGAAACTCTCGGAGGAGGGCAGGTTCCTTTTGTCGGTTGACATAGCAAGATCACGTGCAGGAGGCATAAAGCCGCTTCCTCAGGCCTTTTCTCCTGACGGCACTGTTACTGAGAGGGAGACGACACTCAAGGAGAGGGCAATGGTTGACCCTAACCTTATCAATGTCATTCGGCTCGATGAGAAAGCTTCACAGAAGGTACAGACCCGAAGGGAAAAGTGGGAGAGGAAGCTTCTGGACCTGTCACTTCGGAATAACCTTTTGAACTACAGGCAGGGTAAGTCAGGAATAGCACTCCTGTCAGCTGACCTTACATCACTTGAAAACGAGATATACAGCGGAAAGGAATTCCAGATACTCAAGAAGCCTGATGACCTGGAGAATGAAGGCATGGAGAGCATGAACCTCACACCTGCCATGAAGGAGCTCATAGACTCCGAATTCAGGCAGGGCAAGCTCAGGACGCTCCTGTCAGAGGAGGAGCTGCCTGAGAGGCTTTCCGGCCTTTTCAGGACGGCAAGGACCGCTATCGAGGAATCCGGAGCTAACAGCCTTTTCCTTGTGCTTGGCAGGCTCAAATGGTACGAAAGCCCGGCAAGCCAGAAGGAAAGGTATGCTCCTCTTGTGCTCGTTCCAGTGGACCTTCAGCGGAAGCTGGGCAAGAAGGGGTATGTCCTGAAGGCAAGGGAAGAGGATGCCGTATTCAACATCACCCTCTCTGAGCTACTCAACAAGGACTTCTCAATCAGCCTCCAGGGTCTTGACCCGATACCTGACGACGGCAGCGGCTGCGACCTCACAAGGATATTCAGCATCGTCCGTTCCGCGATAATGAATGAGAAGCGCTGGGATGTTGTGGAAGACTCCCATCTTGGCATATTCTCCTTCAGGAAGTTCATAATGTGGAACGACCTGAAGAACCACGGCGAAGAGCTTGGCAAAAACGCGATAGTCAGGTCGCTCATGGAAGGAAGCCTGCAGTTTGTCCCGGAAGGGATCGAAATTGAAGATGAACTCCTCGATGATGTGGTCGACCCGGCTGACCTTATGTTCCCTGTAAGCGCAGACGCATCACAGATGCTGGCAGTCAAGGCAGCGGCTGAAGGCAAGTCCTTCGTCCTGCACGGACCTCCAGGCACTGGAAAATCACAGACCATAACCAATATCATTGCAAACGCCCTTTCTGACGGTAAAAGGGTCCTGTTCGTCGCGGAAAAGATGGCAGCGTTGTCAGTGGTCCAGAAGAGGCTGAAGAAGATAGGACTTGATCCGTTTTCCCTTGAGCTTCATTCGAACAAGGCGAAAAAGAGGGATGTGCTGGACCAGCTTGCAAGGACCATTTCTGTAAGGAACGGAAAATTTGGCGATGAGTTCATAAAGGTTTCTGCAGAGGTCTCAAGGGAAAGGGAAGAGCTGAATGAGATCGTTAAGGCAATGTACAGGAAGCATGGCTTCTCCCTTTCTGCGTACGAAATGGTATCAGCATTGGGGACACTCAGTAACGAAAAGGAAATGTCAAGGATAGGGCTGCCTTACGAAACATTGGGAAATGAAGATCTGCAGAAGCTCATCCTTATAGCAAGAGACCTTGAGTCCGCTGCGGGGGAAAACGGTGACTACAGTGATGCTCCGCTCAAGGGGATCGGACTTTCTGCATATAATCCGTCGGTAAAGCGGGATGCCGCTGACCTTGTTCCAAGGGTGCGTGACAAGGCGGCAAAGACCGGAGAGCTCCTTGACGCGGCAGCTTTGGGCGAAGACAAGGACACATACGGGAAAGTTGCTGCAATCGTAAGAATGATTGATATTGCAGTTAGGAACGAAAGTCATCCGGACCTACTTGCATCTCCGGATTCTGCCGGGATCCCGGCACTTATAAATGCTGCAATCGGAGCCCTTGAAGATGCAAAAGCAAAAAGGGCGGAGGCTTCGGAATACTTTTCAGGTGACCTTCAAAGCTTCGATGCCGAAGGTCTGATTGCTGAGCTTGGCAGTGCAGAATCCAAATGGCTGGTCGGAAGACTTCTTGGTGAAAGCCGTGTCTTGAAGACTATCAGGTCAAACGCAAAGGATCCGGCATCGGTCAACGCTGAAAATGCAGTACAGAGGCTAAAGACGGTATCAGGCTATAAGGCAGCACTGTCTGAGCTTCTGGTGAAGCTTGATAAGCTTAAGGTTATTGGTACTGTGGCAAAAGGGATCGATACAAGCGCTGAGGAGCTTAATGCCATTTCTTCAGACGTTACAGAATTCCTGCATTATTCGGTTCTGGCAGGTGGTGATGATGAAGCAGAGAAGAAAATATTGGAAGGGGTTAAATCGTCAGGCAGTGACATACTCAGGCTCAATCAGGAGCTGAAGGACTTCATTGGCGACTTCAAAGAGCTGGAAAGGCTTCTTTCACTTGAGCTAAATGAAATCCCTTCGGGAGAAGGAAACTGGCTGCAGAGGATATTTGACAGGCTCAGCACATATTCGAACAATCTTGACAGCCTCAGGGAATGGACGATCTACAACCAGGTCAAGGAAAGGGCAGAGGCCTCGGGAATCGGAGCTTTGATTCGTGATTTCGAGTCTTCAGTGATACTGGGCAAGGATGCAGTGGGAAGCCTCAGGAGACAGCTGTATACGGAAGCACTTGATTCTGCTCTGAGCCTTGAGCCTGTGCTTTCCGGCTACACCGGAAGGCAGATAGGGGACAAGATAACATATTTCAAGGAGACCTGGGACAAGTACGAGGAGCTTTCAAAGAAGGATATCTACTCGAAACTCGCGGCCAAGGTCCCTGACATGACAAAGGAAGTGTCACAGTCCTCGGAGGTCGGGATCCTCCAGAGGGCGATAAGGAGCGGCGGCAGAGGGGTATCCATAAGGAAGCTCTTCGACAGCATACCGAATCTTCTGCCAAGGCTTGCCCCGTGCATGCTAATGAGCCCGATCTCAGTTGCACAGTATCTCTCTCCATCCAAGGAGCTGTTCGACCTCATAGTCTTCGATGAGGCATCCCAGATGCCGACAAGCGAAGCGGTCGGTGCTATCGCAAGGGGCAGGAATGTGGTGGTGGTGGGTGACCCGAAGCAGCTCCCGCCGACAAGCTTCTTCATGACCCAGAACAATGACGAGGAAAGCTTTGAAATGGAGGACCTGGACAACATACTCGAGGACTGTCTGGCCCTGTCGATGCCTGAATCCTACCTTCAGTGGCATTACAGGAGCAGGCATGAAAGCCTCATAGCCTTCAGCAACAGGAACTACTACGAGAACAGGCTGTTCACCTATCCATCTCCCGGAGCCCTTGTGTCAAGGGTAACTTGCGAATACGTGGATGGCTCCTATGAAAGAGGAGGCACCAAGCAGAACAGGAAGGAAGCGGAGGCGGTCGTCGCTGAAATAATGAGACGGCTTTCGGACCAGGAGCTTAGGAAGCTCAGCATAGGGGTAGTCACATTCAGTTCAGTGCAGCAGACACTTATAGAAGACCTGCTTTACGAGGCATTTGCGGAGCATCCTGAATTGGAGGTCATTTCCGCTGAAAGCGAAGAGCCTGTGTTCGTGAAGAACCTCGAGAACGTCCAGGGAGACGAAAGGGATGTCATACTGTTCTCTGTAGGCTACGGACCTGACGAAAAGGGTAAGCTCACGATGAACTTCGGCCCCCTGAACCAGGAGGGTGGCTGGAGAAGGCTCAACGTTGCTGTTTCCAGGGCAAGGTCTGAGATGAAGGTATTCACCTGCATCCGTCCTGAGATGATAGACCCGTCGAAAACTACTGCAAAGGGAGTCAGCGACCTGAAGGCATTCCTTGAATATGCGATAAGAGGAAGTCAGGCACTTCCATTCTCGGAGGCCGAAAGGTTAAGGGGAAGGGACGGTCTCCAGTCTGTCCTGAAGGCTTCGCTTGAAAAGAGAGGTCTTAAGGCAGTGACTGATGTGGGTGTTTCAAGGTTCAGGGTCGACCTTGGGATCGTCCATCCTGAAAAGTCCGATGAATTCATACTCGGAATACGCTGCGGCGGTGACTCCTTCAGGGAGGCAAGGACAGCAAGGGACAGGGATATATTGCAGGATTCGGTGCTCAAGGGTCTCGGCTGGAACATTACAAGGGTATATCCCATTGACTGGTACGAGAACAGCGAAAAGGAAACAGAAAGGATACTCTCACTCGTCAGTGAGCTTGCTTCAGGCAATCCACCTGAGGAAGAGCCGAGGGCTACAGGTGATCGGAAGATCATGTCATTTGCTGCAGAACCTATAGAAAGCAACGATGGGAACAAGTCCGGTGCCAGACGAAGCTACGAATTCGCAAAACTTTCCCAAAAGTCTTTTTCATCTGAGGAATTCCAGATGCCCAAGAACCGGAGGAAGATAAGGGATGACATCGAAAGCATCATAGATGCAGAGGCCCCGGTCTCAGAATCATACCTGTTCAGGCGCATTCTAGCTGCCTACGGGCTCAGGAATGGAGCAAAAAACACGGCGATCATGGATGCCCTTGTAACCGACCTTGGTTACCATGTTGAGGACGAGGGTGGCGAACTGTTCATCTGGAGGGACAAAAACCAGATGGATACTGTCGACCATTACAGGACAAATGAAGGGGAGATGCCAAGGGAAGCCAAGGAGATACCCCTGGTGGAATTCATTGCCGCACTGAGGGAAACAGTGGATAAGAACGTATCAATACCTTCCGAGGAGCTTCCGAAGGAGGTTGCAAGGGCATTTGGATTCCAGAGGACCTCCCAGGCCCTTTCTGAAAAGGTAAAGGCCGCAGAGGGCATCTGCATTTCAAAAGGTACCATAAAGATAGACGAAGCAGGCAAAGTTTCGCCTGTCAGGCCATGACATGGACTCTTTAGGTATTGAGGCAGCAAAGCTTCTGAACTCAAAGGCTCTCGATGTTTTCTTCGGAAATCCCGTGACAGTCTATGCACTATACATACTCATTGCTGTAACTGCTGTCCTTCTGATGCTGCCGGGAACAAGGAAGACTGCCGTGCTTGTCGCCATAGCCTTCCTTATTACCTGGATTTCAGGTGAGCTGATGCTTAAGAACGCCATTGGAAGGGTCAGGCCATTCATCGAATACGATCTGACTGTGATAATCAAGAGACCGGAGTCGTATTCCTTCCCTTCAGGCCATACGGCAATGTCATTTGCTGTTGCAGGAGTGTTCCTGTTCACGGGACACAGATACAGGAAGGTATTCCTCGCATTCGCTGCATATGTCAGCATATCCCGCGTTTACCTTAATGTCCATTATATGACCGACATCCTTGGAGGTATGCTCCTTGGACTTATGGTCTCATATGTCACAGTAAGGTGGATAGGAAGATGGCTGCAGAACAGCATATACTACAGGAGAAAAAGGCAGACCTGATAAGCAGCCATCAGACTGGTAAATCTTTATATAATTAAAAGGGAACCGCACAGGTTCCCTTTTGCTTATGCTTTCCTTCAAATTATGACTGCGATTGTCCCTCTTCCGCCTGACCTTGACTTGAGGATATTTGCACCGGACTCCTCAAGCCTCATAAGGTGCTCCACAGCATCCCTAGAGACTAGTTCTCCTGTCATAAGGACAGGAACACCGGGAGGGTAGGGGGTGATCCTTTCCGCACAGATCCTTCCCTCTGCCATTTCAAATGTCACTTCCTCCCAGCCTTCAAACAATGCTTCCCTTTCAGGAATAGAAATGACTGGTGATGGGAGCTTTGATACCCCGGTAGATATCCTGCCTGACAGGGACTCCTTGAAAAGGCCCTTCATGTCAAGGTCAAGGATGGCAGCTGAAAGCCTGTGGTACATGCCTTCATCATCGAAGCAGCTGCCTAAGAAGACAATGTTGTTTCCCATAGCCATTTCTGCCTGGATACCGTAATCACGCCTGAGAAGGTCAGAAAGGAAATTACCTCCAAGGGGCGTATTCAGCACCAGCCGCGTATAGTCCTTTTGCAGACCTTTCAGGTCTTCATTACTTAGAAGCCTGAGTTCGGGTATATCCCTTATGGATTCGGAAAAACCTTCAATCATTGACTTCAATCCCTTGAGACGCTCACGTCCTTCAGTTTCCATTATCATCCTTGCAGATTCAAGGCTTGCCATGAGAACATATGACGGGCTTGAAGTCTGGAAAACCCTCAGGTAATGCCTTATCCTATCCATGTCTTCCTCTGAGGCGTCTTTCCCCAGGTTTATGACTGAGCCCTGTGTAAGTGCCGGGAGCGTCTTGTGGAAGCTTAAGACTGATACAGCGGCTCCGCAATCCATGGCGGTCATTGGAAGGTCATCCCCGAAATAGAAATGGGACCCATGGGCCTCGTCTACAAGGAGCTTCAATCCATTCCTACTGCATACTTCTGAAATTGCCTGAAGGTCAGGCGAAACACCAAAATAACTAGGGGATGTGAGTATCAATCCCTTAAGTCCAATATTGGAGGCTATGGCCCTGACGACAGTTCCAGCTTCTATAGCGGTTGGGATACCGAACTCTTCATTGGAGCCAGGACTTATGAATACGGGTTCGATCCCTGATAATGATATGGCGTTGTATACCGACTGATGGCAGTCCCTCTGTACAAGTACCCTGTCTCCGGGTCTGAAGCATCCCATGACCATTGCAAGGATACCTCCGGTGCTGCCGTTGACAAGGTACCTGCTTTCAGCTGAGCGCATGGCTCCTGTCAGGAGATCCATTGACTCCTTTAGAATTTCCTCAGGGTAATGGAGATTATCTGTTCCGGGTATTTCAGTCACATCCAGCTTCAGGACATTTCCAAGAAGTGAATGAAGAATACCGTGAGGGTCCTGCTTGTGTCCGGGCATGTGGAAGAGGGCATTTCCTTCCTCATGATATGAGAGGAGCCCCTTGATCAAAGGGGCCCTATCCGTGTTTATCATAGGAACATCATCTTCTCTTCTTCAGTGTCCGCTTCAAGCATCCTCTTAGCCTCGATCATGAGCGCGCATTCGAGTCTCTTCTTCTGCATCTCGCATCCCACCTTGTACGGTTTGGTGATGTCGTTGTTGAAGTTTATTGCATTCGCATGGCAGCCGCCGGAGCAATAGAACTTTGCCCAGCAGTCCTTGCAGTCTTCCTTCGAATATACGTGGCTTTCCCTGAAGTAGTCCCTCATCTCCTGCGGAAGGACCAGGTTTTCATCCATTACGTTTCCCATGAGGTATTCCTCATTGCCTACGAACTGATGGCAGGGGTAAATGCTTCCGTCAGGTGTTATGCTGAGGTATTCGGTTCCTGCTCCGCATCCTGTGATCCTCTTGATCACGCATGGTCCCTGTGTAAGGTCCACTATGAAGTGGAAGAAATCAAACGGGTCTCCCGACACCTTCATGTCAGCATACTTTACTGCAAAATCCTCGTACTCCCTCAGGATCTCCGGAAGGTCCTCTTCCCTTATCGCGAATGGGTTGCCGTCAGCTGAGACAACCGGTTCCATCGATGTATGGACGAAGCCCAGTTCCTTGAAATGTTCGAGGTCCTTGGAGAAGTCAAGGTTGTTCCTTGTGAACGTGCCTCTTATGTAATAGCTCTTGTCCTTCCTTGAGCTTACCAGCTTCTGGTACTTTGGTACTATGATGTCGTAGCTTCCCTTGTCGTTAAGGGTAAGCCTCATCTTGTCATTAACTGTCTTCCTTCCGTCTATTGAAAGCACCACATTGTCCATGTGCTCGTTGATGTACTCTATCTTCTTGTCATCAAGCAGGACTCCGTTGGTCGTTATCGTGAACCTGAAGTTCTTATCGTGCTTCGCAGCCTCTTCATGCCCGTATTCAACAAGCCTCTTGACCACATTGAAGTTCATGAGTGGCTCGCCGCCGAAGAAATCGACCTCGAGATTCCTTCTTGAACCTGAGTTCGCAATAAGGAAATCAAGTGACTGCTTGCCTACCTCGTAGCTCATGAGCTCCTTGGCTCCGCCGAAGTCACCCTGTGAAGCGAAGCAGTAGGTGCACTTAAGGTTGCAGTCATGTGCAACGTTAAGGCAGAGAGCCTTTACGACCTGTTTCCTGTTCTTGAACGCATCAAGGTTTATGTAGTCATCATCCGTATAGAGCATACCCTCATCGATGAGGTCTTCGATCTCCTCCACCGCTCCGTCTATGGCGTCCTGAGTGTAGTGGGGGAGAAGGTCGTATAGCTCATCTATTGCGAGCTTCCCGTTGTTCATAAGCGGATAATGGTCAAGTACCTCATACGTTATATCATCAACAACATGCACCGATCCTCCGTTGACGTCCAGCGCGATGTTGAGTCCGTTCATTCTGAATTTGTGTACCAAGTTAATTCCTCCCAGAATTGGCCATGCCAAAAAATGAATGTATACCCGTTCCCTGAAAATGAAAAAAGGGACTGAAGCATCCTCCAGACCCTTTTCCGGAGCCTTAAGGGCTTTATCTTTCCCTCTCGCACTCCTGGTTTGCTACTGTGCAGGATGTTTTGCATGCCGACTGGCACGAAGTCTGACATTCTCCGCAACCGCCTTTTGCAGCACTTTTCTTAAGGGTACTCTGTGTCAAGGTCCTGATGTGTTTCTTCATATCGCACCTCCCTAAATTGTATTGCATTGATATTATATCACACTAAGGCCCAATTGCAAAAAAAGCTTGATGCCGCTGCGCCCGAAGAGGTTACGCGAACAAATGGTTTACACAATATTAATCTATTATTAATACTAATGTATTTACAATACTGTGTATCATACACTATAATGTAATCAGGAGGCGAGGACATGGAAAAGAGAGATGAGACATATGACGGGTTGGTTTCAGAATTCCGGAGAGGATTCCTGGTGCTGGGTGTTCTGAGCCAGCTTATCAGGCCCCAATACGGATATTCACTGAACACCATGCTTGATGATATAGGACTGAAGATAGATTCAGGAACGCTTTACCCGCTCCTAAGAAGACTTGAGAAGCAGGGGATCCTTGAATCAATGTGGGACACTGACACCGGCAAGCCCAGGAAGTACTACAAACTCACTGAATACGGAAACAGGATACTTGCCGACCTCCAGGAAGAATGGAGGTCCATGGCAGACCTTATGGACAGGCTCATTGAAGGAGGAAAATGAGATGGAATACATTGACAGATATGTTTATGCGGTAACAAAAAGGCTTCCTGCAAAGCAGAGGGAAGAAATAGGAAAGGAAATAAGCAGCATAATCATGGACATGGCAGAAGGCTACGATTCAGGGACTGAAGAGGAGAAGGTACTTAAGGCCATCGAGGAGCTTGGCAGACCGGGAAAATTAGCTGAAAACTACATGGACCAGAAGTATCTCATAGGACCCGGGTATTTCGGAAGCTACCTGTTCGTCCTTAAGATAGTAATATTCTGCATATTCATCGGTATTTCAATAGCAACAGGCCTTGCATTGCTGTCTGGAGGAAAGGGACCGTTTGAGTTCATCATCGGCTACATCTCATCACTGATATCCGCTTCGATGCAGGGCGCTGCGTATGTCACCCTTATATTCTACCTGATCGAAAGGTACGGGGAAGGTGAAGTTCTGGATGACGGAAAGCCATTCAGTGCCAGAAGCCTTGAAAAGGTCCCGAAGGATGAATCCAAGATAAGCAGGGTTGAGTCAGCTGTAAGCATATTCTTCACTACACTTTTCACCGGTCTCATACTCCTTTTCCCCGGAGTCTTCGCAGCGTATGTCGGGGAATCAGGTAGCCTTACGGTAATCCCGGTTTTTGAACTGACAAAGATCAGAGGCTACGCATGGCTGTTTGTGATCATGTTTGCCGTTGGAATACTCAGGGATATTGTTAAGTATATCTACGGCAGGTGGAACCTTAAGGTAGCGATCGTATCCTTCCTGATGTCGAGCGTATCCATAGTCTGCTTCTACACGGTATTCCGTGACCAATCGATCTATAATCCCCAGTTCTTCGAATACTTCAGATCGATCGATGCAACAGGCTTTCTCCTAACCATGTTCGAGAAGATAAGAGACTTTGTCATTTATGTAGCCTTCTTCGGGTACGCTGTTGAGACGATCACCAATTTCTACAAGGGAATAAAATACAACGACTGAAAAAGATAGCTTTATACGCTCCATACCGCAGAGAAAATTTCTCTGCGGTATTTTTATATATTCACAAATATTATCAAATGTTCATGTAAATATTTATACTTCAGACAAATATTTGTAGTAATGAGGTTTAATTTTGATTAAAATAGAAACTGAAGGATATTTTTTCCAGAAGATGAAATCGAAATGCCGACAATATACACGAGGACAAGGGGTGCAGAATGAACAAGGTGGATGTGTTTTCACTTATCAATTCAAGATACAATTCATTTACAAATACTGAAAAGAAGGTAGCGGACTACATACTCGGGAATACCAAGGATGCCATATACATGTCGATAATCGACCTTGCCGATGCGTGCGGTGTCGGAGAGTCAAGCGTGTTCAGATTCTGCAGGTCGCTGGATTTCAAAGGCTACCAGGATTTCAAGATCGCCCTTGCACACAGCTCTGCAATGGAGGACATCACTCCGCAGCTTTCAAACGAAATTACAATAGAAGACGGAATAGACGAGGTGTCGACAAAGATCCTCAATTCCAACATCAACGCCCTCAATGAAACGAGGAAGCTGATCAAGGAGGAGGATATCTCCACAGCGATAGACTATCTTACCAAGGCAGAAAGCATACACTTCTATGGCGTCGGGGCGTCCCTGATGACAGCCATGGAAGGTAAGATAAAGTTCATGAGGATAACTCCCAAGACGGAGTGTTCACTTGATTCGCACCTTCAGGTAATATCCGCATCCCTCCTTACCAAGAAGGATGTGGCCATAATAATCTCCTATTCGGGCTCAACAAAGGATAGCATAGACCTTGCCAAGACAGCCAAGAGGAAAGGGGCCAAGGTGATTGCGATAACAAGGTATTCAAAGTCACCCATAACTACCTATGCTGACATCACTCTCCTTTGCGGAGCGAAGGAAGGTCCTCTCCAGGGAGGTTCACTGTCAGCAAAGCTTGCCCAGCTGTATCTTCTTGATGTTCTTTACGTGGAATACTTCAGGAGAAACTACAAGGAATCCTCGAAGAACAGGGAAAGCACCTCAAGCGTTGTCATCAACAAGCTCCTTTAGAATGTAATTTAAATACTAAAGGCAGGCCGCCGGGCCTGCCTTCACCTTTTCAGATGGTAAGTTTAGTTTGTATCCATACATGGATTAATGGATTGTCTAGAGTGTGATCCAATACCTCTCTATGACATCTCCGTCTTTCTCGAAGCTGTTTTCAAGGACGCCGTGCGCCTTCTTTATCACATTCTTTGAATCCCTGTTGTATCTTGATACTGTAAGCAGGGCCTTCTTGACTCCGTTTGATGCCAGCTTGTCAAGTGCAAGCTTAAGGATTATGAACGCATATCCCTTGCTTCTTTCCGATGGCCTTATTCCATAGCCGATATGTCCGCCTGACTTCATCAGATTGTCATTGAGTGCGTACCTTATGTTCGCTGCACCCAGGATATAACCGTTGTCTTCACATAGGAAGAAGGTTTCAGAACGTACAAACCATTCCGGTACGGTCTTCTCATCACGGAAGGCTATCGTTTCCTCCCGCCATTTGCTGAAGCTCTTGTCTGCGATATCAGTCGACATCGGAACGATCTTCTCATTTCCTGCATACCACTCTGCCAGATATTCCCTGAACCGGTCTTCAGATATGGTGGATGCCTCTAAAAATTTCAATATGATCACCTCATTTTGCCTGTAGGAACATTATAGCAAAGCTTTTCGAATGTCTACAGAAATTGTGATAATTTTCAGGATGAACTTCTCATTTTTCCATCATAAATTTAAAAGGAAGGCCGAGGCCTTCCTTCTATAACATTCAGATCTTTCTTCTGTCCTTCGTGATTTCCTTTATGAGCTTGCCCAGCTTTTTGTTTTCCGCCTTTTTCTCCCGCCGGACCCTGTCATCCATGGCTGCTGCCATGTGCCTTGCTTCCTTCTGCAGCTTTTCGTAGCTTTCAAGCCTTTTCCTGTCAAGGGTTCCGTCTGCAAGGGCTTCCTGTACCCTGCAGCCTGGCTCGTTCCTGTGGGAGCAGTCCTTGAATCTGCAGCCTGAAGAAAGGGACAGGATATCAGAGAACGCCTCATCGACTCCTGAGATGTCGTCAAGAAGATGAAGCTCCCTCATGCCAGGGGTGTCGATCACCATTCCGCCTGATGGCAAAATGATAAGTTCCCTGTGGGTAGTCGTATGCCTGCCTTTGCCATCGCCTTTTCTTAGTCCGCCTGTTGCAAGCGCTTCTTCTCCGAGAAGGGAGTTTATGACACTTGATTTCCCTATGCCTGATGACCCTATAAAGGCAGCGGTTATCCCTCCCGAAAGCAGTTCCATCACTTCACCGATGCCTTCGCCTGTGATGTTGCTGGTCAGGATGATCCTTCCTCCGGATACTGCCTTTCTGACCATCTGAAGCTTCTCATCCAGGTCTTCGGCAATGTCCAGCTTTGTTAGAAGGACTACCGATTCGCTCCCGCTTTCCTTCGCCACTGCGATGTACCTTTCAAGTCTCCTTATGTTGAAGTCCTGATTAAGTGCCATAGTCAGGAAAAGGATGTCAACATTTGTCGCGATCACCTGTACATCGGTCGTGTCTCCGGCAGCCTTTCTTCTTATGCATGAGCTTCTTTCGAGCACGCCCATGATCCTTCCGAAGCCCTGGCTGTCATCATCCCTGTCGAGAGCGACATAGTCGCCGACAGCAGGGTAGTCTTCCCTTGACATGGCTGCCTGCATCATCTTTCCTGTGACTGAAGCAAGCATCGTTCCTTTTGACGTGATCACTGTGTAAAGCTCCTTTTCCTCTTCTGCTATCCTTCCTGCGAAAGAGCCGGGGAAAAGCGATCCTGCCTCTTCTTTTCTTGATACTGGAATTATTACGTTATTCAAATTTCCTGTGGTCTCCTTATATTAAGATTACCCCGGATATCTGCAATTATAATGAAGACCCCTTGGACTGATCCGGGGCTTAAGTCTCAGAGGGCCTTCCTTCAGCAATCCTCGAATCTATCATAAAACACCACTCCTCGATATTATTGGAACCTTGGTTCACCCCTGATTATAGCAGAAACCACTGTAAAGGAGCAAAAGATTACAAGCCGATGCCCTCAATTCACGGTATAATGTACATGAGATATTTTATAGGACAATGGTCCGGAAAGGTGTTTGAATTGAAGAAGATAATAATGACTGGCGGAGGTACCGCGGGGCACGTCAATCCGAATCTCGCCCTGATGCCGAAGCTTAGGAAGCTGCAATATGACATAGCATATATTGGCTCGAAGGATGGTATAGAGCGCACTATAATCGAAAAGGAGGGAATAAGGTATCACGCGATTTCTTCAGGGAAGCTTAGGAGATACATTGACCTTAAGAACATTACCGACCCCTTCAAGGTCGTGAAGGGAGTCTTTGATGCGCTTTCAGTCCTCAGGAAGGAAAAGCCGTCCATCGTATTCTCCAAGGGTGGCTTCGTAAGCGTGCCTGTGGTAATAGCAGCCAGCATCCTGAAGATTCCTGTGCTTTCCCATGAGTCTGACATGACACCTGGACTTGCGAACAGGATCTCAATGAGATTCTGCGACAGGCTCCTCGTAACATTCCCGGAGACTCTCAAGCATACCGGAGAAAAGGGTATACTTGCCGGAAGCATAATAAGGGAGGAGCTCTTCCAGGGAGACAGAGTCAAGGCCATGGAGCTTACAGGGTTTACCGGTGTTAAGCCTGTGATCCTCGTCATGGGAGGCAGCATAGGGTCTGTTAAGATAAACCAGGCAGTAAGGGGCATACTCCAGAGGATCACAGGCGAGTTCGATGTGATCCACCTCTGCGGCAAGGGAAACCTTGACAGCAGGCTTGATGGAGCCGATGGTTATCGCCAGTTTGAGTATCTGAGGGAAGAGATGAAGGATGTGCTTGCCATGTCTGACATGGTTGTATCAAGGGCAGGCTCCAACTCCATATTTGAGTTCCTTGCCCTGAGGAAGCCAAACCTTCTGATCCCGCTTCCTCTTGCATCAAGCCGGGGAGACCAGCTGCAGAACGCGGACAGCTTCAGGTCAAAGGGCTATTCCATGGTGCTCAAGGAAGAGGACCTGACCAGTGAAACTCTATTCATCAGCCTAAGCGAGCTCTACAGGAAGAGGGACACCTATACGTCTGCAATGTCTCTCGACAAGGCTGTCAACGGTACCGATCTCGCTGTCGAGCTTATCGAGAAATACTCGAAGGCTTAAAGAGGCCTGATCATCCAGTATTCCTGATTTTTATCATCATATGAAAGGAAGGTGCAACATGTTTCACAATGAACTCAAACCGTTTCCGGAAGGCTTCCTGTGGGGAAGCGCATCAGCCGCCTATCAGGTGGAGGGTGCATGGGATAAGGACGGAAAGGGACCATCGGTCTGGGATATCTATGCGAAGCTGCCAGGAACTACCTTCAAGAATTCCAATGGCGACGTGGCGGCTGACCACTACAACAGGTACAGGGAAGATGTGGCTCTGATGGCTGAAATGGGACTGAAGGCATACAGATTCTCCATCGCCTGGGCAA
The DNA here is from genome assembly GCA_002428605.1 of Clostridiaceae bacterium UBA6085. Taxonomy (GTDB): domain Bacteria; phylum Bacillota; class Clostridia; order Clostridiales; family Clostridiaceae; genus Youngiibacter. The sequence continues at coordinate 46,716 of DIXH01000063.1, forward strand.
GGATACTTCCTGAGGGAAGGGGGAAAGTCAATGAGGCTGGTGTAAAGTTCTACAGCGACCTTATCGACGAGCTTCTGAAGAACGGTATAGAGCCCGTCATAACACTTTACCACTGGGACCTTCCGCAGACGCTTCTTGATGAATACGGCGGCTTCGAGTCAAGAAGGATCGCCGATGACTTCGATGAGTATGCGAGGGTCTGCTTCAGGAGCTTCGGAGACAGGGTCAGATACTGGGTATCACTAAACGAGCAGAACATATTCATCGGCTTCGGCTATATGACCGGGATGCATCCGCCTGGAGTGAAGGACAAGAAGAGGATGCTTCAGGCTAACCACAACGCTTTCCTTGCAAACGCGAGGGCGATAAAGTCCTTCAGGGAGCTTGTCCCGAACGGAAAGATCGGTCCGAGCTTCGCGTATTCCCCAGCTTATCCCAGGACCAGCAGGCCTGAGGATATCCTCTCTTCCGAGGATGCCGAGGAGATCCTTTCCCACTGGTGGATGGATGTCTACGCGTGGGGTGAATATCCGAAAGCTGCAATGAACTTATACCGGTCACTGGGCATAGCACCCGAAGTGCTTCCAGGAGACCTGGAGCTGTTCAGGGAAGGCAAGCCCGATTTCATGGGACTGAACTATTATCAGACCACGACCTATGAGGCTAACCCTCTGGACGGAGTCGGGGAGAAGCTCGAGATGAATACTACGGGAGAGAAGGGGACTGCAAAATCCACAGGAATCCCAGGAGTATACAGGACAGCAGCCAATGACTATCTGGAGAGGACCAACTGGGACTGGACCATCGACCCGGAAGGACTGAGGGTGGCTCTTCGGAGAATCACAGGAAGATACAGCCTGCCTGTACTTATAACTGAAAACGGGCTTGGTGAATATGACAAGCTGACTGATGACGACAAGGTCCATGATGACTACAGGATCGCTTACCTCAAGGCGCACATACTTGCATGCAGGGAAGCGATAACTGATGGGGTCGACCTCCTTGGCTACTGTACCTGGTCCTTCACTGATTTGCTCTCATGGCTGAACGGCTACCAGAAGAGGTACGGTTTCGTATACATCAACAGGGAGGAGACTGACCTCAAGGACCTGAGGCGGGTAAGGAAGGATTCCTTCCACTGGTACAGAAGGGTAATTGAAAGCAACGGCACAGAAACTGACATATGATAAATCCATCCGCATCCGGCAAATACAGCCGGTGCGGATTTTCCATTTTCACCAATTGTTTACATAATCCTTGCGCTCCAGGCTGTACAATTAAGTTGAGGTGATCAGATGAGAATAGAGTTTTCAGGCGCAGCAGGCTGCGTAACAGGATCAAGCCACCTGTTAAGGGTGAAGGACAAGCGCATACTTCTCGATTGCGGCCTTTATCAGGGCAAGGATGACAAGGACAGGGGCAACGACGTGTTTTCATTCATTCCTTCGTCCATAGACTACCTTGTTCTTTCACATGCCCATATCGACCACAGCGGAAGGATCCCCCTTCTTTACAAGAGAGGCTTCAGGGGCAGGATCATAACTACACCACCAACCTTCGACCTTTGTTCCATAATGCTTCTCGATTCAGGATACATTCAGGAGCAGGAGGCAGAATGGGACAACAAGAAGAGGGAAAGGCAGGGGAAGGACAGGGTCGAGCCACTGTACACTGCAGAGGATGCTGAGGATTCCCTTGCACTTTTCGAGGAGCTTGACTTCGACGAGGAACTTACACTCTTTGAAGGGTTCAGGATCAGGTTCAGGGAGGCCGGACACATACTGGGAGCTGCGATCGTGGAGATCTTCATGAAGGAAGAGGACAAGGAAGTAAAGCTGGTATTCTCAGGGGACCTTGGGAACAAGGGAATACCTCTCATGAAGGACCCGGCTTTAATAGACGGCTGCGATTACCTGATCCTCGAGTCGACCTACGGCAACAGGCTTCATGTTGAGTCAAGGTCCGAGTTCCGTCAGCTCATCGACATCATCAACAGCACCTACAAGAAGGGCGGGAATGTAATAATACCTTCCTTCGCAGTAGGAAGGACACAGGAGATAATATACATACTGAACGAATTCATGGAGAAGGGCGAGCTCAACCGCGGTGTTTCAGTCTATGTTGATTCACCCCTTGCAACAAAATCCACTGAAATATTCAGGAAAAACAAAAAATACTTTGATGAGGACACTCAGGAAAGGTACAGGATGGGGGATGACGTCCTTGATTTCCCCAACCTTCATTTCACTGAATCGGTCGAGGAATCGAGGATACTCAACAATACTCCCAAGGGCTGCGTCATAATCAGCGCATCCGGTATGGCAGAGGCAGGAAGGATAAAGCATCATCTCAAGCACAACCTGTGGAGGAGGGAGTGTTCTGTGGTCTTTGTCGGTTACCAGGCTGAGGGGACCCTGGGAAGGATGATCCAGGACGGCGAGAAGATGGTCAGGATATTCGGTGAGGATGTTGCTGTGAATGCAGGTATCTACTCGCTCTCAGGACTTTCAGGTCATGCTGACAGGAACGGTCTCCACGAATGGGTATCCGCATTCCGGAAGAGACCATTGCAGACATTCCTGGTACATGGGGACGAAAAGGCGGCGAATGCCCTTAAGGACCTGCTGGTAAAGGACGATTACAACGTGAAGGTCGCGAAGAACGGAGATATCGTTCCGCTGAAGCATTACGTAAAGCTTCCTGCATACACTGAAATCGAAGTCGAGAAGGTGGATGTGGAAAAGGGGATCGAATCTCTGAGGAAGAAGGAAGCCCTGATGAAGCTGATCAGTTCAATGGATTTTGAAAACGCTTCAGACCTGGACATAATCAGGGGAGTCGAGGAAGTGCTCGCCCGCAGACAGAAGACTGGAGGCTGATAAGAAGGCATGAAAAGACAGTAAAAATAACCATTTAGCTTGTTTATGGGTGGATTAAGGTTTATAATTGTTAACGTAGTCATTATGCACCGGCATCATAAAATTAATGTCAGTGCATAATCGCACGCACATTTTTATCCAACCTATGCAGGAAAGCTGCATGTAATGCAGGTAAGCTGCATTTAATGCAGGTAAACTGCACCAATGAAATCTTTAGGCCGGATTTCAAATATGTTTAAGGGAGAGGTTACAAACATGAGAAAAATGAAAACCATGGATGGAAACACCGCTGCGGCGCACATTTCGTACGCTTTCACAGATGTAGCAGCGATATTTCCAATCACACCATCATCCACTATGGCTGAGAGTGTGGACGAATGGGCATCAAAAGGACTGAAGAACATTTTCGGTCAGCCTGTCAGGGTCACTGAGATGCAGTCTGAGGCAGGAGCCGCAGGAGCAGTTCACGGATCACTGCAGGGCGGTGCTCTGACCACAACCTATACAGCATCACAGGGGCTTCTGCTCATGCTTCCAAACATGTACAAGATTGCCGGAGAACTCCTGCCTGGAGTATTCCATGTAAGTGCCAGGGCACTTGCGGCACACGCACTTTCCATATTCGGAGACCATCAGGACGTTATGGCTGCCAGGATGACAGGTTTTGCAATGCTTGCAGAATCAAATGTCCAGGAGGTCATGGACCTTGCCGGAGTTGCACATCTTTCAGCAATAAAGGGAAGAGTTCCTTTCCTCAACTTCTTTGACGGCTTCAGGACTTCCGCGGAAGTTCAGAAGGTTGAAGTCATAGAGTATGATGAGCTTGAGGCTCTGCTTGACAAGGATGCTGTTGCAGCCTTCAGGGCTAATTCACTTAACTCTGAAAGACCTGTGACAAGAGGAACAGCTCAGAACCCGGATATCTATTTCCAGGGAAGAGAAGCTGCGAACAGATATTATGATGCGATTCCTGAGATAGTCGAAGGCTACATGGAGGAGATCAACAAGCTTACTGGAAGGAACTACCAGCTCTTCAACTACTATGGAGCTGAAGATGCTGAATATGTAATAGTTGCCATGGGTTCGGTATGCGATACCGCTTCCGAGGTAATTGACTACCTGATGGCTAAGGGCGAAAAGGTAGGTCTCGTAAACGTCCACCTTTACAGGCCATTCGTTACAAAGAACTTCCTTAACGCAATACCGAAGACTGCAAAGAAGATCGCCGTACTTGACAGGACAAAGGAGCCCGGATCTGCCGGAGAGCCTCTTTACCAGGATGTCAGGAATGCATTCTATGAAGTCGAAAAGAGACCGGTAATAGTTGGCGGAAGATACGGACTTGGATCCAAGGACGTTACTCCAGACCAGATATTCTCAGTATACGAGAACCTCAAGTTCAACGAAGTCAAGAACGGCTTCACAATAGGAATAGAGGATGACGTAACATTTACAAGCCTTGCAAAGCATGAGCCTATAAACACGTCAGCACCTGGAACCGTACAGTGCAAATTCTGGGGACTCGGTTCAGACGGAACTGTCGGAGCCAACAAGTCAGCCATAAAGATCATAGGTGACGGAACTGACATGTACGCTCAGGGATACTTCTCATATGACTCAAAGAAGTCAGGCGGAATCACGGTTTCACACCTGAGATTCGGAAAAGAGAAGATAAGGAGCCCATACCTCATTCAGAACGCGGACTTCGTAGCATGCCACAACCCATCCTATGTGGACAAGTATGACGTGCTGACAGGACTCAAGGTTGGAGGAACATTCCTTCTTAACAGCCCATGGTCCGTTGAAGAGCTTGAGACAAGGCTTCCTGCGAAGATGAAGAACTTCATAGCGAAGAACGAGATCAAGTTCTACATACTGGATGCACAGCACATAGCATCAGAGATAGGACTCGGAACCAGGATCAACATGATCATGCAGTCAGCATTCTTCAAGCTTGCAAACATAATCCCTGTAGAGGATGCAGTAAAGCAGCTTAAGGACGCCGTCTACAAGTCATACGGCAAGAAGGGCGAGAAGATCGTCGCAATGAACAACGAAGCAATCGACAGAGGCGTAAACGCACTCGTCAAGGTTGAGGTTCCTGCATCATGGGCTGAGGCAGCTGATGCCAAGGCAGATGAGAAGGCAGTACCTGAATTCATAGAGAAGCTTCTCAGACCGATCAATGCACAGGAAGGCGACAAGCTGCCTGTATCAGCATTCCTTGGAAGAGAAGACGGAACTTTCCCGATGGGAACATCAGCTTTCGAGAAGAGAGGAATTGCAGTCAACGTTCCTGAGTGGCAGATAGACAACTGCATACAGTGCAACCAGTGCTCGTATGTATGTCCTCACGCTGTAATCAGACCGTTCCTCCTCGACCAGGCCGAGATAGAGAAGGCTCCTGAAGGATTTGCAACAAAGAAGGCGATCGGCGGCAAGGCATTCGCAGACTACGGCTACAAGATACAGGTATCTGTTCTTGACTGCACAGGCTGCGGAAACTGCGCACAGATCTGCCCTGCACCTAACAAGGCACTCGTCATGAAGCCTATCGAGACTCAGATGCATGAGCTTCCAAACTGGGATTATGCACTTGAAGTAACTCCAAAGACTAATCCGATGAGCAAGCACACCCTTAAGGGAAGCCAGTTCGAACAGCCGCTGCTTGAGTTCTCAGGCGCATGCGCAGGCTGCGGAGAGACACCTTACGCGAAGCTCATCACCCAGCTCTTCGGAGACAGGATGATGATAGCGAACGCTACAGGCTGCTCATCCATATGGGGAGCTTCGGCACCTGCTACAGTCTACACCACAAACCATCTCGGACAGGGTCCTGCATGGGCTAACTCACTCTTCGAGGACAATGCAGAGTTCGGTCTTGGAATATACCTCGGACACAACGCACAGAGAGCAAAGCTTCTTCCTCTTGCTGAATCACTTCTTGCAGAAGAGTCAGCATCGGCAGAGCTTAAGGCAGCGCTCCAGAACTTCGTAGACAACTTCAAGAGCGGCGAAGGATCAAAGGCAGCAAGGGCAGCGCTTCTTCCTGTACTCAAGGAAGCAGTTGACAAGTTCCCGGCAGCCAAGGAGCTCTATGAGAACAAGGACTACATGACCAAGAAGAGCCAGTGGATCTTCGGTGGAGACGGATGGGCATATGACATCGGATACGGCGGACTTGACCATGTTCTTGCAACAGGCGAGGACATCAACGTATTCGTGTTCGATACTGAAGTCTACTCCAACACAGGCGGACAGTCATCCAAGTCCACACCTACAGCAGCTATCGCCAAGTTCGCGGCATCAGGAAAGAGGACCAAGAAGAAGGACCTTGGAATGATGGCAATGAGCTATGGATATGTATACGTGGCACAGGTTGGTATGGGAGCTGACAAGAACCAGCTCATGAAGGCCCTCACAGAGGCTGAAGCATACGACGGCCCATCACTCATCATCGGATACGCTCCATGCATCAACCAGGGACTGAAGCTTGGAATGGGCTTCAGCCAGGAGCAGACCAAGAGAGCGGTAGAGTCGGGATACTGGTCACTTTACAGGTACAACCCGCTTCTCAAGGAAGAGGGAAAGAATCCGTTCACTCTGGATTCAAAGGAGCCTACAAAGAGCTTCAGGGAGTTCATAGAGAGCGAAGTAAGGTACTCCTCACTCAAGCAGGCTTACCCGGACGTCGCAGAGCAGCTGTTTGAAAAGACAGAGAAGGATGCGAAGGAAAGACTGGAAGGCTACAAGAGGCTTGCAGCTCAGGTTTACTAGAAAATTTAAAGGGATCGCCAATCTGGCGATCCCTTTTCCATTTAAAATATCCATTATTACATTTGCTCCATTAGTTGGACTGGACCAGTTTATTTCGGCTAACTGTATTCACTGACCTTGTCAAAGTGCCTTCCAACCTCTTTTGCGCTATGGGCATCAGACCCTGTGACAGCCGGTATCCCCAAATTCACAGCCTTCCTGATGATTTCAAGGGAAGGATAGGGTTCACCGCAATACTCCTTGTCATATCCGGATGTGTTGATGTCAAGGGCATATCCGTTTTCTTTTATAGCTGACAGTATCCTGTCCAGGTCAAGGTCAAGGCTCCTGCCATGGAACCCCCTGAACTTCTTTATGAGGTCAAGGTGTCCGATCCTTTTTGGTGTAAGGCTTCCATAGGGGTTAGAAAGAGCCTTCATCAGGGCATCCTCATACGCCTTCACAAGCACCTCATATCCAACCTCCTCAGCCTTTTCAACAAAGGATTCGGAAGAATAATCGATGCAGAAATACTTGCCGCCAATCAGAACGAAGTGTACGCTTAGAATGGAGTAGGGAACAGTATCCGGATGCTGCTTCAGGAAATCCAGGGTCTCACTTTCTTTTCCTTCTATGTAGTCTATCTCGAAGCCTGCGTTTATGGTGATCGTGTTACTGTACCTGTCCTTGAGCAGCGCTATCTCCTGAAGGTATTTGCCTACATCCTCAATTGACATGGCACTGTCCTGTGCCGGAACGGTGTCGTCTATTGGAAGCGGGGCATGCTCTGTGAAGGCTATCTCGACAAGATTTTTGGAGATGGCCTCCAGTATGTATTCCTCTGCCTTGTCACGCGAGGCATGAGGGCAGTAATCAGTGTGCATATGCATATCTCGCACGAATAAAGCCTCCTTTGTTTGCATTAATATTCACATCTATGTTACTATATATTATCATACAGAGGAAGGACAATTACAGGCTGACGGTACATCCGGCCTTATCCTCAGATTGGATGGGAGTGATTTCTTGAACAGGATAACTATGAATGACACAATTATCAAGACAAAGAAGCAGGAAATGGATTTTCTAAGGTTCATGGCAAAGCTCGGCTATGACCTTGTGGACCTCAATGTGGTGGAGACCTTCAATTGGGGAAGCATAACCCTTGATGACCAGAAGATGATGGACAAGAGGCATTCCTGGACGGACGGCGGCGTGCTTCATGCGCTTCGGAGCGACTGGACGAACTCGATCGTCAGGTACAGGAAGCAGTACGAGCTTGAGGCGGAGAAGATAGCCTATGCCGGGATGGTATACAAGAAATCCGGTACGATCCACCAGATGGGAGTCGAGACCTTCACCTCAGACATAGCCGCGCAGCAGGAGGTCCTTTCAGATGTCCTGACTTTCATGACAGAGCATCTGAAGAAGAACATATCCATTGCTGTGATCTCACACAACAAGCTCCTGAAGAAGCTTCTCACTAAGGACCAGATGGAGGATCCGATGATCCACAGGCTTGTTTCGGAGAGGAATAAAGATGCTCTCTCACATGCCCTGTCAAAGGACCATCCTGTCATCGGATTGATGCAGGTAAGGCCCGAGGACCAGCTTGAGTACATTGCGGGAAGGTTTCCTGAGCTTGCCCAGGAGATCGAAGACCTCAAGGTATGGGAGGATAAGCTAAGGAAGCTTTCAATCGAGAACGTATATATCGATACCCTTGTAATGCCGAGGCAATCGTATTACAGGGGAATATTCATACAGCTCTATCAAAAGAACGAGACTGAACCCCAGGCTTCAGGAGGGCAGTACACAAGCTCTTCAAAGGCATTTGGAATGGGGATCAACGGATAGGAGGAACAAATGATAACAATAGCGCTGTCAAAGGGAAGACAGTACACTGATTTCATAAGTTACATCAAGGAGAGAGGGATAACCGAATGGGTAGACGCCCTCTCCAAGGTCACCAGGGAGCTGGTAGTGGAAGCAGGGGATGTGCGTTTCCTTCTCGTAAAGGGGGACGATGTCCCTACTTATGTTGCGGAAGGAATAGCTGAGCTTGGCATAACCGGAAGCGACATACTGATGGAGAGCGAGACAGGGGTCAACAGCCTGATGGACCTTCCGTTCGGATTCTGCCATTTCACCATTGCAAGTACCGAAGCGAAGAAGAAGTATGATGTCATAGCCACCAAGTATGTCAACTATACCAGAAGGTACTTCGACTCGATAATGCAGCCTGTCAAGATCATACCCCTTAAGGGTTCTGTTGAGCTTGCTGCAGTGATCGGAATGGCCGATGCCATTGTAGATATCGTACAGTCGGGGGATACCCTCAAAAAGAACGGGCTCAAGGAAAGGGTGACCCTGGACAAGATAAACGCGAGGCTTATATCCAACAAGCACGCGTATTTCATCAAATACGATGAGATCCAGGGAATCATAGAACGGTTGAAGGTGAAATGATGATCAGTGCAGATGAATTCAGGAAGGCATATAAGGAAATGGATACCCTTGACTTCAGCAAGGCTGCCTCTGTGATGGACATCATCAGGGAGGTAAGGGAAAAGGGTGATGAGGCCCTTAAGGCATTCTCCCTTAAGTTCGACGGAGTCGCAATTAACGAGCTTGAGGTGCCTGCGTCTGAAATGGAGAAAGCCTGGAACGGACTTGATGAGGAGCTGAAGGCTGCTCTTCTTCTTTCAAAGGGAAACATCGAGAAATACCAGAAGACCATAATGTGGAAGCAGATGGAAAAGAGTGAGCTTTACCAGAAGGTACATGCCTTAAGTAGAGTCGGCATATACGTTCCCGGCGGAAAGGCAAGCTATCCTTCTACTGTTCTCATGACTGCTGTCCTTGCAAGGGTAGCAGGGGTAGAGGAGATCATCGTTGTGACTCCGCCTCAGAAGGATGGCATCAACAGGGCCACGCTTGCAGCATGCTTCATCTCTGGTGTCGACAGGGTCTACCAGACCGGCGGAGCCCAGGCTGTAGCTGCTCTGGCATATGGAACTGAAACCATTCCAAGGGTCGACAAGATAGTAGGGCCCGGCAACCAGTATGTGGCCCTTGCCAAGAAGCTTGTATATGGGGATGTTGGAATAGACTCCATCGCCGGCCCGTCTGAGATAGTTATCGTAGCTGACCATACGGCGAACAAAGAATGGGTGGCCCTTGACATACTTGCTCAGGCCGAGCACGACGAGATGGCAAGGACGTTCCTCATAAGCTCAGATGAGAAGGTGCTGTCTGATATTGAAGAGGAGCTTATGAAGCAGAAGCTGCTTCAGCCCAGGATCAAGGTAATTGAAGAAAGCCTTGCAAAAAACCACTATGCCATCCTCACTTCAGACAGGGAGGAAAGCATCGGGATCGTTAACCTCATAGCCGGAGAGCATGTGTCCATTCAGACAGCTGATGCCGAAGATTATGTTGAGAAGGTCAGGACTGCCGGAGCGATCTTCATAGGAGAGTACTCGCCTGAGGCTATCGGGGACTACTCCGCAGGTCCGAGCCATGTGCTCCCGACCTCGGGCAACGCAAGGTTTGCAAGCGGACTCTCTGTGAATGACTTCCAGAGGACAAACTCGGTGATAGCATTGAGCAGGGAAACATTCATGGAATGCGCATCCGCAGCGGTTGCCATAGCCAATGAGGAGTCGCTTTCAGCGCACAGGGATTCAGTATCGACAAGGATGGGGGGAAGAGCATGATAAGGATAAACAAGAATGAGAGCCCCGTTCCTTCGCTTTCAGAGGAGAAGATAAGGGAGATCATACAGGATACGCCGTTCTTCAGGTATCCTGCTGAGGAGCATGACAGGTTCGTTGAGGCATACGCAAAGTTCCATCATCTGGATCCGCAGTGCATTGCAATAGCCAACGGATCTGACGAATGGATACAGAAGTTCATGATACTTCTGGGAGACGGTCCGATGATGACACTGGACCCGGATTTCTCAATGTACGAGGGCTACGCGAGGCAGCTGAAGAGACCTGTGGTCAAGGTCCCATGCAACGACGACTTCACATTCGACGAAGAGAGGACAGTTCAGGCCATCAGGGAGCACAAGCCTTCCTTCTTCATCTTTTCACAGCCCAACAACCCTACAGGGGCAATGCACAGCGATTCCTTCGTAGCGGCGATTGCAGGTGCCGTCACTGAATCAGGCGGATACCTGGTTGTAGATGAGGCATACCTGGAGTTTTCAAGCAAGAGCTACGAAAAGCCAACTGGCGACAATGTCATAACCATAAGGACCCTGTCGAAGATATACGGGCTGGCAGGCCTGAGGATAGGGGTAGCGGTATCGACGAGGAACACCATCGAGATGCTCAATTCGATAGCTCATCCGTATCCTGTAAATTCACTTTCACTCAATATCGGAACCTACCTCCTTACCCACGAGGAGGACCTGAGGGCATTCTTCAGCAGGCAGAGAGCCCTTTCGGACAGGCTGAAGGATATCTTCAGTGAAACAGTGTCTGATGTCATTGAAGTGCTTCCGAGCGAGACAAACTTCGTGTTTACCTATGGCAAGAACGCTCCCTCACTTGGTGAATACATCATGGAGAAGGGATTCCTGCCGAGGCTATATAAAGATGAACGTCTTAAGGACGTCGTAAGATATTCCATAGCAGAAGAAAAGGATCTTGAAAGGCTTCATGAGGTCCTTAAGGAATGGAGGGCAAAGCTTTGATTTACAAGAAGACCAGGGAGACCAGCGAAACAAAGATAAGCATATCTATCGAGAAGGGTACAGGACCGTCCAGCATAGACACCGGTGTCGGGTTCCTTGACCACATGCTCGACCTTTTCGCTTTCCACGGCCATTTTATCCTGAGCTGTGTCGTTGACGGTGATGTGACCGTGGATGACCACCATACTGTCGAGGATGTAGGAATTGTCCTTGGACAGCTGCTTTCAGAGATGTCAGCGGACAAGGCAGGCATCAACAGATACGGACATGCATACGTGCCAATGGACGAGACACTCTCAAGGACCGTCACAGATGTCAGCGGAAGGCCGTATCTGTCATTTGGCGCCAGATTCTCAACAGAGAAGGTAGGCACCTTCGACACTGAGCTTGTGGAGGAATTCTTCAGGGCCCTTGTGATAAACGCGAGATACACCGTGCACATCGACCTCATCAGGGGAGGAAACTCCCACCATGAGATCGAGTCCATATTCAAATCCTTCGCACAGAGCGTAAGGATCGCACTATCGCCATCCCAGTCGGGCAGGGTGCCCTCATCAAAGGGCGTGCTGTAGATGGTCGCCTTAGTGGACTACGGACTTGGTAACATACAGAACCTGAAGAATGCCCTGAAATACCTTGGCTATGATGTCGTGCTCACAAAGGACCCCGAGGTACTCAGCGAGGCAACGCACGTCATACTTCCTGGAGTCGGACATTTCAAGGCTGCCATGGACAGGCTCAGGGAGGAAGGCCTCATACCCGTGCTTGATGAGCTCAGAAGATCAAAGCCCTTCATAGGGATCTGCCTTGGCATGCAGCTTCTCTTTTCTCACAGCGAGGAGGGTGATGTTGACGGCCTCAGCTACCTTCCGGGAAAAGTAGAGCTTATCAGAAGCGACCTTCCCGTACCTCATCTTGGATGGAATACTCTGATCACTAAGGACGGAAGCCTTGAGGAGGATGTCTACTTCATTCACTCCTTCAAGGTATCAACAGATGAGAACGTGGTGGCTTGGGCAGACTATGGCCAGAAAATAACCGCAATAGTCCAGAAGGGATCCCTCATAGGGATACAGTTCCATCCGGAAAAGAGCGGCTATGCAGGACTTGCCATACTCGACAGGGCTTTGAAAGGGGGATTCCTATGATTGAGATCTGGCCAGCTATTGACCTTATTGAAAGTAAAAGCGTAAGGCTGACTGAAGGCGACTACGGAACAAGCACTGAAATGGAAAGGACGCCTGAAGAGGCCATAGCCTTCTACTCAGGCTTCAGCATGGTAAAGAGGATACACATCGTTGACCTTATGGGGGCACTTAAGAAGGGTCCTCTGGAATCCGAATTCATAAGGGGCCTCATAAGGAACTGCCCGCTGCCTGTTGAAATAGGCGGAGGCATACGCTCCAGGGAGATCATAGAGTCATATCTTGCAGCCGGGGCTTCCTACCTCATAGTGGGGACCAGGGGGCTGAAGGATCCGGAGTGGCTCGCCGAGATGGCCAATGCCTTTCCGGGGAAGATATACCTTGGCCTTGATGCCAGGGAAGAGATGGTCTCAGTTAACGGGTGGACCGAAGAGACCGGTGAAACAATATATGAGGTCGTGGAGCGTTCGAACAGGATACCCCTCGGAGGGATAATATTCACCGACATCTCAAAGGATGGCAGGATGGCAGGACCTAACTTCGAGCTTACCGCAAAGCTTTCAAAGCTCTCCGTTCATCCGGTCACCGCTTCAGGCGGTGTCAGGAGCATGGAGGATATAATGCGTCTCGATGCGCTCGGAGTGCATGCTGCGATCGTAGGTAAGGCGGCAAACACCCCTGAGTTCTGGAGGGATGTAAAGTGATCAAGAAAAGGATAATACCCTGCCTCGACGTCAAGGACGGCGTAGTGGTGAAGGGGATACAGTTCAAGGGGCTGAGGGAGGTAGGCGACCCTGTGGCCATGGCCAAAAGGTACAATGACCTTGGCGCAGACGAGCTGGTGTTCCTTGACATATCTGCAACTGAGACCGGTCATGCTCTCATGGTAGACGTCATAAGGAGGACGGCAGAGCAGCTGTTCATTCCCATGACAGTGGGCGGCGGGCTGAAGTCCGTTGAAGACATATCAAGGATGCTAAACGCCGGAGCTGACAAGGTGAGCCTCAATTCAGCGGCGCTCAGGGACCCTGACCTTGTAAGGCGGTCATCGGAGATGTTCGGTGCGCAGTGCACCTGCGTAGCGATCGACGCCAAGTGGGATGAGGAGAAGGGTGACTGGTTCTGCTATACCCATGGCGGGAAACGCCCTACCGAAATAAGGACCCTTGAATGGGCAAAACGTGTCGAGGAGCTTGGAGCCGGTGAGCTCCTTGTGACGAGCATGGACTACGACGGCATGAAGCAGGGCTTCGACCACAGGCTTCTTAAGAAGCTCATGTCGATCGTGAACATACCGATAATAGCCTCCGGAGGAGGAGGGAATGCCAGGCACTTCGTTGACCTGTTCAAGGAGACCGATGTTTCTGCTGGACTTGCAGCATCAATATTCCACGACGAACAGGTGAGCATAGCCGAGGTCAAGGAAGCCTGCGCTAAGGAAGGGGTTGCAATAAGGAATGTCTGATTACAGCGAACTGAAGCCTGATTTCAATAAAGGGCTTCTTACAGCGGTGCTGCAGCACCATACCAACAAGAACGTGCTTATGGTAGGCTACATGGACGAGGAAGCATTCAGGCGCACATGCGCCGAGGGTGTCGTATGGTTCTTCTCAAGGAGCAAGGGAAGGCTCTGGATGAAGGGAGAATCAAGCGGACATGTGCAGATAGTCAAGGACATGAGACTGGACTGCGACAGCGATGCACTGCTTGTCCAGGTCGATCCTCAGGGACCCACCTGCCACAGGAACACTGAAAGCTGCTTCGACCTTGATGTCTCATTCACACTTAAGGACCTTGAGGATACAGTAAGGGAAAGGGCCGAAAATCCGGAAGAGGGCTCCTACACCAACTACCTTCTTACCAGCGGAACTGACAAGATAGCAAAGAAGTTCGGCGAAGAAAGCTTCGAGGCTGTGATCGCTGCAAAGAACGAAGACCGCGAAGAACTGGCAAACGAAGCCGCAGACGTACTTTACCACCTGTCGGTGCTTCTTTTCGAGAGAGGAGTCAGCATCAGCGACGTGGAAAAAGTGCTCCATGCAAGGCATATGAAAAAAAAGAACTTCAAGGGAACACGCCGCGAGGTTGAAGAATACTAGAACTAAGGCATCCATTCGGGTGCCTTTTGTTGCGTTTATGTTAATTCTTTGGATAATGCTTCCCTAACCAAAGTCATATCGATATAATTAGATATGTGAAATCGGAGGATGGAGGCAAATAAATGAGGATACTTATAATAGGGGCGGTGGCAGGCGGAACATCCGCTGCTGCAAAGGCAAGAAGGAACAGCGAGGATGCCGAGATAATAATATTCGAGAAGGACAGTGACATTTCCTATTCAGGCTGCGGCCTTCCTTACTACATAGGCGGAGAAGTGGAGAAGAGGAGTGAGCTTGTCCCAAGGGATGCTGCCTTCTTCAGGGACAAGTACAATGTCGATGTCAGGACCTCCCATGAGGTTCTGGAGATAGACCCTACCAGGAAATCTCTGAAGGTAAGGGACCTTAATGACGGAAGGGAATATGAGGAAGCATACGACAAGCTCGTCATAGCTACGGGAGCCAGGCCTTTTGTCCCTCAGATGGAGGGAATATCCCTTAACGGTGTCTTCACGTTAAGGAATGTGAAAAGCGCAGACAGGATAAGGGAATTCGTAAGGTCCAGATCTCCGAAAAAGGCTGTGATCGTAGGAACCGGCTTCATCGGGCTTGAGCTCTGCGAGGTGCTGGTAAGAAACGGACTTGAAGTCCATATGGTCGAGAAGCTTCCTCAGGTCACACCGGGTCTTGACAGCGACATGTCAAACTATCTCAGGGACTACCTTGAAAAGAAAGGCGTCAGCCTTCACCTCGGGACCTCGGCGGCTGCCATGCAGGGTGATGGGACCGTATCGGGCGTTACGCTTGAAACCGGGGAAACCATACCTTCTGATCTGGTCATACTCGCAATCGGGGTAAGGCCCGAGACTACACTTGCAAGGAATTGCGGAATCGAAACCGGACAGTTTGGGGCCATACGAACCGACAGATCCATGAGGACAAGCATCAAGGACATATTTGCCTGCGGTGACTGCGCCGAGAGCTTCAGCGTTATCACAGGGAAGCCTGTATACAGGCCACTTGGATCCACAGCCAACAAGACCGGCAGGATAGCAGGAAACGCGATCTTCAATGACAGCCTCGAATTCAGGGGAGTACTCGGAACCGGAATATTCAGGGTATTTGACATGACTGTGGGCCAGACCGGGCTTACCGAGAGGGAGGCTCTTCTGGAAGGCTACGATATTCAGGTATCACACAACATAAAGCCTGACAGGCCGACTTATTACGGCGGTAAGGAAATGGTCATAAAGTCCATAGCAGACAGAAAGACAGGAAAACTCCTCGGCGTACAGATAGTCGGCTACGGCGGAGTGGACAAGAGGATCGATGTTTTCGTGACTGCAATATCCTTCGGTGCCAGGGCGGAAGACCTCTTCCATCTTGACCTTGCGTATGCTCCTCCATTTTCCACAACCAAGGATCCTGTGATGTACACAGGTATGATCCTGGACAATGCAATAAAGGGAGGCCGGAGCATTGCCGACCCAAGGCTTATCGGAAACGGGACCTACGATGGCGAAGAGGTACAGATAATCGATGCGAGAGCCGGCAGCCAGTACCAGGAAGGACATGTCGACGGAGCCGTAAGCATGCCGCACGAGACCGTAAGGGAAAAGCTGGAGGGCCTTGACAGGGACAAGCCTGTCATAACCTATTGCAACAAGGGCACTACCGGAAATGCAGTCCAGAACATACTCCTGAACAGCGGATTCAAAAGGGTGTACAACATCTCAGGAGGAAATACGAACTACAGGACCCAGAAGAAGAAAAGGGACTAGACTTGAAAAATGCCGCGGAAAGATCTTTCCGCGGCATTTTTCTACATCTTGAAGAGCGTCCACTGGTCAGTGTCCTTCTCATATTTGAGCTCGAAGAGGACCTCGGTCTCGTTGACGACCCCCTGGCAGAGGAACACCTGCATGACATTTCCTGCAAGCTTCTCCTTTTTCCTTGCCTGTACGCTCCTTACAGCTATGGTGGCATATTTGCCGTCCTCGCCCAGGAGCCTGAACCGTATGGGATGTATCGTCCCCTTGAAGTCGAACCACGCGACCATCTCTATCGGCTTTGCCAGCACTTTCATATTTCCCGGAAAATGCGCTTTCCCCTTGTGCACAGCGCATTTCCTTCCTCCCTTCCTGTGTTTTCTACAGCAGACTGCTCATGAACACGTAATCCTTCTCCTCCACACCGCCTGAGAAGGGGCCTACCGGGGAATTCAGGAACGTGGCCCTGATCACTGATTTGTCCCCGAAGTTTTTCCTGAGTGTATCTATGACCCGGTCTATCTTTTCGCTCTTTTCCTCGCTTTTGCTTTTAAGGAGGCAAAGCTGCTCCACGTCAGTATCCTTCAGCTGAGAGAGGGCTATGCCCAGATGCCTTACGGGAGAGCCGTCCCAGAGGGAATCGAACAGGCTGCAGGCAGTTTCCATTACCATAGTGGTTGAATCCGTTGCCCTGTAAAGGGTGGTCTGCCTTGAAACAGTGACCAGGTCGGTCCCCCTTATGTGTACAGCGACGCACTTAGCAAGCTTTTCGGCATCCCTGAGCCTTGGCATCAGGGTCTCGCAGAGTGAAAGCATGACGTTGTGGCAGGATATCCTGTCGGTGAAGTCAAATGGCAATGTGGTTGAATTTCCCATTCCCTTCATCGGTATGGTGCCTGCCTTCACCGTCGAGATATCCAGTCCCCTTGAATACGCTGAAATCATGAGGCCGTACTTCTTGAACTTCTCGTGAAGGAATTTGGGATCCGCCGCCGCAAGCTCTCCGATCGTCCTTATGTTCATGTACTTGAGCTTCTTCGTAGTCGCAGGCCCCACCATGAACATGTCCTCAACGGGAAGGGGCCACATCTTCTCTTCTATCTCGTCAGGAAACAGGGTATGCACCATGTCCGGCTTCTGAAGGTCTGATCCCATCTTTGCAAGTAGCTTCCTGTCTGAAACCCCAACGTTGACAGTGAAGCCAAGCTCCTCGCTTATTCGGTCCTTGAGCCCTGTGGCTATGGACACAGCTTCCTCCCGTGTGATATTCCCCATGTCCAAGAAGCATTCATCTACTGAATACCTTTCGACAAGGGGTGAGTATTCCTTAAGCACCTCGACCATTGCATTGCTTGCCTTAAGGTACTGGGAGTACTTTGGGGGAACCACAGTCAGGTTCGGGCATTTGAAGAATGCTGAAAAAAGTGTCTCTCCTGTCTTTATCCCATACTTCTTGCTGGGTATTGATTTCGCAAGGACTATGCCGTGCCTTGTCTCAGGATTGCCTCCGACTATGGCAGGTATCTCCCTGAGGTCGACCTCCGCTCCGTGCTGCAGGTCCCATACCGCGCTCCAGGAAAGGTATGCCGAATTGACGTCGACGTGAAAAACAGTTCTTCCCATAAATATCCCTCCTGCCAATTCCAGTATACCAGAACGCGTGTTCGATGTAAAGACGCGTGAGAAAACCCCTGGGCTAAATTGCACAGGGGCTTTTCTGTCCTGCCGGCGGCAGTCATTCTATTATTCGCATTCCGGTCCGTTTCCGTATACTTCTCCCAGGAAGCCGCATACGACCTTCTCGTATTCTCTGCTGTCTGCAGCGTAGGATTTCGCATGGCCTGCACCCTTTACGGTGTAGAGGAACTTCTTGTTAAGCTTGAAGCTGAACATGCTCTTTGACATCTTCATCGGAATGTAGGTGTCATCCTCACCGTGGATGAAAAGGATCGGGTTAGCTATTGCAGGAAGCTCCCTGATGGGTG
Source organism: Clostridiaceae bacterium UBA6085 (assembly GCA_002428605.1). Taxonomy (GTDB): domain Bacteria; phylum Bacillota; class Clostridia; order Clostridiales; family Clostridiaceae; genus Youngiibacter. The sequence continues at coordinate 65,054 of DIXH01000063.1, forward strand.
ATACATCATCTATCGAGAAGCCTGCTTTTCTTCTAATGAACAGGTTGGTGGCTGAAAGGAGCTTCTTTGACCTGATATTCGTCTCTTCCCTGAACCTTATGAGAAGAAGGTCAGCAAGGTCTGAAAATCCGCAGTCGCTTATTGTGAATGCGATCCTGTGGTCTGCCGCCATGTTGAGAATGGAGACACAGGCGCCCATTGACTCTCCGTGGAGGCCTACCGATATGTCATCGCCAAACCTTTTGAAGAGATAGTCTGTTATGATCTTAAGGTCCCATTTCTCGAAATGTCCGAAGGTTGTGTTCTCTCCGCCTGATTTACCGTGGTTCCTCTGGTCGTATACGACCACATTGTAGCCCAGCCTGTGGAACATGGGCAGGTACTTGAAGCTTCCGATTATGTTCATGGTTATGCCATGCACGATTATCACGAACCTTCTGGAATCAGCCGGGTAAAGTCTACCGTATATGTTGTATCCGTATGGCGATGTGAAGTTCAGGTCTTCAGATCCGAGGCTATCGATATATGGCTCATCAAGCACATTGTCCTCGAGAAGCAACTCTCTTGCCCTTTCGTAGGACTTTGTAGAAGGATATATGACCCGACCGGCATACCGGTTAAGATACCTTATGGCTAATGCCAGGGCTATGGCAGCAATTCCTGCAGCAACCCAGAACCCGTCAAATTTCAAATGGACCACCTCCCATACCTTATTATATCCTCACTCACCCTGATTTTGACAAGGATGACGTAAAATAAAGATAATAAAGCTCATTTGCAAATAGTTCATTAACAATTGATGTATTTGCTGAAATAGATATTAATGATATGTATAATTTAGTCAAAGGCAATATCGAATTTTCTGAAATCGGAGGTTTATTATGGATAAAAAGACTATCAAAAAAGTGGAAAAGTTCATAGAAAAAGGTGAGGACTTCGCAAGGGAGCTGGTGCCGAAGGCAAAGGACACCTTTAGCGACCTGAAGGAATCAGCCATATCGGTTTATGAGAAAGGGCTTGAGGGCGCTCAGATGCTTATCGAAAAGGGCGAAAGGCTCAGGGAGGAAAGTCAGGCAGCTGCGGCAAAGAAGGCTGACGAGGTCGTAGAGCTTGTTTCAGTCAAGGCTGACAAGGTAAAGCCCGCTGCACTCACGGGTACTTCCGAAAAGAAGAAGAACACCGGAAAGATAGCGGCAGGTGTAGCTGTAGGTGCCCTTGCAGCTGCTGCATTTGCATACTATAAGGCCCAGCAGCTCAAGAACGAAAGGCTCAAGGAAGACTATTCAGTGAAGATGAAGAGATGGTCGGAGCTTGAGAAGGACCTGCTGGAGGCTGAGGCAGGTGATGTCATGCAGCCGGTTAAGGTAGTTCCGAAGAAGGTCTATGCAGAAGGCTCAAATGCCAGGCTTACGGACAGCATAGTTGTAAGGATATCCAAGTCTGCAGGAGAAACATTCGATCCCACCCAGGAGGGTGAGGTACTTGCGGGAGTCGGCATAGCAGGCGTAATCAAGGATAAGGCGGCCTCAGGCTATGAGAACATCAAGAAGAAAGTCGAGGAGGCTAAGGTACAGATAAAGCTCGGAAAAATGGAAGCAGGGGACAAGCTTGAAGAAATAACTGACAAGGTTCAGGATATCGACATAGTCGAGACTGTCAGGGAGTCTGTAGACGAGGCGAAGCTTCAGGCACACCTGGGCACACTTGAAACCAAGGAAAAATTCGAGGAGCTCAAGGAAAAGGCTGTTGACCTGAAGAAGAAGGCTGAGGACACAGTAGAGGACATCTCATCGAAATTGTCCGAAGGTAAGGCCGAGGGTTTCACTCCAAATATCGAGGAAGGGCTCAAGGAGAACCACTTTGACCTGAAGGATATCGGAAACAAGCTGGACAACCTGAAGGACAAGGCAAAGGAGAAGCTCGAGGATATCAAGGAAGATGCCGGCGAGATTGTCGAGAAGGTAAAGGATAAGGCTGAAGATCTCCAGGAGGATGCAGGCGAACTTCTTGAGAAGGCAAAGGACAAGCTTGAGGACCTGACTGAAGGAGCAGAGGAAAAGGCTGAGGAAGTCAGGGACGCGGTGGAGGAGAAGGCTGAGGAGCTCAAGGAGAACCACTTTGACCTCAAGGATATCGGAAACAAGCTGGACAACCTGAAGGACAAGGCAAAGGAGAAGCTCGAGGATATCAAGGAAGATGCCGGTGAGATTGTCGAGAAGGTAAAGGATAAGGCTGAAGACCTCCAGGAGGACGCAGGCGAACTTCTTGAGAAGGCAAAGGACAAGCTTGAGGACCTGACTGAAGGAGCAGAGGAAAAGGCTGAGGAAGTCAGGGAAGCGGCGGAAGAGAAGGCTGAGGAGCTCAAGGAGAACAAGATGTCTTCTGAATTCGAGGACGACCTCAAGGATGCAGGGATACAAGATATCGGCGATGTAGCTGCCGAGGAGCCATATGAGCCCCTTGGCGAAGAGGAGTATGACGATATAACCTTCAAGTCGGAAGATACTCTCACAAAGGTCAGGAATGTAACTGAAAAGGTTGCAGGCACCCTATCAGAGGTCGCTGGAACGGTAAAAGAAAAGCTGATCCCTGAAGAACCTTACTATGAGAAGGAGCTCATTGAATATGAAGTCACCATCCACAATGGTGGTGAGGAGGATTACTACTTCAATCCATTGCTGATACAGAAGTACGATGTGAGGAAGAGGCAGGTTGAAATCCGTCCNNGAGAAATCCATAGGCAAGAAAGAAGGGCTCATCGTGTTCGAGGACATAATGATGAACAATTCGGTGCTTTTCCTTCTTGAAGATGAAAAATCCGATGTGGAGGAATTCGAGGAAGAACTCTTCGGCGCACCGGAGGATGAGGATATCCAGTAATTTGAAAGGCTCCCGGAATTTTCCGGGAGCCTGATTTTATCTTCCTTTTCTTGATTTTCTTACTGCGGTCACGACTGCCAGAGTCACCATACTGCACAGTATCGCCTCAGGAATTCCGCTTGTCACAACAACGCCTATTATTCCGGCTTTTGCAGCTTCAAGTGTGATTCCAAGGGTTTCAGCATATTTTGCCACATAGAAGAGGTAAATTAGGCCCATGACTCCGATCGTGTTTGTCAGCGAGCCGGCAAGTGCGGAAATCACAACTGAGACCTTTCCCTTGCCAAGCAGCCTGTACACATATGCTGAGACTACACCGATCAGGATCCTTACCCCGATTGAGATTATGGGATTCCAGAATATGAAGCTCAGCGGGGTAGGTGTTGCGAACGCCTTTGCAAAGCTTGTTACTCCGAATATCAGTCCGATGAGTGCACCTACTACAGGCCCCTCAAGTATCGCTCCTATAACCACCGGTATGTGCATTATGGTTGCGTTTATAGGTGGAATCGGGATGAATCCCAGAGGTGTCATGGAGAGCAGTATCGAGATACCCGACAGCAGTCCCACGATGGCGAGCTGCCTGGTGTTGATGAATGAGGTGGTCTTTCTTGTTGTTTGCATTGATTTCCTCCGTTCTTATTCCTTCTGGATATAATTCGGTCCATTTGGATATAAACTTTTAGTTCAGTTTCAACTCTATGAATACTGACAAGTTAACTATAACAAAAACCTGTCAAATGTAAATAGTTTTGGGATTAAAATACCCTTAAATTGCAAACGTTTCTTTAACGTTTCGGAAAACGGACAGGTGAAAAGTACAAGTGTGATAAAATTGACTGTAAAGGCTCGTTAAATAATTGCGGAGGTGTCCATATGAGACTGGTTGTTATAGGGGCTGTTGCTGCTGGCTTGTCCGGTGCATACAGCGCCATGAAGAATATAGAAGATCTTGAGGTCATCGTGCTTGAGAAGGGCACTGATGTTTCCTACGGAGCCTGCGGAATGCCTTACCTCATTGGCGGAGCCATAGATGAGGAATCAAAGCTTATCGCAAAGGCTGCCAGGGAGATCATCGCTGACGGCATCGACCTGAGACTCAGGCATGAAGCTGTGGGAGTGGATTTTGGACTCAGGGAGGTTACTGCAAGGATCCTGGACACGGGTGAAGTTCTTGGTATCCCTTATGACCTCCTTCTTATAGGTACCGGTGCTAACGCAGTGAAGATACCCGGCACAGAAGGTATTGAAGGTGTCTTTACACTAAACACGCTGGATGATTCAAGAAGGATCATTTCCTTCATCGAAGAAAAGAAAGTAAAAAAGGCGGTCATCGTCGGTGGAGGGTACAAGGGCGTGGAGATGCTTGAGGCACTCCATGACCTCGGGATAAAGGCTGATATCATTGAAATGGAAAAGTCGATACTCAACACCTTCGATCCGGATGTATCGGCAATAACTGAAAAATATCTGCTTGACGAAGGCTTCGGTATTCATCTCGGGGAAAAGCTGGACCGACTGGAAACTGACACGTATGGTGAAACAGGCGAAAGGGTATCAAGGGTAGTTACTGACAAGGGTGAATATGATGCCGAGCTTGTCATACTTGCCTTAGGTGTAAGGCCTGCTACAGGATTCCTTGAAGGAACCGGTATAAATATGACGAAGGGCGCCATAGCTACCGACCTTGAGGGCAGGACAAATATCCCAGTTGTCTATGCGGCAGGCGACTGCGCTATGATATTCGATTTTGTGGCGGGAATAGACAGATATCTTCCCCTTGGTACGAACTCAAACAAGATGGGAAAGCTAAGCGGCCTGTCTATGGCCGGAAAGCCTGCCAGGTTCAGGGGAGTCCAGTCATCAGGCTATGTCAAGGTACTTGGCATGGAGCAGTCACAGACAGGGATGACAGATACCGCTGCAAAGAAGATGGGGCTTGATTTCGGAAGCGTACTCGTAAGGACCAGGGACAGGTCCAGCTACTATCCCGGAAGTCGGAACCTCTATGTCAAACTTACATACCTGAAAAAGGACGGAAGGCTCATTGGAGCGCAGATGGCAGGAGAGACAGGGACAGCTATAAGGATACAGGGGCTGGTACCGGCGATCTATGCGAATCTTACCGTATACGACCTTGAATACATGGACTTCGGATATGCTCCGCCATTCAACAGCGTCTGGGATTCCATTAACGTGGCAGCTTCAAAGGCAGTGAAGACCTTATCCTTGGAAAATAGCTGATTACCAATCATTATCTGATATGAAACCATGATGAGCTGATGCAGGATCCGATTTTTCTCAGTCGGGTCTTGCATTTCTTCAATAGGGATGCTATTATAACCTTAGAACCCCCACCCAGGGGGGGAGGGAGGAAAAACATGAACGAAGACAGGCAGAAGGCTCTTCAGATCCTAATGACGGCCAAAGGCCAGATTGAGAAGACGATCAGGATGATAGAAGAGGACAGATACTGCATCGACATATCAAACCAGATAATGGCAGGGAACGGACTGCTCAAGAAAGCGAACATGCACATACTGCGGCAGCATCTTCACCATTGCGTGGCAGATTCCTTAGCCGGCGACAATGAAGAGGACAAAGAGCAGAAGACCGAAGAGGTAATAAAGGTGCTTGAAAAGCTCATAGGAAAGTAGGGCTTTAGGAGGAACATATGAACAAGATAATACCTGTAAAAGGGATGGAATGCGCCGCTTGCGCGCTTTCCATAGAGAGGACCCTTTCGAAGAAGGAAGGGGTAAAGAAGGCAACGGTCAACTATGCAACAGAAAAGCTGTACCTTGACATAGACGAAGAGGTCATATCCCTTAAGGATGTTGAAGCGGCAGTCGAGAAGGCAGGCTACGGGCTTGTGATCAAGGACGATACGATAAAGAGGGTGCTGGATGTCCAGGGTATGGACTGCACAGCCTGCGCCACGGCCATAGAGAGGACCCTGTCTAAGAACGAAGGCGTGACAAGAGCCAACGTCAATTATGCCAACGAAAAGCTGTATCTTGAATACACCCCGACAAAGACAACCATGACTGACATCAGGGCTGCAGTGAAGAAGGCAGGCTATGAGCTTGTGGAGGAAAAGGCTGAAGAGGTTGTTTACGTGAACCCTTACCAGAAGAGGCTCATATACTCCTCGATCTTCACCATTCCGCTTCTCATCATAACGATGGGACACATGCTTGGAATGCCGCTGCCGCTCATAATCGATTCGCACATGAATCCGTCGAACTATGCGCTTCTGCAGCTTTTGCTGACAGCACCAGTCGTCTGGTTCGGAAGGAAGTTCTTCATTACAGGCTTCAAGAACATCTACAGGCTTCAGCCTAACATGGATTCACTGATAGCCCTCGGAACCTCCGCCGCATTCATATACAGCCTTGCCGGGACAATCCTCATTGTTTCATCAGGCAGTCCCAAATATGCGCATATGCTCTACTATGAGAGTGCGGCTGTCATACTTACGCTTATAACACTTGGAAAGTTCCTTGAGGCAATAAGCAAGGGAAAGACCTCCGATGCCATAAAGAAGCTTATGGGACTGGCTCCTAAGACTGCGATAATTGAAAGGAACGGCATAGAGACCGAGATCCTCCTTGAGGAGGTCCAGGCAGGCGATATCGTCGTGGTAAAGCCCGGTGCCAAGCTTCCTGTTGACGGTGAGGTGATCTTCGGTGACAGCTCGATAGATGAGGCCATGCTCACCGGTGAAAGCATTCCGGTTGAGAAGACTGTAGGCAGCAAGGTTTACGGTGCGTCGATAAACAAGACAGGCTTCCTTAAATACAGGGCTGAAAAGGTGCTTGGTGAAACAGCACTTGACCAGATCATAAAGCTGGTTGAGGATGCCCAGGCTACCAAGGCTCCGATCGCAAAGCTGGCCGACCAGATATCCGGTGTATTCGTGCCTGTGGTAATCGCGCTGGCGCTTGTCTCCTCGCTTCTATGGTATTTTGCCGGCGGGGAATCGGTAAGCTTCTCGCTTACTATCCTTATCTCTGTGCTTGTAATAGCCTGCCCTTGCGCACTCGGACTGGCAACTCCCACTGCCATAATGGTAGGTACTGGAAAAGGCGCTGAGAACGGCATACTTATAAAATCAGGTGAAGCCCTTGAAGCTGCCCACAGCATCAAGACGGTCATCCTTGACAAGACAGGTACCATAACCAAGGGTAAGCCAGAGCTTACAGATGTTGTCAGCTATGGTATCTCTGAAGAGGAAATCCTTACGTATGCAGCTACCGCTGAAAAGTCATCTGAGCATCCGCTTGGTGAAGCTATCATAAAGGGTGCTGAGGCAAGGAACGCAAAGATACTTGCAGCTGAGTCCTTCGGTTCTATCACAGGCCGTGGAATATTCGCAAGGATCGAAGGAAAGGACATACTTCTCGGAAACATCAGGCTTATGGATGAAAAGGGCATCAAGGTCGAAGCTGAAGTCAAGGAAAGGATGTCAGACCTTTCCGAGCAGGGAAAGACGCCGATGCTGGTTGCAGTTGACGGCAGAGTCGAAGGAATTGTAGCCGTTGCTGATACCATAAAGGAAAATTCAAAGAAGGCTGTAGACAAGTTCCACGAGATGGGAATAAGGGTCCTCATGGTCACAGGTGACAATGAGAGGACGGCGAAGGCGATTGGAAGGATAGTCGGAGTGGATGAGGTGCTTGCTGAAGTCCTGCCTGAGGACAAGGCCGGGAAGGTCAAGGAAATTCAGGCAAGGGGCGGCAAGGTAGCCATGGTAGGAGACGGCATAAATGATGCTCCTGCGCTCGCCCAGGCAGACATCGGAATAGCCATAGGAAATGGGACTGACGTAGCCATAGAATCCGCTGACATAGTGCTTATGAGGTCTGATATACTTGATGTCCCCATAGCCATAGACCTTTCAAGGAGGACCATAAGGAACATCAAGGAGAACCTGTTCTGGGCCTTCGGCTACAACATACTTGGAATCCCTGTTGCAATGGGTCTGCTGCACATATTCGGAGGCCCTCTCATGAGTCCGATATTAGCTGCAGGAGCCATGAGCTTCAGTTCAGTGTCAGTGCTTCTAAATGCGCTGAGGTTAAGAAGGTACCAGCCATTCAAGTAATGGATGATATAAACAGGCTTAAGAGGCCAATAAAAATTCTGGAGGAATGAAAATGACAAAATTTAAGCTTTCCATAGAAGGCATGAGCTGCGGTCACTGCGTCAAGAGGGTCACAAACGCACTCAAGGACGTTTCCGGTGTAACATCTGCAAATGTGGACCTTGCATCAAAATCAGCGGTTGTTGAAGGTGAGGCTGACGAGGCCGCACTGAAGGCAGCAGTCGAGGATGCGGGATACGATGTTGTAGGAATTGCAGCAGAATAATGAAAAGGGCCCTTAAAAAGGCCCTTTTTCTTTGCCTTCATCAGGCCAATGCATGGTAGAATAAGGGTAGAGAAAAGTTTCAGAGGTAAAATGATGAGAATAGCACTTATTTCAGATATCCACGGCAACAAGTTTGCCCTGGACAAGGTCCTGGAGGAGATAGACAAGGATCCTTCGATCGAAAGGATATACTGCCTTGGTGATATGGTCGGTCTTGGCCTGTTCAGCAACGAGGTCCTTGAGACGATATTCTCAAGGTCTGACATATACCCGATCCTTGGCAACCATGACGAGCTTGTCATGGCTATGGCGAAAGGGGAGGAACATACCCCCGACCATCATATGGTCGTCGACCATCACAGGTATCTCGCTGAACGACTTGACAGAAGGTTCCTCGACAGGCTGGAATCACTTCCCAGGTCCATTCGTGCGAACATCGAAGGACGGGATGTTCTTTTCATTCATTACCACCTTGAAAAAGGCATGGAGAATGAGCATATCTCGAAAAGACCCTACAGCCCTCTGGCGCTCGATACCGCATCCACAAGGAAGCTTTTCTCGGACTGCCCTGGTGACCTAATCGCATATGGACACAGGCATTACCCGCCATCTATAGATCATGCGGATGGAAGGGTTCTCATTGATCCGGGATCCCTTGGAATAAGCACCAGGAACTTTGCCACTTATGCAACCGTCGACATAACAGCTGATTCCATGGAAGCCAGGATACTTGAGGTTGAGTACAGCAGGAAGGAGTTCGCCGAATCATATCCCAAAGCAGGGATACCCGGATACGAATTCATACTAACGTCATTTCTCGGCATGGATGACTATTAATAGCCATATTTGAATTTTAATGGTCAAGGAGGGGGCGCGGAGGCATTTCTGATAAATGCCTTCCGCGCCCTGATCATGAAAAAAATTGAAGTAAACAGCTATTTCTTTGGCTGCTGGAACTTGTAACCGAATCCCCATACCGTCTTGATGAGGTCCCTGTGGTTTCCCAGCTTGTTCCTTAGTGACTTGACGTGGGTGTCAATGGTGCGTGAATCTCCAAGGAGTGAATAGCCCCACACCCTTTTGATCAGTTCATCCCGCCTTACGGTATCTCCGCTTCTTCTCTGGAGATATACTAGGAGGTTGAATTCAAGCTGGGTAAGCGGCAGCGGTTCTCCGGCAATGGTTGCCTGTGATGACTTCTCATCTATGACAAGGTCACCGTATACGCATGTCTTCCTGTCCGCTTCTATCAGGTCAGTCATGATCTTTACAAGCTCTTCCCCTGTAGGCGGAAGGAATGAATGGGATATCCTTTCCTGGTCCTTGTTTTCGGCCAATATGTCCGAACCCTCCGGAAAGGCTACAAGCGCCTTGGTCCTGAAGGTCTTTTTGATCAGTGATGTCACCAGCTCCCTGTTTTCATAGAAGCTTTCCGCATCGATAAGCAAAAGGTCCGGGTTCTTAAGAAGCTCATCCTCGAGCTCCCGCATATCAAAAGCTGTCTTGCAGCTGAAAAATTCAATTATCGCATCGGAATCCCAAGTCAGCGCCAGTGATCCGAAGATGATTACTTTGTGCATTTCTTCACCTCGCAGAGAAGTGTACCACATAGATTTGAAGATGATTTAAAGATTGGTGCCACATGGGTATTGTTAACACAATTTTAACTAGTTGGGATTTGGCTGTCTAAGCATGAGGTCAGGCACTGCCAAAGACTCAAGAAGGTCTGCAGCAGCAGGCTTTAGAGCCATTTATTCCTTCTTTCGGAGGACTCATCCCTGAATGGTCACGCTGTCAGCATGAAGCCTTACGTGTCATGCCATTATCCCGAATATTTCAATTTATTGGATTCCTGTGGTATAATGGTCATGAAATCGATATGTATTTGGAGGATTCTTATGAAATGTGGCAAGCTATTCCTCTTGTCTGCAGTTTCCTTTGCCATGGGAGCTTTGGTCTACAAGGCTGTCAGGGACAACAAGGAGGAGCTGGATAAGTTCGTTGACGACTATGGCGATTTCGTCGATGATGATGTACTTGAGGCTGAATTGATTGAAGAAGAATAGAAAAACTGCCTGGATCTGATTTTCCAGGCAGTTTTTCTTTACTCATAAATACTTATTGTTCCGTCATCCCCGATGAAATACTGGATCCCATTTTCGTTGAATATTCCAAAGGTCATTGTTTCGATATTTCCCAGTACGTTTGTTATTTCAGCATACAGGAATTTGATCGCAGTCTCCTCATCAGCTGTAAGCTGATTCTCCTTTGAATCGGAGATGACCATCATGCACTCGAGCAGGCTTTCCTTCATGACCTCGAAGAGGGCGTAAAGGGATTCCAGCTTGGGATTCGTTGATGTCGGCACTATGGGGAGGTCAGAAACCTCCCTTTGAAGGATGTTAAGACGGCTTTCAATGTCCATACCAGCCACCTTGCCATCGACAATATATTCAAATTCATCCAGCATATCCAGGAACGGTTCAAGCATGTCCATCCGGAAGCTCCTGTAGGCGTTTGGAATCCTTACCACATTCCTGCCAGGTGGATGCTTTGATATGACAGGATCCTCCCTGTTTAGCCAGCCTTCCAGGAATCTGCCGAGACCAAGCGGGGAGGAGAGTATAAGGACCAGTGTAAGTATGCAGGATATTATGATAAGTGCCCCACGCTTGTTCATCGGAATCACCTCCTGCGTCAGCTGTTCTTCTTCACGTACCCGTCAATTTCAGCATCATAAAGCTTCATCAGCCTGGTTATTATCTGGCATGAAGAGGATGGGATCTCTGTCCTGTCTATCCTTGATATCGGAAGCACCTTTGGCGAAGTGCCGCTCATGAAAGCTCCCTGAAGTTCATTTACAAGCTCAAGTTGGATGTCAGTCTCCTTGAAGGGGATTCCAACTGACCTGGCAAGGTCTATTATCTTTTTCCTTGTTATTCCGCCGAGCACATCCTTTAACGGCGGTGTCAGCAGTGTATCCGATGCCACAAAGAATACATTCGACCTGCTTCCTTCGGTTATGCAGCCTTCACGGTTCACCAGGAGGGCCTCATGTACTCCCTTGTCCTTGATGAATTCGGCTACTATCTCCTTGTAGCTGGTGTTAACTATCTTCGCATTCGGATTTGTACGTTCAAGCTTCAGAACAGCTGTTGCGATGCCATTCTCATACATCATCTCATCTGGATAGGAGTGTGGGATCATATACAGAAGAATGCCATCTTGCAGTGATTCTCCCACCACAAATTTCACATTGCCGTTTTTTGTGCCATTAGCCTTGATGAGAAGCGAAATGAGGTTCCTGACTTCTTCCGTGGATTTCATGGAAGCCTTCCCGACTAAAGCGAGTGATTCATGCATCCTTTCAAGATGGTCTTCGAGAAACAGGGGAACTCCATTCAGGACCCTTATAACCTCGTAAATATGACCAGTTCCCGGTTCATATGAGAAGTCAGCAGTCTTTAGCCTGGATTTCCCAGAATAATAGTAGGTACCTGTTGCCTTTTCCATTGTTACCTCCAGTTAAGGACCGGATATTTCGGGTCCCTTCTTTTGTAGTTGATGAGATAGGGTCTCCCCACAAGGCTCAGCAGGGGTTCGTCCGACATTGAGTCGGAGAACATGTAGGAGCCTTCAAGGTCTATCTCTTCTCCATCGAGATATTCGTACAGCCTTCTTACCTTTTCTTCACCCTTGTTATTGAGTCCAACCATCTTGGACGGGAACCTTCCGTTCTCGAACAGGAACCTGGTTCCAATGACCTTGTCAACGCCTTCAATCCCATACAGATGGTCAAGATAGAATTCAGGCGAAGCAGAGTTCAGGATGATCTGGCAGCCTTTGCCCTTAAGTTCCCTTATCTTATCGAGACCGTCCCTGTAAAGTATGGAGAGAAGTACCTTTTCATAGAATTCCCTTGAGAGCTGTCTTATCTCATCTTCGGAAAAGCTTGTGAGGTATTTCAGGAACATTTCCTTGGAGGCTTTCTCATCGTGTATCCTAAGCTTGTAGAATAGTCCTGATGCCGCAGCCTGGGGGAGTCTTGTAATTTTTCCGGGATATCTGCCAACTATGAACCTGTAGAATTCTATTAGTGTCTCTTTACTTGTTATCGTGAAGTCAACATCGAATATTGCTAGTTTTTTCATATTACCACCTGCGAAAAAACCCCGGTGCAAGCCGGGGTGTAATAAACTGGTTGTCTTAATTCTCTTCCTCTTCCTCGTCTTCATCTTCAGCGTCAAGAAGCTCGTTATAAGCGTTTGCCACCACTTCGAACTCTTCCTCTGTCAGGAATACAAGCTCTCCATCTTCGCCCATTGACTTGAGTGGAGTCACTGTATCGTCCGAGTTGAGCACGAGCACATAGAGCTCTCCGTCAAATTCAAACTCGTCGACTACTGGATATTCTGAGGTTGTTCCGTCTTCGTTCTCAAATGTGACCATATGCTGATGCTCATGCTCATGGTCATGGTCATGGTCATGGTCGCAGCCTGGTCCGTGCTCGTGATGATGTCCTGGCTCATCCATGCAGTTGCAGCCTGTGGATTCACCTTCGCAGCAGCAGCCTTCTTCATTTGAGGCTTCGCTTCCGCAGCAGGATTCCTCAGCTTCGCTTCCGCAGCAGCAGCAGCCTGTTTCGAGTTCTTTGTCTTTATTGATATCTGTCATTTTATTCCTCCATCTTGCCTTTAAGCATAAGTAATATAATCAGTGTAACACAAAATGATTTTTTTTGAAGATGCCTGATGTAAATTTAGGGTCATTTTCATTTTTACCCGGTTTGAACAGGAAAATTCAACCCCTTAAAAACCAACACAGGATTCCTTTGCCAAACATTGAAGGGGGAAGGCCTGTTTATTTGGCCTTCCCTCATGATCATCTGTTTATTGCCGCTGTAAGAGGAGGTATTACCTGCTTCTTCCTGGACAGGATGCCCGGGATGTACACCGAGTTGTTTACAAGCTCTACGTTGAATGCCTTGTTCACAAGCTCCTTGTGCTTTCCGACCGCTATTATTTCAGAGCCTTCCTTATAGATGTCAGTAAGTATCAGGACAACCATGGTGAAGTCACCGGTCCGTGCCTTGAGCTCCATTGCTTCTATGAGAGGCTCCTTAAGGTCCTTGATGGAGTCTGCATCCATAGAGTATACCTGGGCAACACCGACCTTCTCGTCATCATATGAGAAGACCTTGAAATCCTGGTTCAGGATCTCGTCAGGGCTTCTTCCCGCAAGTGACGTACCATACTTGAACATCTCAAGGGCAAAGTTGTTGACATCTATGTCCGCAAGCATTGCGAGCCTCTCAAGTGTCATCCTGTCCACGTTTGTGGCAGTAGGGGACCTGAAGAGGAGTGTGTCGGATATTATTGCCGCACAGAGGATTCCAGCTATCTTCTTGGACGGCCTTATGCCGTTTTCGAAGAATATGTTGGCTACTATCGTTGATGTGCTTCCTACAGGCTCGTTCCTGAAGTATATCGGCGTTCCTGTAGCGACATCCGCTACCCTGTGATGGTCTATGATTTCAAGTATTTCAGCATCCTCAAGACCGTCGACGGATTGTCCCCGCTCATTATGGTCTACAAGGATGACCTTTTTCTTCTTTGCCGAGATAAGGTGATACCTGGATACTGTTCCCGCTACCTTGCCCTCTACGCTGACGACCGGATAGCTCCTGTACCTGGTCTCAGCCATGACTCCTCTGATGTCCTCTATGAAATCCTCAGATGAGAAGTATATGAGCTTGTCGGTTCCCATGACGTGCCTTACCGGAACTGCCTGAGTTATAAGCCTCGCGGTAGTGAAGGTGTCATATGGGGTGCTCAGTATGGTGATCTTATTTTCCTTAGCCTTCTCCATGAGTTCAGTGCTCATAGTGTTGTTTGTAGTAACTATGATGAGGGCTGCCTTCTTGTCGATGCAGAGCTCCTGTGAGTCGACCCTGTCGCCGCATATGGCGATGTCTCCCTCTTCAAGCATCTTAGAAGCGGTGTCATTGGAGCCTGAAATCACCAGGATCTTTCCTGAATAGACCCTTCTCGACTTCTCCATGCTTAAGGGCTTTGCTGTAAGAGTATCTATTATGTTCTCCAGCGTCACGTTGGCTTTTCCAAGTATGGTGTTGTCCCAGACATCCATGTAGCTTTCAGTTACATTGGTTACCGAGACCACGCCCATAAGCAGCTCGTTGTCGTCAATGACCGGGAGGCTCTTCACATTCTGCTTTCGCATGAGGTTCCATGCCATCTTGAGCGTGATGTCCGGACTGACAGGGGTGATCTTGTCGATGTCCATGTCCTTTACCTGAAGCTTAACTGTTTCGATGAGCATTGGAGGCTCGACCTCAAAATGGTTGAGTATGAAGCTAGTCTCCCTATTGATTTCACCAAGCCTTACAGGAATCGCATCTACGGTACCTGTCTTGTTCTTGAATTCAGCATAGGCAAGTGCTGCGCATATGGAGTCGGAATCGGGATTTTTGTGACCTGTCACAAAAACAGTGTCCTTCAATTCATTGACCTCCTTTTTATAACATGATAAATATCAGTTCCTGTAAAAAATAAGCCTGCAATACAATCACAGGCTTTTTTTCTTATTTCCTCTTCATCTGGATCTGCCTCTTTGGGAGAGGAGTATCCGTCTTGAAAAGATCCTTCTTTGTAGTTATGTTCCTGATGTTCTTGATATCGAACAAATCAGAGCCTGTCTTTCCTTTTTCACCCTTAAGTCCCTGGAGAAGCACTATGTTTCCCTGGCCGATAGTCATGAACTCTGGCTTCTTGAACCATTTTGACGCCTTGTAGACTGCCCTCAGCACGTTCTTCTGACCTTCAGGCTTGATTATGACAGTTGCAACCAGCTTGTTGATAAGCCCGAAGAGTATCTTTTTCTCCTCGACCTTAATTGACAATACGGTTCCATATGCCTGTGCCATCCTGTCGCCGTATTTCTTCAAGTAGCTGTCTGCATAGTATTTCTGCAGTTTGTCTTTGAACCCCATTATAAAACTCCTTTGATTGTATGATTGCTGATGATAATTATAGCATAACCTCCGTGAAAAAAGTATAAAAAATACTACGATATCCTGAAGGACCGGGTCCAAGTCAATCATGTTATGTTAAAATGGGAATGAATAAAGAAACCTGGGAGGAATAAACAATGGATAATAAGATGATAGCCGGCATGATCGACCATACACTTCTCAAGCCGGATGCGACTGAAGC
>DIXH01000063.1:80609-93773 GCA_002428605.1 Clostridiaceae bacterium UBA6085
GCAAAATCCTTCGAAACCAAGGAAGCAGTCTTCAGGGGCGCCGATGAGATAGATATGGTGATAAATGTCGGAAGGCTCAAGGAGAAGGACTATGACTACGTCAGGGACGACATCGAGGCTGTTGTGCTTGCTGCAGGAGACAAGCTTACAAAGGTCATAATCGAGACTTGCCTTCTGACTGATGACGAGAAGGTGACAGCCTGCGAAATAGCAAAGGCTGCAGGCGCGACCTTCGTAAAGACCTCAACCGGTTTCTCGACGGGCGGGGCAACCAAGGCAGACATTGCCCTCATGAGAAGGACAGTCGGCAAGGAAATGGGAGTCAAGGCTTCCGGTGGAGTAAGGACCTATGACGATGCCATAGCCATGATCGAGGCCGGAGCAACAAGGCTCGGTACATCGGGCTCAGTTGCCATCGTTACCCATGGCGCATCGGAAACCGACTATTGACTTCTTAATTAGAATCCGTTCATTCCATGGAAATGAGGTATACAGATGCATAGAGACATAATAGAATCCGAGCTTCTCGGCAAGGTCATTGACATTCCCGACGAGCTCAGGGGAAAGGTCCTCGAAATATTCATCAGGGAATATGAGGATGACGACAAGGAAGCTTCCGAAATGGCTATAAAGATGCAGAAGAGGGCTCAGCGCGTAGCGTATCTCGGAAAGGAGAGCGAGGTCTTCTTCTTTACTAAGGATGAGCTGCCGGATGACAGGAGAAGAAAGCTTATATCAAAGCTC
The DNA here is from genome assembly GCA_002428605.1 of Clostridiaceae bacterium UBA6085. GTDB lineage: Bacteria > Bacillota > Clostridia > Clostridiales > Clostridiaceae > Youngiibacter. The sequence goes on from DIXH01000063.1 coordinate 81,354, forward strand.
AAGGAGTGCGGCTACCAGGTAGAGCATAAGGAAGGGTCGCTTAAGAATCAGATCATAACCCTTGCCTGGAGGAACGTATAGCTAAGAAATATCTTTACTTTAAATATAATATATCTGACAGCATTGAAGAGGCGGAGAATCAATTTCTCCGCCTCATGTTGACTATAATGTTCGTGATGATATTTCCAAAGATCACGAATCCTATCATTATTATCGAGAGGATGTATGCGATGTCCCTGAACCCTTCAGGGGTTGTCGTCATGAGCTGGTATATATAGTAGATTATGACCGCAGCCCCAAGGAATGAGGGTATGTGCCTGATATAAGCGTTTCTGGTGAACAGGCTTGTGACAATGCTGTAGACGCCTCCTGCCATGAAGAAGGCACCCAGTATAAGAATCAGCCTTATTGTGCTTGAATCCATGCTGTGCTCCTTTCGGACTCTCTTATGAGTTCCTTTGTTGTACTCAGATTATATCATCTGTCTTACTTCACATGATTACAAATCCAATACAGGCGGTGAATATATGACCGAATTCAAGCTTCTAGGAAAGGATTTTTTTGAGAGGGATGCCTTGTCCGTTGCAAGGGACCTTCTCGGCAAGGTGATAGAGGTCACAGACGGCACCGGATGCTGCAGCGCAGTCATTACAGAGACGGAAAGCTACTCCGGCTTTGAGGATAAGGCTTCCCACGCATTCGGCGGGAAGGTGACTGACAGGAACAGAGTCATGTATGGGGAGGCCGGGATAATATATGTGTACCTTGTTTACGGAATGCACGTGCTTCTTAACATCGTGACAGGAGATGTGGGATTTCCTGCTGCGGTGCTGATCCGGTCAGCCCTCCCGAAGGAGGGTATGGACCTGATGGCTGAGAGAAGGTTCAAAAAACGTCCTGACCAGCTCACAGTGAAGGAGCTGGCGTCACTTGCGAAAGGGCCCGGCAACCTGACCAAAGCACTGGGGATAACCATGGAGGACTATGGCAGGCAGATAAACAAGATCTATGGACAAAAGTCCATAGCATTCATAGATTCCGCCTATACCCCTGAGTACTTATCGTCAAAGCGCATCGGCGTTGACTATGCGAAAGAATGGGCGCAGGTACCGTGGCGCTTCTCGATCAGGGACGGTTTTTCCAAGTTCTGAAAATCCTTGGCAACTTTTGAAAGGCACTCTGCCATCTTCTGCGGTATCATCAGCTTGTAACTAAAAGCGCATGGAGGTATTTATGAAAAAAGGTTTGAAGATCGTAACTATCGGTGGAGGATCCAGCTACACGCCGGAGCTTGTGGAAGGCTTCATAAAGAGACACGCGGAGCTTCCCGTATCGGAGCTGTGGCTTGTTGACATCGAGGATGGCAGAGAGAAGCTCGAGATCGTAGGCAACCTTGCCAAGAGAATGGTAAAGAAGGCCGGCCTTGATATCGAGATCCATCTTACGCTTGACAGAAGGGAAGCTCTGAAGGATGCAGACTTCGTGACTACCCAGTTCAGAGTTGGACTTCTTGATGCCAGGATCAAGGACGAGAGGATCCCTCTGAAGCACGGCTACATGGGACAGGAAACAAACGGAGCAGGCGGACTTTTCAAGGGCCTGAGGACTATTCCCATAGTCGTAGGGATCACCAGGGACATGTCCGAGCTTTGTCCGGATGCATGGCTCATAAACTTCACAAATCCTGCAGGTATGGTTACTGAAGCGCTTCTGAAATATGGATATACAAAAAAGGTCATTGGACTCTGCAACGTACCTATTGGTATGGAGAGGATGGCAGCTGAGATCCTTGAGATGGACCCATCAAGAATAAGGATGGACTTTGCAGGACTTAACCATATGGTCTTCGGTAAGGAGATATATGTCGACGGAAAGCCATTCATGAAGGAATTCATCGAGAAGTACACTGACGCCAATGTCGTAACCACCATGAAGAACATCAAGGACTTCAAGTGGGAGCCCGATTTCATAAGAGGCATCGGAGTCATACCATGTCCTTACCACAGGTACTACTTCAAGAAGAGGGAGATGCTTGAGTCAGAGCTGAAGGCGTATGCAGAAAACGGGACAAGGGCAGAGACTGTCAAGAAGCTTGAAGAGGAGCTGTTCGAGCTCTACAAGGACGAGACACTTGACATAAAGCCGCCGCAGCTCCAGGAAAGGGGAGGCGCATACTACAGCGATGCAGCATGCAGGCTCATAAATTCGATCTATAATGACACAATGGACATCCAACCTGTAAACACAATGAACAGGGGTGCCCTTGCTGACATAGCTTACGACTCAGCAGTCGAGGTAAGCTGCATTATCACAAAGAACGGTCCGGTACCTCTTTCGATGGGACACCTTCCGACTGCGGTCAGGGGACTCGTACAGCAGATCAAAGCCTTCGAGCAGACAGCGGCGGATGCTGCCATGACAGGGGACTACAACCTGGCGCTTGCAGCCATGACCATGAATCCTCTGGTTCAGGAGGATGTTGATGCCAAGGTACTTCTTGACGAGATGCTTGAGGCTCATAAGGACCACCTTCCACAGTTCTTCGTGAAATAACAACACAAAATGTGATGATCTGGCTAAACAAATGTTTGGCATGGGGCTCCGGGAATAACCGGAGCCTCTTCACATTTTTAACATAGTTTTGAACATTGCTTGAACATTCATTTTATGCAATGTGATTAATGCGATTGTGGATTATAATGTAGTTAACAGAGACGGCAATAACAGGCGAAGCGGCGGGAGTGATTCATATGACCGACAAAGTAATGAAGGAAATGGAAGGGAGATGGTTTCTACAGTACTCAGGCTGTCCCATGTGGAAGTCCGGGAACATAGACACGATCTCCTTCAATTATACTCTGGAGCACAGGGGCGAAGAGCTGATTTTGAAGGATGTGGTGGAGTACAGGAAAAACGGAAAGATGAAGATGAAAGCCGGGATAGATATCCCCGGTGAAGATGGAAGGTCATTCCAATGGAGAGGGATAGGTGTCGGAAACAAGCTTTTCCGGGGAAAGTCGAAGGTACTTATGAATGAGGACGGGATACTTGTCATCTGGTTCGAAAAGACACTCGGATCTTCGGAATCCATCGACGTACTTACCAGAAAAAGGCATCTCACCAGTAAGGAGAGTGAATATATACTGGGTATCCTTGAAAAAAGTGAAGAATACTCAAGGTTTATAGGTAATATAGATGCTGTCAATATAGGATGATAAAATTTTTCTATTAAATTGATTGAAAATTTTGTTAATTCACCAGCCGTTAACCTTTAAAAAGGTTGGCTCTTGGGTTAAAATATAATTAACATAACTACTTACACTGCAAGGGGGCTATAACATGAAAGTATCTATTTATGCTAAGAACATCGAACTAACTCAGGGTCTGAAGGAGGCTGTAGAGTCCAAGCTTGGAAAGCTGGACAAATACTTCAACCAGCCGGTTGAGGCAAGGGCATCGCTTAGCGTAATAAAACTGAATCATACCTTCGAGGTGACGATCCCCTTCGGGCACGTGCTCCTTAGAGCAGAGGAATCCACTGATGACATGTACAAATCCATTGATATGGCACAGGATATCCTCGAGAGGCAGATAAGAAGGTACAAGACAAGGATAGAAAGGAGACAAAGCGGAGAATCAGTAAGATTCAATGAGGCTGCCTTCATCTCAAGGTATGAAGAGGAGCCTAAGGAGCCAAGGATAGTAAAGACCAAGAAGATCTCCATAAAGCCTATGGACAAGGAGGAGGCAGTACTTCAGATGGAGCTTCTCGGACATGACTTCTACGTCTTCGAGGATGAGAACGGGGACATGGGAGTGGTATACAAGAGAAAGGACGGAAACTACGGCCTGATCGAGAAGGAGCTAGAATCCTGAAGACAAAGTGAATGAAAAATACAGGGAGCCTCAGGGCTCCCTTTCGATTTAAAGGTAATTTTAATATATTTTTGGCATCATATCCCTTGGGGCTCCCAATGTCACTTTGGTTGATATGGGCCGAGATTAGATGGTATAATATTATTTGTGCCGATATGCACATTTTTCGTAAGTGCAGGGAAATCCCCTGCAATAATTTGGATGGGGTTGAAAAGATGGGATTATTCGACAAGATTTTAGGCACCTACAGCGAAAGAGAAGTCAAGAGACTGCTGCCACTGGCAGACAAGATCGAGGCTCTGGATGCCGAATACCAGAAGCTCACAGATGACGAGCTGAAGGCTAAGACAGCCTGGTTCAAGGAGAGGCTCGCAAATGGAGAGACTCTGGATGACATACTTCCTGAAGCGTTTGCCACAGTCCGTGAAGCTTCATGGAGGGTCCTCGGCATGAAGCACTTCAGGGTGCAGCTTATTGGAGGAATCGTGCTTCATCAGGGCAGGATAGCTGAAATGAAGACAGGTGAAGGAAAGACACTTGTGGCTACACTTCCGTGCTACCTGAACGCGCTGGCTGGCAAGGGCGTACATGTCGTCACTGTCAATGACTACCTGGCAAAGCGTGACCGCGACTGGATGGGGCAGATATATGAATTCCTGGGGCTTACCTGCGGTGTCATACTGCACAACCTCACAAACGCAGAAAGGCGATATGCATACAGCTGCGATATAACCTATGGAACAAACAATGAGCTTGGCTTCGACTACCTGAGGGACAACATGGTTGTCTACGCCACAGAGATGGTGCAGAGAGACCTTAATTTCGCCATAGTGGACGAGGTTGACTCCATTCTTATCGACGAGGCAAGGACGCCTCTCATAATTTCAGGTCAGGGAGAGAAATCAACTGAATTCTACAGGGTTGCTGACTTCTTCGTGAAGAAGCTGCAGCAGGAGACGGATTATACTGTGGACGAGAAGGCAAGGACCGTCCTGCTTTCAGAAGAAGGCGTTGCAAAGGCTGAGAAGACCTTCGGTGTCGACAACTACGCCGACCCGAAGAACATGGAGCTTCAGCACCATGTATCACAGGCTCTCAAGGCCAATTACCTGTTCAAGGTGGACAAGGACTACATGGTAAAGGACGGGGAAGTCATAATTGTGGATGAGTTCACCGGAAGACTCATGGAGGGTAGAAGATACTCAGAAGGCCTTCATCAGGCCATAGAAGCAAAGGAAGGCGTGAAGGTCGAAAGGGAGTCCAAGACCCTTGCAACCATAACCTTCCAGAACTACTTCAGGATGTATACCAAGCTTTCGGGTATGACCGGTACTGCCCTAACGGAAGAGAATGAATTCAGGCATACCTATGGCCTTGATGTCATTGCCATACCTACGAACCTTCCTATAAAGAGGGACGACCATCCTGATGCCATATACAGGAATGTTGAAGCAAAATACAAGGCTCTTGTCACTGAAATAAAGGAGTCCCATGAGAAGGGTCAGCCCGTGCTTGTGGGTACCATCTCAATCGAGAGGTCAGAGGTCGTATCATCGCTCCTGAAGAGGGTAGGCATTCCGCATCAGGTACTGAACGCAAAGTACCATGAGAAGGAAGCTGAGATCGTATCCCACGCCGGAGAACCGGGAATGGTCACCATCGCTACCAACATGGCCGGCAGAGGTACTGACATAAAGCTGGGTGAGGGCGTAGTTGCAAATGGCGGTCTGAAGATACTTGGTACCGAAAGGCATGAATCCAGGCGTATAGACAATCAGCTGAGAGGACGTTCAGGAAGGCAGGGAGACCCGGGAGAATCAAGGTTCTACCTGTCACTTGAAGACGACCTGATGAGGATCTTCGGTTCCGAAAGGCTGTATGGAATGATAGACAGCATGGGCCTTGAGGATGATGCCATCGAGTCAAAGATGGTCTCGAAGGCCATCGAGAATGCCCAGAAGAAGGTTGAAGGAAATAACTTTGACGTAAGAAAGACGCTGCTGGGATATGATGATGTCATGAACAAGCAGAGAGAGGTCATCTACGGTCAGAGAAGACAGGTACTTAACGGAATGGACCTCAAGGATAACGTCAGGTCCATGATGAGGAACGTAATAGACTATTCGGTAGGCATACATCTCAACGGAAGCGCAAACAGAGCAGATGAGATGAAGAAGCTGAAGGATTTCCTCGGCGATATCATACCGTTCGAGGGAAGGGTGGATGCCAATTCCCTGATTGAACTCACAAATGAGCAGATTGAAGAGAAGCTATATGATGAAGCTGAGAAGATCTACCAGGAGAAGGAAGCTGAGATCGGCGAACAGATGAGGGAGATCGAGAGAGTCATCCTGTTAAGGGTTGTCGACACCAAGTGGATGGACCATATCGACGATATGGACCACCTGAAGAAGGGAATGGGACTTCGTGCATACAAACAGCAGGATCCGGTACAGGCATACCAGTTCGAAGGATCTGAGATGTTCGACCAGATGGTGCAGTCAATAAACAATGACACCATTAAGTATCTTATGCATGTAAGGGTAAGGAAGGAAGAGGAGATCGAAAGGGAGCAGGTCGCTGTGGAGACAAAGACCAACTATGACGACTCACTCGCCAAGGAACCCGTAAAGAAAGGCTCGAAGGTAGGAAGAAACGATCCGTGCCCATGCGGAAGCGGTAAGAAATTCAAGAACTGCCATGGAAAAGATGCAAAATAAATAGGGGGACCCGTCAGGGTCCTTTCCCCTATGTTACAAAATTATTGAGGAGTTGGTCACATGCTGCTAAAACTTGCTGAGGCGCTGAACGATGTCAAGGGTATGAAGGATAGTTTGGAAGAAATCCGGGTGTCCCTTTGACGTCGAAGCACTTGAAAAGAAAAAGGAAGAGCTGATACATAAGATGTCCGAGCCGGGCTTCTGGAACGATTCTGAAAAGGCCAGGGAAGTATCCAGGGAACAGAAGATGACCGAAGACCGGATAAACGGCTACAAGGCACTTGAGGCGAGGATCGATGAAATTGAGACCCTTGCAGAGCTGTCTGAGGATGATGACGAGATGGCTATGGAAGTGCTGGCGGAAATCAGCTCACTGAAGAAAGCCCTTGAAGACAGGAAGATCGAGATCCTCCTGTCCGGAGAATATGATGAAAATGACGCCATATTGTCGCTTCATGTCGGCGTAGGCGGTACCGATGCCCAGGATTGGACCCAGATGCTCCTTCGAATGTACACAAGGTGGGCTGACAAGAAGGGGTATAAGGTGGAGGTGCTTGATATCATAGACGGAGATGAAGCCGGGATAAGGGATGCATCCATAAGGATCACAGGACCTCATGCCTATGGCTACCTTAAGGCTGAGAAGGGCATACACAGGCTTGTAAGGATATCTCCCTTCAACGCCAGCGGCAAGAGACAGACATCCTTCGCCTCCGTGGAGGTCATGCCTGTCCTTACCGAGGAGCAGGACATAGAGATCAGGGATGAGGACATCAAGATGGACACCTTCAGGTCAGGTGGAGCTGGTGGACAGCATGTCAATACAACAGACAGCGCAGTCAGGCTTACACATCTGCCCACAGGGATCATAGTCGCATGCCAGAACGAGAGGAGCCAGTATTCCAACAGGGATACGGCAATGAAGATGCTTAAATCGAAGCTTATCGAGCTCAAGGAGCGGGCACACAAGGAAAAGATAGAAGACCTTGCCGGTGTACTCAAGGACATGAGCTGGGGAAGCCAGATAAGGAGCTACGTGTTCAATCCTTATAATCTGGTCAAGGACCACAGGACACTTGCAGAAAATGGAAATGTGACGGAGGTCATGAACGGTGACCTGGACATGTTCATATCGGAATATCTAAAGCAGTCGAACAACGGTACAATAGAACTTCAGAAATAGGAGCGTTATGGATATTATTCAAAAGATAGCAAAAGAACTGGGAGTAGCACCGGCACAGGTTGAAGGCGCAGTGAAGCTCCTTGATGAGGGTGCCACCGTACCCTTCATAGCACGATACAGGAAGGAAGCCACAGGCTCCCTTGACGATGAGGTGCTTAGAAAGCTCGCTGAAAGGCTTGTTTATCTCAGGGCTCTCGAGGAAAGGAAGGAAGGCATACTTAAATCCCTTGAGGAACAGGGTGTCCTTACCGACGAGCTCAGGGCGGACGTTCTGAAAGCGGAGACACAGACAAGGCTTGAGGACATTTATCTGCCCTTCAGGCCTAAGAAGAGGACAAGGGCTACCATAGCCAGGGAGAAGGGACTTGAGCCACTATCCATCCACATAATGAAGGGCATGCCCCATGTCAGGAAAGAGGCCTCAAAATACATAACTGAAGCGGTAGCAACTGAAGACGAGGCGATAGCTGGAGCAATGGACATCATTGCGGAATCTGTTTCAGAGGATCCCGCCACAAGAGGCTCACTAAGGGCGCTGCTGGCAAGAACCGGAGTCATAGTAACCTCTGGAAGCAAGGAGAATACACCTTACGAGACGTACTATGACTATAGGGAAGAGGCCAGGAAAATGCCAGGACACAGGATCCTCGCAATAAACAGGGGAGAAAAGGAAGATATCCTTAAGGTCACCATCGAATCAGACACAGATGGAGCAATAAGGGACTTAAGGTCAAAATTCCTTTCTGGCCGTGAAGAGAATGATGCCATTATCCTCGATGCCCTCAAGGACTCCTACAAGAGGCTCATATTCCCCGCACTTGAAAGGGAGCTCAGGAATGCGCTCACAGAGAAGGCAGAGGACGGAGCTATAGTCGTATTCAAGGAGAACCTGAAATCGGTGCTTATGCAGCCTCCTGTCAAGGGCATGGCTGTAATGGGCTATGATCCAGGCTTCAGGACAGGCTGCAAGATCGCGGTGCTTGATGATACAGGCAAATTCCTGGAGAATACCACTATTTACCCTACAGTACCGCAAAGGGACGTTGACGGGTCTATCAGGAAGCTGAAGACACTCGTCAAGAAGCACTCTGTGTCGGTCGTTTCCTTAGGAAACGGCACAGCCTCCAGAGAGTCCGAAGAGGTCCTCGTTGAGCTTATCGACCAGCTCAAGAAGGAAGGCACCGATCTCTCATATGTTATAACAAACGAGGCGGGCGCTTCAGTATACAGCGCATCTGAGCTTGCAACAAAGGAGTATCCGGACCTGGATGTAACAGTCAGGGGAGCCATATCTATCGCGAGAAGGCTCCAGGATCCCATGGCGGAGCTTGTCAAGATAGACCCCAAGTCAATAGGTGTCGGCCAGTACCAGCATGACATAACAAAAAAGAAGCTCGACGAATCCCTCACCGGTGTAGTGGAGGACTGCGTCAACAGGGTGGGTGTTGACCTCAACCTTGCGACACCATCGCTGCTGTCGTATGTTTCAGGTATCAACAAGACCCTGGCAAAGAACATTGTGGATTACAGGGACGAGACTGGAAGGTTCGCATCGAGAAGCGACCTGAAGAAGGTAAAGAGGCTGGGGGACAAAGCCTTTGAACAGTGTGCAGGCTTCCTCAGGATCACAGGAGGCAAGGAGCCCCTTGACAGGACGTCAGTTCATCCTGAGGCTTACGCTGCAACCAGGACTATACTCAAGGAGCTTGGCTTCAGCAAAAAGGATGTAGAGACGGGAAGCCTCACAGGAATCGAGAAGGCAGCCCAGGAATTCGGCCTGAAAAAGCTTATGGAGCTCACAGGACTTGGAGAATATACGATAAGGGACATCCTGAAGGAGCTGACCAAACCCGGAAGGGACCCCAGGGATGAGCTTCAGAAGCCGCTCTTCAAGCAGGGTGTAATGGAGCTTAAGGACCTTCAGGAAGGCATGATACTGACAGGTACTGTCAGGAACGTATCCGATTTCGGGGCTTTCGTCGATATCGGCGTCCATCAGGACGGGCTTGTCCACATCAGCCAGCTTGCTGACGTGTTCGTAAAGAATCCCCTGGACTTCGTCAAGACCGGAGATGTGGTCGAGGTAAGGGTCCTTGAGGTAGACATTCGAAGGAAGAGGATAAGCCTCTCAATGAAGGGGCTTGGAAAAAGGAAGTAAAAATAAGTGGCGCTACCTTAGGTAGCGCCTTCTGCTTTTATGGTCATTTTAAGTCACCGGCATAAGGCTCTGCCTTATTTCGCCTTTTCCAGGGCTCTCTCTTCAAGGAGAGCCAGAAGCTTCCTGAATTCCACAAGGTCAAGATTACCTATCCTGCCTCGATAAGTCCTGACAAGTTTGTACAGCGGGTCTTCCTTCTTCATTGGCTCCATGTCTGCTACCAGTATGAGAAGCTTGTTAACGAACTTCGTAAGGCCATCGTATGTATTGCTATAGAAGCTGTCCTTGTAAAGGCCGTATGGGTATTGTATTGTGAATGTCTCGAGAAGCTTGTTGCCTTCTTCGGTCATTTCCTTGTAAAGGGATGCCATCGTCATCTTCAGTTCACTCCTTTGTATTCATTATAAGGTCAATTACCGTTTCATTCAATTATTTGGTTCTGAATCAGTAAATCTGTTCCATAAACGAGCATGTAATTATTACATTTTCGAATTGACAATAATATAACGGTATGCTATTATGAACTTGTAAAAATAATAGCGTCTTCAGGGCGGGGTGTGATTCCCCACCGGCGGTATAGCCCGCGAGCCGTAAGGCTGATTCGGTTGAATTCCGAAGCCGACAGTATAGTCTGGATGAAAGAAGATAGATTGCATTTGGTTGCGTCGCCCTGATTTCTTATGGAATCAGGGCTTTTTTACTGAATCGATCTTCTGAAGGCAGCAATCTTTAGGAGGAATCATAATGAACATTTCAAAAAAGACCAACGTCATCGTCAAGACCGCACTGCTGGTATCTCTTGCTTTCGTGCTCAGCTATTTCGAATTCCCAATACTCCCTGCATTCCCGTGGCTAAAGCTTGACCTCGGTGCAGTTCCGCTCCTTATATCAGGATTCGCATTCGGACCTATGGTAGGCGTTCTTGCTGTAGGCTTCAAGGAGCTCCTTGCATTCATATTCAAGTCATCGACAGGCGGAGTAGGGGAGATTGCCAATTTCCTTATAGTAGGCTCGTATGTACTCACAGCAAGCATGATATACCTGAAGGGCAAGAGCCTCAAGTCGGCAATAACAGGCACTGCAGTAGCATCAGTTGTCCTTACGGCTGTAGCGATCGCTGCCAACATATACATACTCATCCCCATGTTCTTCAAGGATGGTATGGAGGCTTCATTCTTCAAGAGCTATGTGACCTTCGGACTGCCGGTTTTCAATCTAATAAAGGGAGCCGCAATATCACTTGTCAGCATACTCCTGTTTAGCAAGGTCTCATTCCTCATTAAGAAAGAATCAGGTTTCAACAGAAAAGGACTCCACAGCATATAACATAAAACTCCAATATTTGTTTTACAAGCAGAGAAGCCCCGGTATTACCAGGGCTTCTCTGCTTTAATATCGAGGTGCATGTTGTATGCATCCTCTCCGTTTGAGTAATATTTCCGTCTAACTCCAATGGTTGCGAATCCAAGAGATGAGTAAAGCCTTTGGGCCGGAAGATTTGAGACCCTGACCTCCAGGTAAATGTCAGTGATGCCTTTATCAATCAGCCTTGCTATTGCTTCAAGCATGAGCTTCCTGCCTGTCCCTCTCTTCCTGGAGTCCTCCCTCACAGCTACGTTTATGACATCCGCCTCGTCGTACACATACCAGATGTTGATGTACCCTGAAACCCTGCCACCCTCAAGCGCCACAAGGTTAAGTGAGTTGTCGCTGTAGACTTCCTTAAGGAGATCCTCCCTTGACCATGATACCGGAAATGAGGAGAGGCTTATTTCATGTACTTCACCTATATGGGTTGGTGTCATGACGGTTATCTCAACATCAGCCATTCAGCCTGCCTCTCTTCTTGTCGTATTCATGCTCAGCCTGGCTCTTCCTTATGTATAGTGGCACAAGTTCATCGGGATCATCCGATTCTCCCTTCACTATCCTTTCAAGCAAGCAGTATCCAAGGTTCGAAGCCCTGGGTATGTCCATCACTGGCGGAGCCTTGACTATCTTGAGCCCCGATGCTCTTAGCGTATCAAGGTCCTTGGCCTTAAGCTCCCCCATGACAAGCACCTCTTCATTGAAGGCCTTGAGTTTCCCCGTTATCTCATCGGGTGTAAGTACCTCCGGAGGCATCAGCGTCACAAGCTTACCTTCCTCGAACCTGTAGAAGGCAGTGTAGTAGGCACCTCTCAGGGCATCGAGCAGCGGACACACTATACCACCGGCACCGAATGCCCCGTAAGCAAGGGTTTCCAAGCTTGCAGCCGAATATATGGGCTTTCCGAGCGCAAGGGCCATGCCCTTTAGTGCTGCCATTCCTATCCTGAGACCTGTGAATGACCCGGGGCCTTTTGACACGCATAGGGCATCGATGTCAGCTGGTGACATCTTGAGTTTTTCCATAAGCTCCTCTATCATTGGCATCAGAAGTACTGAGTGCTGGAGATCGAAATTAATGTCCATCTCCCCGAGCATGGTGTTTTCAGTAATCA
>DIXH01000079.1 GCA_002428605.1 Clostridiaceae bacterium UBA6085
AGCCCGAATCCCAGACAGGACTTAAGGAAAGATATTTTGAGCTTCAGAGCATGGGGATAAGCGGTACGATAAACGGAAAGACCTTCGACATGGACAGGATCGACGAAGAGGTAAAGCTGAACGAACCGGAGGTCTGGATAATCAGCAATCCACCTGGCATGATGCAGTCCGGCGGTCATCCCTTCCATGTCCATGGTGTCCAGTTCAGGATACTTGAAAGAGATGGCAGGGAAGTCGGACCTGATGAAAGAGGCTACAAGGACACAGTCTTCGTGAACACAGGGGAAGAGGTCAGGATACTCATAAGGTTCACAAGGACCGGAGTGTTCATGTACCATTGCCACATCCTGGAGCATGAGGATAACGGCATGATGGGCCAGATACTTGTGGAATAAAATGAAGATCAAATTTTAAGGATCAGGGGCTTTGCTTTGCAGCAGGGCTCTTCTTTATGCCGAAAAACATATTGACTGATTTCGATATGAGAAGTAGAATAGACATATCGAAGAAATTAGATATGAGGTGAAATAATGGAGGAGAAGCTAAAGGACGTAGCCAGGGTTTTCAAGGCACTGTGCGACGAGAACAGGCTTATGATAATAGAGAAACTCAAGACTGGAGAGGAGTGCGCATGCAACCTGCTTGAGGAGATACCGGTCGGGCAGTCGACACTGTCTCACCATATGAAGATACTTGTGGATTCAGGCCTTGTTGAGGCTAGGAAGGACAAGAAGTGGACCTATTATGCGCTGAATGCCGAAGGCTTCGCGAACGCTGCTGCAATCCTTGACGGAATTGCTGAAGGCATACCTGAGCTTACTGAAACTGTTAGCTGCAGCTGTAATTAACATATTTGAACGGAGGAGCATAAAATGGAAATTCTGGTTGAATATCTTTATCTGGACAATGAGACCTGCAACAGGTGCATGGGGACCGAGACGAATGTAGAGGATGCAGTGGATGAGGCGAAGCGGATCCTTGAGGGGTCGGGCCATGTCATACATTTAAGCAGGCTGCACATGTCGGACAGGAAAACTGCAGAGGCCTTCAGGTTCATATCATCGCCTACAATAAGGGTCAATGGAACGGATATTGCAGGAAACCTGGAGGAGTCATGCTGCACGGATTGCGGAGATATCTGCGGCACCAGCACTGACTGCAGGGTCTGGAGATATGGCGGGGAGGTCTTCACTGAGGCTCCAAAGGAGCTGATTGTCGAAGCGATACTTGATGCCTCGAAAGGGAAGATGAAGCTTTCCTCCTTCGGTCAGCCGAAGTATGAGATGCCGGAGAACCTTGTGGATTTCTATGACGCTCTTGAGATTAGGAGAAGTAATGTGACGGGGAAGGTGGAGTAAGATGTCAAAAGGTGAGAAGCTTAATATGGGTGCATTCCAGAAATATCTGTCGGTATGGGTGGCCCTTTGCATGGCAGCTGGGGTTATGATAGGAAGATTTTTGCCGGCGGTACCTGAGTTCCTCGGACAGTTCGAATATGCAAATGTATCAGTTCCTGTGGCGATACTTATCTGGGTAATGATATACCCGATGATGATGAAGGTCGACTTCAAGAGCATAAAGAACGTAGGAAGGAATCCAAAGGGATTGTACGTGACATGGGTTGTAAACTGGCTCATAAAGCCTTTTACAATGTATGCCATAGCGTACCTGTTCTTCTTCGTGATATTCAAGTCTTACATACCGGGTGACCTTGCGACAGATTACCTCGCAGGGGCAATACTTCTCGGGGCTGCACCCTGCACAGCAATGGTGTTCGTCTGGAGCCAGCTGACCAAAGGGAATCCGGCATATACCGTGGTCCAGGTCGCTACCAACGACCTTATCATACTTCTTCTGTTCGTACCTATAGTGAAGTTCCTTCTGGGAGTCAGCAACATCACAGTACCATGGGAGACACTGTTCATATCGGTTATACTCTTCGTTGTCATTCCGCTTGCCGGAGGTATGCTTACAAGGATACATGTGGTCAGGAAATACGGGCAGGAGTACTTCGATGACGTGTTCGTGAAGAAGTTCGACCATGCGACCACTGCAGGACTTCTCCTTACACTTATACTCCTGTTCTCGTTCCAGGGTGAGGTAATACTCCAGAACCCGACACACATAGCACTTATAGCAGTACCTCTTGTGATCCAGACCTTCCTCATATTCTTCATAGCGTACCTGGCAGCCAAAAAGCTTAAACTTCCACATGATGTCGCGGCACCTGCCGGAATGATAGGCGCTTCGAATTTCTTCGAGCTCGCCGTGGCTGTGGCAATCGCCCTGTTCGGTACCGAGTCGCCTGCAGCACTTGCTACAGTCGTAGGAGTTCTGACAGAGGTGCCGGTAATGCTTATGCTTGTCAAGATAGCGAATAATACGAAGCACTGGTTCCCTGCACGAGCAAGGACTGAGACAGTATAATGATCATGATCGCTTCAGAACCCCCGTCCGGGGGTTCTTTTATTTCAGCGTCATGATTTCCGGTTATCAGACTATGCCGGTGCATCAGCGGAAAGCCTCAAGAACTTAAGCGTATCGTAATGTTGGTGGTCTAAAATGTTTGCTGGGGGTATACTTATACTATGGTAAGGGTGGGATTTGGACATGACGAATGAAGAAGCTAAGGATAGGAAGGGGATCTATACTTCAATAAAGGAAGCCCCGGAGGGAAGGAAGCTCAGGATGGCTTTGTTCTTCTCTGCTTTCAGCATCCTTATGATATATCTGATTGGTTTTCCGATGGCATGGTACTGGAAGGCAGGCTTCACCGGGATAATAATGATCGTTCTTGCGATCTTCCTTGTATCAAGGCATTCCGGCAGGAGGAGCCATGAACTGGCAGCACTGGCTGCACTGGCATACATGTCACTTGTGCTTTTGCTCTCTGTTCTGGCATTCCTTGTCTCAAGGTTTGCTGTATTCGCATCGGAAGCTGACCTTGAGGCCTATTTCAGACAGAATCCGCAAGTGGGGCTCTGGACCTATTTCCTGGTCAACGTGATCCAGCCTCTGTTCATGCCAACTCCGGAGGCTGTGACAACAATGGCGGGGAGCACGATTTTCGGTCCATGGCCAGCTTTTTTGATCGGGTATACAGGAACGATGACAGGAATAACGCTAATGACCTTCATTGCATCATATTTCAAGGATGCCCTGATCGACAGGGTTGTAAGCATGAAGCATGTGGAAAGGTTCAGGAAAGCGGCTGGAAGGCATCATGCCTCAATTGTGCTGGCACTCTTCATACTCCCTGTAATGCCCGATGAAGCGGTGATACTGGGTGCTGTGCTTGCTGGGTATGGAAAGGCTGCCATCATAGGTTCTGCATGTATCGCAAAGATTGTTACCCAGGGCATATACAGCTTCACTCCTGTTTTCGGGGTGCTTGGAGCCGATATCGCGTCGGAGTTCGCAATAGTCCAGTGGATACTGGTGTTGTTGTACCTTCTTGCGAGGTCTGTAATTGGAGCCGTGAAAAGGCAGAGGGCAAGAAATTCAGTAAAGGGTGATTCATAGTGAGGATAGAGGAATTGTCAGCAAGGACATCAAGGGATGATGGAACATATTCCGGAACAGAAGAGACTCTTCTGTATCGAGGCGGGTTCATAAGAAGCTCCGTTAACGGATGCATATATACGACGATTGGTACAATGCTTCTTGAAAGGGTGAAGGACATTCTTGCAGGGTCGATGGAAGTGCATGGAGCGAAGAGGATCTCACTTCCCGGCTGCTTTGGGATCAGCGGGATGAGGGAGTCGATGACAGGCTATCTGAACACCAATGTCCGCTCATACAGGGATCTGCCATCAGGGGTCTTCAGCATTTCAGATGTCCTTTTCGGCCACAGGGTGACAGATTCCATGTGGTCATCCCCTTCGTATCCGGTTCTTGCATTCGCGTATGCGGGTGCAGCCGAAAGCACTGTTCTTGATGCCGTGGATGATTGTCTGGGCAGGCTGGGCTTGAATGGAATGAGGCACGAGGGGATCATAGTATACGAAAGTGAAGGGCGGGGAACAGAGCTCGTGTGCATAGAAAGCCCCAAAGTCCCTGTACCATACTCAGAAAGTGCCGGCAGGGCTGAGCCTGTTGAGACCCCTGATGTCAGGACCATCGCGGAGCTTCGGGACTTCTTCTCCTGCAGCGGGAAGGATATCCTGAAGACAGTGCTTCTCTCATATGGTGACATGCACGTGGCTGTGGTAGTCCCGGGGGACAATGAGGTCGATATTGAAAAGGTCAGCACATACCTGGATATTACGGATTCATCCCTGAAGCCTATGACAGAGGCTGACATAAGGCGTTTGACCTCATCTGATGCGGGGTTTTCAGGTCCTGTGGGTCTCAAGGATGTGAGGATACTTGTCCACCAGGGTGTGATCAGAGGAAAAGGGTATATAGCAGGTGCCAACAAAACAGGCTATCATCTCCAGAACGTAGTTCCCGGTCGTGACTTTACCGGAGAGCAGGGTGATTTCTCAAGGTCCGGCAAATACGTTAAGGGCCATGTCACAGGTAATGTAAGGACGTTGAGGGAAAGCATGAGGACATCAGGCGAGGATGGAAGACCAAATTATTCACCTGTCCGCTTCGGATACCTGAACCTTCACCGGCTTATTCTGTCGGCTGCCAGCATGTTTTCTGATGACAAGGGCGTGAACCTGCCAGCGAGCCTTGCTCCATTCGGGGTTGCTGTGATTCCGTCAGATGCCCGGAATGAGGTGCTTGCAAAGAGATCCATGGACCTCCATGACAAGCTGGAGGAAAGGAACTTCAGGGTTCTTCTTGACCTTCGGAACCAGAGGCTCGGGTCAAAGCTTTTCGACTGCGACCTGATGTCCGTCAGGCACCGGGTGATCGTAGGAGACAGGCTGGAGGAAGGGATTTTTGAATATAAGTCGAGAAACGGCGAAATAACAAAGGTCAACTTTGATGAATTGGTGGAAATCCTTCAGGGATAGATGATAAAATGATATTTGAGTAAAACGCGAGGAGTGATTGCGGTGAAGGTATACAACACCCTTACCAGGAAGAAAGAGGAATTCGTGCCGATTGAAGAGGGGAAGGTCAGGATGTATGTCTGCGGACCTACTGTCTACAACCTGTTCCACATAGGCAACGCAAGGACCTTCATCATATTCGATACTATAAGGAAATACCTTGAGTACAGGGGTTTCGAGGTCAAGTTCGTGCAGAACTTCACTGACATAGATGATAAGATGATAAGGAAGGCCAATGATACAGGCATTACCGTAAAGGAGCTCGGGGACAAATATATAACTGAGTACTACAGGGACGCGGATGCGCTCAAGATCAAGAGGGCTACCGTCAATCCCAGAGCGACGGGATACATCAGTGAAATGGTAACGTTCATATCAGAGCTGATCTCAAAGGGCTATGCCTATGAAACAGATGGCGATGTATATTTTTCCACAGTCAGGTTCAATGAATATGGAAAGCTCTCGGGACAGAACCTCGATGACCTGATGTCAGGCGCTAGGATCGAGATAGACGAGAGGAAGAAGGACCCTATGGATTTCGCGCTCTGGAAGGCTGCAAAACCTGGTGAGCCTTCATGGGAAAGCCCGTGGGGACCGGGAAGGCCCGGATGGCACATAGAGTGCTCATGCATGGCGTACGACCTCCTTGGTGAGACCATAGACATACATGCAGGTGGAACAGACCTTGTCTTCCCTCATCATGAGAATGAGATAGCTCAGTCTGAATCAAGGACCGGAAAGACCTTTGCAAGATACTGGCTGCATGGCGCGTTCGTCAACGTTGACAACAGGAAGATGAGCAAGTCACTTAACAACTTCTTTACCGCAAGGGAGATACTTGAAAAATACGACAATGAGGTTGTAAGGCTGTTCATGCTGTCTGGCCATTACAGGACCCAGATAAACTTCACTATGGAGCTTCTTGATTCTGCCAAGGCATCGCTTGAGAGGATGTACAATGCACTTACAAGGCTGAATGGCTTCCTTGCATCAGCTTCAGAGGGAACTGATCCGAAGACTGTTGAGATGATTGATGCATACAAGGCCAGGTATATTGAGAAGATGGACGACGACTTCAATACAGCGGATGCGATATCCGTGATATTCGAACTCATTAGGGAAATCAATACTGGCATCGACGAGACTTCAGGAAAAGGGACAATTGATTATGCAATGTCTGTCCTCCGGGAGCTTGGCAAGCCCATAGGGATCATGCAGAACGAAGTTGGTGGATCCCTCGAGAGAGAGGTCGAGGAGCTTATCGAGAAGAGGCAGCAGGCAAGGAAGGATAAGAACTTCAAGCTTTCTGACAGCATAAGGGATGAGCTCTCAGCAAGAGGGATAGTACTTGAGGATACTCCGCAGGGAGTAAGATGGTCGATAAGGAAATAGCAATTCGGGAACCGGAAGCTCCAGGGCTTCCGGTTTTTCTGCCCTTTAGTTTGATTTCATTTAACAATGTTACGAAACAAATCGCGGAAAAGCAAGGTCACCTGCTTTGCCTTTGATATACAAGGTTATCGAACGAATTTACTGACATATGTTACAAATCTGTTACAGGTAGTCTTTTTTAGTGGCAACTGCACCGGACATGTACAAATAAAACACAATGTTCCACGTAAAGTTGTCAGAATAAATGAACGAATTTTAAATAAATAATAAATGAAAACGTTCGACATGTTCCTAAATCAGGCATATTTCAGGAAAACGGTTAACAAAATGGGAGGTTTCTTCAGTTTTAAATGAGCAAATCTATTTTTTAAATGGAGTTTATTGTGAATATCATAACTTTCACAAAATCGCTTGTCGATTACTTAACAATATATTAAAATTGACTTGTAAAACAAAAAACCATTTGGAGGTCAGGGAAACATGAAAAAGACTATATCAATCGTTTTGTCAGCAGTTCTCGCTCTTGGCGTACTTGCCGGATGCGGAGCAAAGACACCGACTACACCAACCACAGCGCCAACAGCAGCACCAACAGCAGCACCAACTACACCTGCAGCGACTGGATTTGCTAAGATAGGTCTTGGATTAGTTACATCAATAGCTAAGTCAAAGGACGTTGATCCTGAGAAGGGTGCAACAGCACAGGTTGACACAGTCATGGTAGCTGCAGCGTTCGACAAGGACGGAAAGGTTCTTTCCGTAATCATCGACAATGCACAGACTAAGGTTGTTTACGACAAGGACATGAAGCTCACTTCCGATGTAGCGGCTCCAATCAAGACAAAGCTTGAGCTTGGAAACGACTATGGAATGAAGGCAGCTACTACAATAGGAAAAGAGTGGTTCGAGCAGGCTGGAGCACTTGGCGACTGGATGGTCGGCAAGACTGTAGCTGAAGTAAAGGCACTCAAGGTTAAGGTCAAGGACGACGCACACAAGAATGTTCCTGACGTACCGGAGCTTACTTCACTTGTTACCATCACTGTAGAGGACTACATAAAGGGACTTGAGAAGGCATATGCAAACGCACAGGAAGTTGAAGCAGGAGCTGTAAAGCTCGGACTTGGACAGGGCGTTTCAATAGCAAAGTCAAAGGGCGAAGATGCAGACAAGGGAGCAACCGCACAGGTTGACACAACTATCGTAGTTACAGCACTTGATAAGGACGGAAAGGTTGCAGGAACAGTTATCGACGTAGCACAGACTAAGGTTGCTTACGACGTAGACGGTAAGGTAACTTCCGACAAGACTGCAGTTGTTAAGTCAAAGCAGGAACTTGGAAACGACTATGGAATGAAGGCAGCTTCAAAGATAGGCAAGGAATGGTTCGAGCAGGCTAATGCACTTGCAGCATGGACAGTTGGAAAGTCAGTTGCTGATGTAACTGGAATGAAGCTTCTTGAAGGCAAGTCAGACGACGCAGAGCTCAAGACATCCGTAACTGTATCAGTACAGGGATACCTTGATGCATTCAAGGAAGCAGCTGAGAAAGCAAAATAATTTTTAATAAGCAATAGGATCCCGCCCTGAGGTTTCTCCGGGCGGGATTTTTCAAGGTTTTTTAAGGTTATTTGGATATACTCTGTAACGGTGTATGGTATGATATACCGGTATCAAAAGGAATTAGACTCGTGGTCAAAGCTTGCTTTGAAGGGCGAGGAGGAGGACATATGCGAAGGTTAGTTATCGCACTCATGGCAGTAGTCGTTGCAGCAGGAATATTTACAGGGTGTGGTGAAAAAGAGCCTGAACCCACCGTATCATATACAAAATACTCAAATACCTTCTTCGATGCATTCGATACCGTCATTACGGTAATCGGATATACTGCGACTGAAGAGGAGTTCAATGAATACTACGAGGACATAAGGGAGCAATACGGCGAGTATCATCAGCTCTATGATATCTACAACACCTATGCAGGAATAAACAACCTTAAGACTATTAACGACAATGCAGGCAAGGAGCCTGTGAAGGTTGACAAGAAGATAATAGACCTTTTGAAGTTCGCGAAGGAATGGTACGACAAGACAGGTGGAAGGACAAACATAGCTCTTGGAGCAATGCTTTCGATCTGGTCGGATTACAGGAATGAAGGCATGGATGACCCGATGAATGCCAAGCTTCCTCCAATGGATGAGCTTAAGGCGGCAATGGAGCATGTGGATATAAATAAGGTGATTATAGATGAAGCCAATTCCACAGTATATCTCGAGGATCCTGAGATGAGACTGGATGTCGGAGCTGTCGCTAAGGGATATGCAACAGAAATGATAGGCGAAGATATGAGGGAGAAAGGGTTCACATCACTCATACTCAGTGCCGGAGGAAACGTTAAGGCACTCGACAAGCCGCTGGACAACATACGGGACAGATGGGGAGTCGGAATACAGAATCCTGATGAATCGATCGTCGGAGAGGATGCTACACTGGACACCGTATATCTAAACAATCTCTGCGTTGTAAGCTCAGGTGATTACCAGAGGTACTATATAGTTGATGAAAAGAAGTACCATCATCTCATTGACCCTACAACACTTATGCCCGGAGACTACTTTAAGGCTGTTACTGTAATCACACCAAATTCTGGTTTGGCTGACTTCCTGTCAACTACAGTGTTCCTGATGGACATTGAAGCAGGCAAGAAGCTTATCGCGACGATTCCGGATACCTATGCCTACTGGGTTACCATGGAAGGCGAAGTGGTGATTTCAGAGGGCCTTGAGAAGATGCTGAAGAGCAAGGGTGCTTCAGGAGCGGATTAACCTACAGAACCAATCGGAATGGCAAATATGAACTTTTTGGTTTATAGCAAAAAGAAATTGACAACCGCAATTGGCGGGTATAGAATAAATGATGGCTATCCAAAAGGAAAAAATACCGCGGCAAGTATTTATTTTGGAGGTAAAGATCAAAGATGGCAAAAATGATGGGACCACGTTTCAAGGCGGCAAGAAGGCTTGGACTTAACGTCGTAGGACATCCGAAGGCGATGAACAGGGCGAAGAAGGGCACAGGCAGAGCGGACAAGAAGCTTTCCGAGTATGGAGTTCAGCTCCTCGAGAAGCAGAGACTCAGAGCATACTACAACGTTCTTGAGAAGCAGTTCGTAAGGTACGTAGAAAAGGCGATGAAGTCCAAGGAACAGCCTGGACCAGCACTCCTCATACTTCTTGAGAAGAGGCTTGACAATATGGTATACAGGATGGGATTTGCTAATTCCATCAGACAGGCAAGACAGATGGTAAACCACGGACATTTCCTCATAAACGGAAAGAAGATCGACATTCCTTCCTATGGTCTTAATGTAGGAGATGTAGTTGAGCTCAGGGAGAAATCAAGGAAGACACAGCTCTTCGTTGACAACTTCAATACGATCACAGCTTCACCGCTGGGATACATCGAGAAAGATGTCGAGAACTGGAAGGCTAAGCTTGTAAGGGATCCACAGAGGGAAGAGCTTCCTATAGTGATCAACGAGCAGCTCATAGTCGAGTACTACTCAAAGTAAGAATTTACAAAACAGGGGTCTGGAATTCCAGGTCCCTTGTTTTTTGCATTAAGGATTGCTATTGTTGTATTGATAATGGACTGATAAGGAGCAGAGAGTGATGGAAAAGAAGGACGCAATAAATCTTAATCCGCTTATTCTTGCGTTTGTAGGGGACTCGACATTCGAGAACTTTGTAAGGGAAAGGATAATCCGAAGAGGTAATGCTAGCCTTCCCCACAAGCTGCACATTGAGGCCATCAGGTACGTAAAAGCCGCAAACCAGAGTTATATCATGGAAGTGATTGAAAGCTTGCTCAGCGAAGAGGAAGCCTACATATACAAGAGGGGCAGGAACATGAAGTCAATGACCGTCCCTAAAAACGCAAAGGTGATCGACTACAGGAGAGCAACGGGATTCGAGGCTCTGATAGGCTATCTGTTCCTTACCGGCGAAGAAGAAAGGCTCAAGGAGATAATGGAGCTTTCAGCAAAGGCTGTAGAGGAACGGATAGAAGAGAGACATGAAGAAATGAAAGGAGTGAAATGAAATGGCTAAGAGAGACGGACTAAACTTCGACAGGTCGAAGAAGAAGGGTGCCAAAAGTGATACACAGGTCAGGGATGCAGCAAGGAAGCCGGTTGAAAAGCGCCAGGCGGAGGACAGGAAGCCTGTGGAAAGAAAGCCGGCAGCTGACAGAAAGCCGGCAGTGGAGCCTGAGATAAACGAGAATATCGTGGTCGGCAGGAATGCAGTGCTGGAGGTTCTCGATTCAAAGCTGACCGTTGAGAAGATACTTGTCGCAAAGGGAGATACTTCAGGCTCGATAAACAAGATAATACCTATTGCCAAGGAGAGGGGGATCCCTGTAATCGAGGCTGACAGGAGGAAGCTTGACAGCATGAGCGCCGGAGAATCCCATCAGGGTGTAATAGCCTATGTAACCCCCTACAGGTATTCAGAGGTCAAGGACATCCTTGACAAGGCTGCTGAAAAGGGCGAGAAGCCATTCATCCTTATATTGGATGAGATAGAGGATCCGCACAATCTCGGGTCAATCATAAGGACAGCTGAGCTTTCGGGAGTCCATGGGGTGATAATACCCAAGAGGAGAAGCGCTTCTGTGAACAGCACGGTCTACAAGACATCTGCTGGCGCTGTGAACCACATGCTCATAGCAAAGGTGT
The DNA here is from genome assembly GCA_002428605.1 of Clostridiaceae bacterium UBA6085. Lineage (GTDB taxonomy): Bacteria > Bacillota > Clostridia > Clostridiales > Clostridiaceae > Youngiibacter. Next base: position 11,137 of record DIXH01000079.1, read on the forward strand.
CAAACCTTGCGAGAGAGGTTGATGATCTCAAGAAAGAAGGGATATTCGTCTACGGGGCAGACATGGACGGAGACTCCGCAAGCTTCGCGACGGACTTTTCAGGAGGAGTGGCTCTTATCATAGGAAACGAAGGAAAGGGCATTTCAAGGCTTTTGAAGGAAAAGTGCGACAGCGTCGTTTCAATCCCGATGGCAGGCAAGCTTAACTCGCTGAACGCATCTGTAGCTGCAGGCATACTGATGTACGAAGTGATGGTGCAGAGGCTTCCGATAGAAGAATAAGGTCAGAAATCAGGGATCGGGTAATCTGAGAATCAATGCGTATACAGGCTGTTTTTTTAAGGAACGGCCTGTATACTTTTATTTAGAAGCAAATTGAGGGGTGAAGCCTTAATATGAGGACTGTTTTCATAGATGGATACAATGTCATCAATTCCTGGCAGGAGCTGAAGGACCTTGAATTCGGCATTGCCAGGGAGAAACTCATAGAGTTCATGGTGAACTATGCAAGCTACTACGATTCCAGGGTAGTGGTTGTCTTTGATGCACACCGGGTAGCTGGAGGGAGTGAAAAGAGGGATACCCTCGACAGGGTGGAAATCGTGTTCACGAAGGATGGGGAAACGGCAGATGCCTTCATAGAGCACAGCGTGGACCAGATCGGGAAGCGTGTTGAGGTCCTGGTTGTGACCTCTGACTCTCTGGAGCAGCAGATAATATTCGGAAGAGGGGCCACCAGGATGAGCTCCAAGGAGTTCAGGGCTGAATTCAAGGATGCTGAAAGAAGCATCAGGGAAAAGACCAGGGAGCTTTCGGACAAGGTTCGTCATACGCTTGCGGAAAGAGTTGATGAAGAGGCTCTCGAAAAGCTTGAGAAGATGCGCCGGGATGGCTGATTTCCTTGACTTTAAAAGGATCCGAAGCCTATAATTTTGGTAACAGCGGTAAAGGAGGGCTTGCCTTTGTGGGATATGCCAGGTACACGCCATTTCAGTTCCATGCCTGATGAAGAAATAGTGGTTCTTGCACAGAGGGGAGATAAGGCTGCCTCCGATTTTATCACGGAAAAGTACTATCCTCTTGTCAGGAACAAGGCCAGGGGCTATTTTCTCGTGGGCGCGGACAGCGACGACATCCAGCAGGAAGGCCTGATCGGACTCTATGAGGCCGTAAGGGACTACAATTCTGATAAGCAGGCCTCATTCAGGACGTTTGCAGAGATGTGCATAAAAAGGCAGATCATGACTGCGATCAAGACAGCCACAAGGCAGAAGCACATACCACTGAACACTTATGTGTCGCTGAGCAAGCCTTCAGGGAGTGATGAGGGGGACAAGCCTCTTATAGAGCTTATCCCATTCTCGGGGAGTGACAACCCGGAGGATATGTTCATCAGCCTGGAGAATGTAAATGAAATGAACTCTGAGATAGGCTCCAGCCTTTCTGAATTCGAGCTTAGGGTCCTTAACCTCTACCTTTCAGGGGTCAGCTACCTGGGAATTGCAATGAACCTCGGCAAGGAAGAAAAGGCCATAGACAACGCAATTCAAAGGATCAGGAGGAAACTGTCAAGGACCAGAGCCAGATGAGCCTGATGTAAGCCCTTAGAATTCAGATTTTGTATTGACAAGGGCAATCGATTCTAGTAATATTTACTAGGTAAACGAATTGCCCATATAGCTCAGTCGGTAGAGCGTCACCTTGGTAAGGTGGAGGTCAGCGGTTCAATCCCGCTTATGGGCTCCAAATTTCAATCGGGTGTCGGGTGTGAATACACCAGGATGCGTTGATTGAGGAACTGATATCGGCAATAAAAAATGTATTTATATCAAGGAGGATCAACAAAGAAT
>DIXH01000019.1 GCA_002428605.1 Clostridiaceae bacterium UBA6085
CAGGGTACATTTCGAACCCTGAGAATGTATAGGGGGTATTGGAATGTTAGCTAGAGGAAAAGTATTCAAATATGGAGACAACGTCGATACCGACGTTATCATACCTGCAAGGTATCTCAACACCTCCGATGCGAAGGAGCTTGCAGCCCATTGCATGGAGGACATAGATGCTGAATNNTCGCAGACAAGAACTTCGGCTGCGGGTCGTCAAGGGAGCATGCGCCGCTTGCGATTAAGACAGCTGGTGTTTCCTGCGTAATAGCAAAGACCTTTGCCAGGATCTTCTACAGGAATTCAATCAACATCGGACTTCCGATACTTGAATGCGTTGAGGCTGCTGAAAAGATAGAGGGCGGCGACGTTGTCGAGGTCAACTTCGATACTGGTGTGATAACCAACGTGACAAAGGGCGAGAGCTACCAGGGACAGGCGTTCCCGGAGTTCATGCAGGAGATAATCAAGGCTGACGGCCTTGTGAACTACATAAACAACAAAGGTTGAGGAAGGCAAGGGTGTGAGCATGGAAAAGAAGATAGCGGTAATAAAGGGCGATGGAATAGGACCGGACGTGGTAGAGCAGGCAATGGAGGTTCTAGACAAGGTTTGTGAAAAGCACGGGCACAAATTCGTGTATACGGAGGTCCTTGCAGGCGGAGCCTCACTTGACAAATATGGCGTGCCGCTGACGGATGAAACAGTCAAGGTATGCAAGGCAAGCGATGCAGTGCTGCTAGGAGCCATGGGCGGACCGAAGTGGGATACGCTTCCTGGAAACCTGAGGCCTGAAGCAGGGCTCTTAAGCATTCGAAACCAGCTCGGACTCTTTGCAAACCTCAGACCTGCCGTAATGTACCAGGAGCTCAGCGGAGCATGTCCCTTGAAGGAAGCTGTAACCGGCACTGACGGACTTGATTTCGTTGTCGTAAGGGAGCTGACCGGTGGGGCATATTTCGGAAAGAGGGACACAGGCAGCGATGAGAACGGCATGTGGGCTTACGACACCATGTTCTATACCGAGAATGAGATAAGAAGGATAGTCAAGGTGGGCTTCGAGCTTGCGATGAAGAGGGACAAGAGGCTTACAAGCGTGGACAAGGCGAACGTCCTGGATTCATCCAGGCTCTGGAGAAAGATCACTCTTGAAGTGGCAAAGGATTACCCTGAGGTAAGGCTTAACCATCTTTATGTAGACAACTGCGCCATGCAGCTGGTCATAAATCCGAGACAGTTCGATGTCATAGTCACTGAAAACCTGTTCGGAGACATAATATCGGACGAATCAAGCATGATAACAGGATCCATAGGGATGCTCCCTTCGGCCAGCATGGGCAATACGACTTTTGGAATGTATGAGCCGATCCATGGCTCAGCTCCTGACATAGCCGGTCAGGACAAGGCGAATCCGATAGCTACGATACTTTCTGTTGCCATGATGCTGAGGCTCTCATTCGGTCTGGATGCAGAGGCTGCTGAAATCGAGGCTGCTGTAAAGAAGGTCCTTGAGGAAGGCTACAGGACAGGCGACATTATGAGCGAGGGAAAGACTCTCGTCGGAACCAAAGAGATGGGAAAACTGGTCAGGGACAGGATCTGATAAAGGGAGGAATAAACTTATGAGAAGCGACAGTGTCAAGAAGGGTGCTGAAAAGGCACCTCACAGGTCACTATTCAAGGCAATGGGAATGACCGAAGAGGAGATTGAACGCCCCCTTATCGGAATAGTAAGCGCCAAGAGCGAGATCGTACCAGGCCATAAGCACCTGGATACCATAGTGGATGCGGTGAGGACCGGGGTACTGATGTCAGGCGGCACTCCGATAGTGTTTCCTGCGATAGGTGTATGCGATGGGATCTCCATGGGACATATGGGTATGAAGTACTCACTGGTGACCAGGGAGCTTGTAGCCGACTCGGTGGAGGCAATGGCACTCGGACACGGCTTCGACGCCCTTGTTATGGTCCCCAACTGCGACAAGGTGGTTCCGGGCATGCTCATGGCGGCGGCCAGAGTCAACATACCGACTGTATTCGTATCCGGAGGTCCCATGCTTTCCATAAAGCACAAGGGTGTGGACTATGACCTGAGCCTCATGTTCGAGGCTGTAGGTGCCTTCAAGGCAGGAACCATCACTCAGGAGGAGCTGACGGAGTGCGAGAACGCAGCATGCCCGACCTGCGGCTCCTGTTCAGGGATGTATACTGCAAACAGCATGAACTGCCTGAGTGAGGCCATCGGAATGGCACTTCCCGGAAACGGGACGATCCCTGCCGTATATGCGGAAAGGGAGAGGCTTGCGAAGAAAGCCGGCATGAAGGTAATGGAGATGCTTGAGAGGGACATCAAGCCCAGGGATATCATGAACCAGAAGACATTCATGAATGCCCTTGCGGTAGATATGGCTCTTGGATGCAGCACGAATTCCATGCTCCACCTACCTGCCATTGCGCATGAGGCTGGTGTGGACCTGACTCTTGACCTTGCTAACGAGGTGTCCGCAAGGACCCCTAACCTATGCAAGCTGGCACCGGCAGGACCATACCACATGCAGGACCTGCAGGCTGCAGGAGGAGTCCATGCTGTCATAAGGGAGCTGGCTTCAAAGGGGCTTGTCGACACAAGCAACATAACTGTTACAGGCAAGACACTTGAGGAGAACCTTAAGGGAGTAAAGATACTCGACAGGACCATAATAAGGCCCATAGACAACCCTTACAGCACCTACGGGGGCATAGCGGTACTCAAGGGCAATGTTGCCCAGGAAGGCTGTGTAGTCAAGAAATCGGCTGTAGCCCCTGAAATGCTGGTACATTCAGGCCCATGCAGGGTCTTCGATTCAGAGGATGAGGCTATTGAAGCCATTTATGCCGGCAAGATAGTAAAGGGCGATGTTGTAGTTATAAGGTATGAAGGCCCGAAGGGCGGACCCGGAATGAGAGAAATGCTTGCGCCTACCTCCGCAATAGTCGGAATGGGCCTTGACAGCGATGTGGCTCTCATAACCGACGGAAGGTTCAGCGGAGCCACAAGAGGGGCCGCAATAGGGCATGTATCTCCTGAAGCTGCCCTCGGTGGAAACATCGGACTCCTGAGGGAAGGGGATATGCTGGATATCGACATGGTCAAGGGTACCATAAACGCCAGGCTTACGGATGAGGAATTCGCGAAGAGGCGTGAGACCCATAAGATACTTGAACCAAAGATCAGGACGGGCGTCCTAGCAAGGTATGCCAAGCTTGTCACATCGGCAAGCAAGGGAGCCGTGCTGAGTGCCGATTAAAGGAGTAGATTGATATGATGCTAACTGGCGCACAGATAGTTATAGAGTGTCTGAAAGAACAGGGGGTCGACACTGTATTCGGGTTCCCTGGCGGAACCATCCTCAACATTTATGATGAGCTGTACAAGCACAGCAGTGAAATCAAGCATTACCTGACCTCCCATGAGCAGGGAGCTGCCCATGCCGCTGACGGGTATGCCAGGTCTACCGGCAAGGTAGGCGTGTGCCTGGCGACATCTGGACCGGGTGCTACGAACCTTGTCACAGGAATTGCGACGGCATACATGGATTCGACTCCAATGGTTGCTATCACAGCAAATGTACCTACCAATCTCATCGGAAAGGACAGCTTCCAGGAAATAGACATCTGCGGAGTAACTCTGCCGATAACGAAGCATAATTTCCTGGTCAAGGATATCAAGGATCTTGCAAGGATACTCAGGGAAGCCTTCCATATCGCAAAAAGCGGAAGACCCGGACCTGTGCTTGTGGATATCCCGAAGGATATTACAGCCCAGAAGACGGAATATACATTTGAGGAGCCTAAGAAGTCCTACAAATCAATGCAGACTTTGAATCAGTTCGACCTGGATAATGCAGCTGACCTGCTCATGAATGCAAAGAAGCCATTCATCATGGTTGGCGGCGGTGCGGTAATGTCCCAGGCGGAGAAGGAGCTTTTCGAGTTCGCGAAGAAGCTTGACGCGCCTGTAACCTGCAGTCTCATGGGCACCGGAGCCTTCCCGGGGGAAGATCCGCTGTACACCGGAATGATTGGTATGCATGGCTCGAAGGCCTCGAACATCGGGATCACGAGATGCGACCTGCTTGTCGTAATAGGAGCAAGGTTCAGCGACAGAGTCATCGGGCGTGCGGATACCTTCGCCAAGAAGGCTGACATACTGCACATAGACCTTGACCCTGCTGAAATCAACAAGAACATCGCATCGGACCACTTTGTGATTGGTGACATCAAGGAAGTGCTCGGCGCGCTTAATGCAAAGATCGAGCAGATGGACCACAAGGAATGGATAGAAGAAGTCGAATGCCTTAAGGAGAAATTCCCGCTTAAGGTCGGGGAAGGCCTCACAGGACAGTATGTCATCGAGAAGCTATACGAGCTGACTAACGGTGACGCACTTGTCTGTACGGAGGTCGGACAGCACCAGATGTGGGCGGCACAGTACTACAAGTTCAAGAAGCCAAGGCAGCTCATAACATCCGGAGGTCTCGGCACCATGGGCTTCGGTATGGGAGCTGCGATAGGCACGAAGCTCGGAAACCCTGACAAGACAGTCCTCAACATAGCTGGGGACGGCTGCTTCAGGATGAACCTGAATGAGCTTATAACCGCCGTAAAATATGACATTCCCATAGTTGTGGTCGTAATTAACAACCAGGTGCTTGGTATGGTCAGGCAGTGGCAGACGCTGTTTTACGATGAGAGATACTCCTATACGGATCTCGGACCAGGGATAGATTATGTCAAGCTTTGCGAAGCCTTCGGGGCTGTCGGCTTCAACCTTGAAAGAAAGGAAGATGCAGATGAGGTCCTTAAGAAAGCACTTGCAACAGGCAGGCCAACGGTCGTGAACTGTGTCATCGACAAGGACTTCAAGGTATTCCCGATGGTTCCTCCGGGAAAGAGCATAGATGAGCTCATACTGGATTAAATGACAGATTGGCAATGATTTTGATTTGGATTGGTATTTTGTTACATTTGTGCACATAACCCAATGCTTGTGTTAACAAATGAACAATAATTTGCCGAATAGTCAAAAATGGTGTTGACTTATTTTGAGAATCAAGGTAAAGTATCAATAATATCTAAAAAGGTTGTGACGGAGAAAAAACTCCAAATCTTCTCTGCAGAGATCCGGCGCTTGCTGAAAGCCGGAGTGAAGACTGGAACATAACTCACTCCTGAACTGAAAGGGTGAACACTCAAGTAGCTCTTTACGGCATGTGCATACGTTATAATGCACGGGATTAGGGAATTTCCCCGATCTGACAGAGGCTCCCAAAACAGGGGGCGAACCAGGATGGTACCACGGTATATCACCCGTTCCTGGGATACAAGTAATTGTATCCCAAGGAGCGGGTTTTTTGTTACAAGCAAGTGGAGAGGGAGGCATCGAAAGCCATCATCTGTAAGGATCGAACATAAGAAAACAAAACATAATAATTTAATAACAGGGATATAAAAACTTTTCGCAATTTTGGCAGCTGAGGCAGGCAACGCCGGCAAAGGCCGGTTAGGCAAATTGAGACGTCAATAAAACTAAAGACTGGAATCATAATTCTGTAACTAAAGTCAAATCATGGAGGTATGAGATGGAGAAGATGATAAGAATATTCGATACGACATTAAGGGATGGAGAACAGTCACCAGGCTGCAGCATGAACCTTGAAGAGAAGATAGTTATGGCAAAGCAGCTGGAAGCCTTGAAGGTCGATATCATCGAGGCAGGATTCGCCATAGCATCTCCCGGGGATTTCAGGTCGGTCAAGGAAATAGCCAGGGTAATCAAGGATTCTACTGTTGCTTCGCTCTCGAGGACTCTCGAGAAGGACATCTGGAGCTCCTACGAGGCACTGAAGGATGCTGTGAGCCCAAGGATACATACGTTCATAGCGACATCGGACATACATATGAAATACAAGCTGAAGCAGACTCCTGATGAGGTTGTCGAGAGTGCTGTGGCTGGCGTGAAGTACGCAAAGAGATTCATAAGCGATGTCGAGTTCTCCTGCGAGGATGCTACAAGGTCCAGGAAGGAGTTCCTCTACAGGATAATAAAGGATGTTATTGATGCAGGAGCGACTGTCATAAACATACCGGATACTGTTGGCTACGCAACACCATTCGAGATGTTCAACCTGGTGAAGGATGTCAGGGAGAACGTACCGAACATACACAAGGCGCAGATCTCAGTCCACTGTCACAACGACCTTGGATTAGGAGTTGCAAACTCCCTTTATGCAGTAATGGCAGGAGCCGACCAGGTGGAATGCACCATGAATGGAATAGGGGAAAGGGCTGGCAATGCATCCCTTGAGGAAATCGTAATGGCCCTCGCAACAAGAAGGGATTACTACAATGCGATAACAAGGCTGGATACAACTCAGATCATGAAGGCGAGCAAACTCCTGACTTCAATAACGGGTGTCGCCGTACAGCCGAACAAGGCGATCGTAGGAGCAAACGCATTTTCCCACGAAGCCGGGATTCATCAGCACGGAATGCTTGAGAACAGGAGCACATATGAGATAATGACTCCGGAATCCGTAGGCCTTAACGTTTCCAAGATGGTGCTTGGAAAGCATTCAGGCAGGCATGCGTTCAAGGACAGAATAGTGTCTTTGGGCTATGAGCTGAGTGATGAGGATATCGATGCAGCATTCAAGGAATTCAAGATCCTTGCAGACAAGAAGAAGCAGGTTTTCGATGAAGATATCGTGTCGATCATCGAAAGGGACGACCAGAACGACCAGGAATTCACGCTTGAGAAGTTCGACATAGTCAGCAGGAAGGGCAGACCTTCAGAGGCAACAGTATGGGTCAGGAAACAGAATGAGACCATGGAGGCAGTGGAGAATGGCGACGGACCTGTGGATGCTTCCTTCAAGGCTGTGGAGAAGATCGTCGGGAAGGAAATCGAGCTTCTTGACTATACTCTGCACAGCATCACAGAAGGTCAGGATGCCATGGGCAAGGCTACAGTCAAGGTTCAGGCAGGCGAGTATACCTACAATGGAAAGGGCGTCAGCACTGATGTCGTGGAAGCGAGCATCAAGGCGTTCATCGATGCCATAAACAAGTCGATGAAAAACGGGAAGAAGCATGAGGAAAGAATGACAGTATAGCTTATTTCGGGCCAATGGCCATTAATGCTGAAACATAGGATAATGGTGGACAAATGAGAAGCCGCAGCTTTTTGCCCGGGAAAAACAAAAGCATTTTGAAGTACAAAAGATAACGAAAATCCCCTTATGAAGAGGACCCGTCTGAATCAGACGGGTCCTCGCAGCATATTCATAGAAATATTGAAAGTATTGGGACTGTTATCAGTGAAAGGATGGTCGTCGTGAACACTATCTTTGAACCGAAGCTGAAGTCAGCCCCGTATTTTTCTGCAAGTATGGCAGCTGTGCTGCCGACTGGCATTCCTGTCAGGAGTACGGTCACTGCAGTAATGAGAGGATCTGTTCCGATCGCCTTAAGCGCAAGGAGGACAATTCCCGGCAGGAGGATAAGCCTCAGGACCGTCATGAATGCAACATCCTTGTCAACAAGGTCACGGACGCTTATTTCTGCAAGGATGGTTCCGATCAGGATCATGGACATGGGCATTGTTGCATTGCCTACGCTCTTGAGTGCGGTTGACAGGCTCGGATGTATTGCTATCTGTAGGAGCATCCTTGCGGCACCGAGCTCCACTGCAATTATCCCGGGATTCAAGATGACGTTTCTCAGCTTGGTCTTGAAATCAGCCTCAGTGAAGAGAGATATGCCGGCCGACCACATGAGTATCCTCAATGGGATTATGTATATGGATGCGTAGAAGAGGCCCAGTTCTCCATAGGCATAATAGATCATCGGCATTCCTGCGAAGGCGGAGTTGCTTATCAGGGTACCATACTGTAGAATGCTCCTTCTCCTGTAGGGATAGTTCCTGAAGATAACTTTTCCAAGGATGTATGAGAAGATGGCTACAGTGAATGAGATCAGAAGGAGTATGATCGTTGACCTTAGCTGCTCGCTTGTCAGCTTCTCTGAGAATGACATGAAGATCATGCACGGAAGGAGTATGTAGATGACAAAGTTAGTGTAGCTAGGCCTTGTCTCCGGTGTTATGATCTTGACCTTTCTGGCTATGAAGCCCACAATCAGATATACAAGGAGCACTCCCTGGATCTCTGCCATCTTTAGAAAACCTTCCATAACCTTCCCCCTTGCTGTTGCTATTATTAATTGTATCACTTTGAGGAGTGCAGGCAAGTTTAATTATGTCAAATTGTCTGTGTTTTTGACAATCAGGTATAATACCTATGAATATAGTTAAGGAAGTGATTGCCATGATTTGCATTACAGGAGACGTTCACGGATGGGAGTGGAGGTTCGATGAGGATAGGAGCCCTTATCTCAAGGAGCTGGGGGCAGGGGATTTTCTCATAGTTGCCGGAGATTTTGGATTCGTGTTCCAAAATGACCAGAGAGAAAGGAATTTCCTTGATACTTTAGCGAAGCTTCCTTATACAGTGCTATTCATAGACGGAAACCATGAGAACTTCGATACGCTTTTCAAGTACCCTCTGGAGATGTGGAACGGTGGAAAGGTCCATGTCATACGGGAAAATGTCATCCATCTTATGAGGGGGCAGGTATACTCTATTGAAGGTAAGAAATTCTTCACGTTCGGGGGAGGCTACAGTATAGACAAATACCTTAGAAGGGAGGGTATATCCTGGTGGAAGGAGGAAATGCCGAGCCTTGCGGAGTATGAGGAAGGGATGAGGAATCTTGAAAAGCATGGCTTCAGCGTGGACTACATAATAACCCATGCTGCTCCTGAGTCTGTGATGAACATGATATTCCCTAACCACGACCCCGAAAAGGAACTGAACCTTTACCTTGAAAGGGTTAAGCAGCTGACAGGGTTCAGGCACTGGTATTTCGCCCATCTCCATATGGAGGAGGATTACCCTGGTAACTTCACCATGCTCTACACCAATGGTGTCTTCATATAATAGAAATCATATTGCTTACTTTTCCAGGAAAAGCATTGTGGGAAATGTCCTTTCCATGAAGTCATCTGGGTACTGTAAGTCCAGATAAGCCTCAATGGAGGTTGAAGGCGGATCCCCGTAATGCCTCTCTGAATATCTTGCTACAGCAAGGCTTGTGATAAGCACATCAGCAGACAACAAGGCACAAAATACAAGAGTGGCCAATGATGAAGTCCTTCTTCCTACGCTGTCATAGATCCTGCAGACCGTGGGATATACCTTGTACACGACTAGCATGGCGGACAATCCCCAGACAAGTGAATAGAGAATGTCTGTCCTGCCTGTGCCGAAGCTCAGGATATGTGAAGAGTAGTCCCAGGAGTAGCTTCCAAGGATATTTTCCTGCAGGATTCCGGCAGAAAATTCGAAAATCAAACCGGTTGTGCTATAGAAAAGAAACTGGGCAAGGTGAGTGCTGTTCCTGACGAGTCTGTAAAGAAGAACAGATAGGAGTGCTCCAATTCCGTAAATTTGCGAAAAAGGACCATAAATCAGGCCGGCTTTGCTCTGAAATGACCCAAACTCCAAGAAGGCAATCAGAGTCTCGAATATGTATCCAACAAGGCAGAAAACGAGAAAAAGCCAGAACAGATTGCCAAAGGCAAGCTTATCAGTCCGGACTTCATGATTGGAACTTGAAATCCGGCTTATCTTTCCATTTAGCTTCAAGGTCCTCATCTTAATCATCTCCTGATTGCGATAGCCTTCCTTCACCTTGAGGATAGTCTGTAATCATTAAAATACGACATACTTCTATAAACAAATCTGTGAACAATTCTACACATGGAAGTTGATATGCTAAATGAAATCTGAGGAGTAGAAGACGATATTAGTGATACATCAAAATTCGAGAATGGTATTTGACAATGCGAAATATTTCGTGTAAACATATTCACAAAACCTTTTCATTATGTTACTATAATCACATAACAGGAAATGAGATGAGATTTATGGATCGAACTGGAAGAGTACAATCAATTGACAGAGCAGTAATGGTATTGAAATGTTTCTCGGAAAAGGAGAAGGAACTTTCCTTAGCTGAAATTTCTGAAAGACTTGACATCAATAAGAGCACAATCCATGGCATAATAAGCACACTAAAATATCATGGCTTGATTTCTCAGGATGAGCGGAGTCAAAAGTATCGGTTAGGACTTGGCTTGATGGAGCTTGGAGCGATAGTTTCAAATAGTATGGATGTGAATGAAATTGCAGAACCATTCCTTGCTGATTTGTGCAACAAGCTTGAAGAGACAGTACATATGTGTTTGTTAGATGACAAAGATGTCGTATATATTGGAAAAAAAGAATCGAATCAATCAATTAGAATCATAACGAAGATAGGCTCAAGGATACCAGCGTACTGTACAGGAGTTGGGAAGGCTATACTTGCTAATTTGGAATATGATGAAGTACAGAGGCATCTTCCTGAGAACCTTGATAAGAGAGCACCAAAAACAGTTACGGATAAAAAGGAACTCGTAGTAGAATTAAGTAAAATCAAGTCGAGGGGTTACTCGATTGATGATGAAGAGTATACACAGGGTCTTTGCTGCGTAGCTGCACCAATATTCGATAGGTTTGGAAATGTCAAGTATGCTATAAGCACTTCAGGACCGACGATAAGGATGACAGATGCCAAAAAGGACAGTGCAATAAAACTTGTAACTGAAGCAGCAAAAGAAATTTCAAGAAAATTAGGCTATGAAGGATAGTTAAGTGCAGAAATGCACTTAATTGCACAACACGAATGAGAATGGCGTTCAGTAATGCTGAATATATGTTTTAAGCTTTTGTGGATAAGCTTACGAAGGTGCGGAGAATACTATCAATTTACCGATTTGGTTTCAGGTTAGTCAAATGGAACTTTCATGGGACTCGGAGCCTGGGATAATATTTCACAAGATAAATGGATATTGAAATTACTATTTTGATTCAGTTTTTTATGATACAATTACGAAGTTTGGAAACGATTTAATATAGGGGTAGTAACCCCATAAATTATTTCTGCAATTCAAAATGGCATTCAGCAATGCCGAAAGGGATGAAAAATGAACGATATTAGGGACACTATTTTCAAAGGAATTTTTGATCGCAAAATTATAGCTTCAATAACAGCTGAGAAAGGTGGATGTCTTTCAGGAATAGATGAGGCTGAAAAAGCGGCTTTGGAAATTGGCATCGAAATTGGATTCTACAAAAATGAAGGGGATGAACTTAATCCAGGTGATAAGATAGCCTGGGTTTCAGGAAGTCCCAAGCAGATTACTGTTGCAGAAGATAGAATTATTGGGTGCATGTCCAAATTTTCAGGAATAGCAACCGCATCGAGAAGAGCAGTGAGATTAGCTGACGGACGTGTAAGAATTGTTTCAGGTTCATTGAAGAAAATGCCTAATGAAATAAAGGGTTCCATACGCAAGGCAATTGCTACTGGAGGAGCAGATGTAAGGATTAGCCGTACTCCTATGGTTTATCTGGATAAAAATTATATTAGAATGCTTGGATCAATAAAAGATGCACTTAAATCGGTAGATGAACTAGACAACCTTGTGAAAGTAATTCAAATAAAGGGGAAAGATAAGTCCGTTGTAGAGGAAACGTTAGAGGCTATAGAAGGTGGATGTAATTTGCTCATGGTTGATAGTGGGAATATTGATGATTTAGAAGAATGCCTTAAGACGCTTGAATCTACTGGGAAGGGTGGAGAAGTAAAGGTAGCTTTCTCTGGTGGAATAAAGATAGACGATATACCAGAACTTTGTAGTTACAAGATTGAAGCACTGTGTATTGGGAAGGAAATTGTGGATGCATTATTACTTGATATGAAATTAGATGTATCTATAGATATGAAAGGTGAATGAAATGGGAATAAACCTACTGGAAAAAACTGAACTTTGGATAAACAATATTTTCTTGTCGAATGCAAATTTAACGGATATTGCAAATGAAACTGCAAAAGTGTTTGGTATAGATTGTAGTAAGGTTCTAGTAGTTGATGTCAGACTGGAGCATATAACTTTAGATATCCTTGAGAAGGACATCCCTACAGAGAACATCATTGGAAAAGAGAAGGAGCTCCTCGATGCAATATCCAGGATTGATGGAATTACAATAACAGACGAGACATACATACATTCAAACGGAATATTGGGCATGATATGTGCTAATACTGTAAATCCAGCAGAAATAAGCAAAAATGTAGATTCTATGGTACAGGAAATGAGAGAGAAGATTTCTAAAAGGGCGATAGTATTCCCAACTGGTTTTGAGTTAAAGAAAAATATGATTGAAGATACAAATACACCATATTTAAAAAAGATTTTGGAAGAAAAAGGATTCAATGTAACTGTAGGAGATATTATTGAGGATGATTTCGACGAGATGGTATACAAAATATCTGACGCAGTGTCAAGAGCTTATGGGTTGATAATAACTACAGGTGGGGTAGGTGCAGAAGATAAAGACAAAACGGTTGAGAGTGTGCTCGAAGTTGATCCGGATGCTGCAACACCATATATTGTAAAATTCAAACAAGGTACGGGCAGACATGTCAAGGATGGGGTTAGGATAGCTGTCGGAACGATCGGACCAACAATGATTGTATCCCTTCCTGGACCGAATGATGAAGTGAGAGTAGCAACAGAAGTTCTAATGAATGCAATAGAGTCAAATTATGATAAGAATACCACAGCTGGGCTTTTGGCAAATGCGTTAGCTGAAAAGATTGCTAATAAAAGATTTCATCATCATAAGTGATATATCGGTTCATTAAAACCGTTTATATAGAAGACAATAACCTGAACTTCAACTCACAAATAAAGGAGGAACAAGATGAAAAACATTACAATGCTTGCCGTTGTTGACGAAAATGTTTGTACAGGATGCAAGATATGCGAAAAAGTGTGTCCTGTGCTTACAATTAAAGTCGTCGATCGGAAGGCGAAGGTTGACAGTGATGCGTGCACAGGCTGTAGCAACTGTGAACAAAGATGCCCCTTCTATGCAATAAAGATGGTGAAAAGAGATGAACCGATTCAAATTGGAGTAGATATCTCGAAGTTTGACCAAGATGAAATCAGGGAAATGTGCGAGAAAGCACACCTTAATCCTCAGCAGACTCTCTGTTATTGCGTAGGAGTCAGAGCCGAAGAGGTTGCAGCCGCTCTAATAAGTGGGGCTAAGACGCCTGAAGAAGTCTCTGCAATGACCGGAATGCGTACAGGTTGTACTATCGAGTGCATTCAACCACTACTTAGAATGGTAGAAGCTGCAGGTAATGAACTAGTTCCGATTAAAGGTGGCTGGCAGTGGTATGGTACAACTGCAACTGCATGGACAATACCAGATAAAGTTAAGGAAAAATATGGCAGCAGAGGGTTCTATTTTGAAGAGGATAGGAAGCTTCTTGATGAAATAGTTCATACAAAGAATAGTTAGGTCTTGAAGGAATTGAAAGGAGAGAAATATGGAGAATTTTTTACATGCACCAATCAGACCGATAGAGCCTAAGGCGTCTCAGTATGGAATTGATCCGAAGCTTGTTAAAACAAGGATTTCCGAAATGCCAGGCATGGTATCGATTAAACTTAAGGAAATTTTCCCGGATCTACCAGATACAATTTTCCCAACAGATAACAATGAAGAGGCGATAAAGGAAGTATATAGTGCTGCAGTCGAGTCGCTGAGGCAGATTGACATGAGCAAGATCAAGCCAGAGCATACAGTAAACATACTTGCATCTCATCATGGATTCACTCTCTATGGTGGCCAGCCATATGCTGAACTTCTAAAAGCAATCAAGGATGTTGTCTCTGAAAAGACAGGTTGTACAAACATACGGTTAAGAGCTGGTGTTGGAATGAGATTCAGAGAAACCGAAGAATACATCAAGAGATATGGTCTAGACACATACTTCAATGGAAAAGCAATAGGAATGGCCCCTGTTGATGAAGGTATTCCCATTGAGACGGAAATTGGTACACTGTATGGCTTGAAAAAAGTATACGATGCAACATGGATTATTCATGCACATCATACAGATGTACGTGAAGTCCACTTTCACAGACAGGTTGACAAGGCGGTTAAACCTTTTGGCATGTCATATGCAAGAATAGAGACACGAAGCACATACCATCAGAACTTAGGGCCAAGAGCAGCAAACTTTACTGCAAGAGCAATATTTGACTCGGAATTTGTTCAGAGTAAATTTGCCTTTGCTTCCTTTTTGAACGTTGGTCCTCATGGGATCATTGGAGTAGACTCTGATGCGGATCTATATGCTCTGAATGAAAGGGCTACCTTCCTGGGTTGTCAGTACTACGGCAAAATAATGACACTGTTCGGTGAAATTGACGAATGCATTGTCGCTCTTGACTTCCCCTGCCCAGTACCATACGTATTCTCTGCAGGGGTAATTTATGGGAATTTTGTGGGTGCAAATACTGATTTATATGATATGGAAACTCCACTACCGGCATACACATGGTATACGGAGGCCTTCTATAACAAACATGAGAAACCTATGCTTGATAGCATTCCTCCGATGAATCCTGCTGTGAAGATCTGTGTTCATAACTACGCGTGGCTAGGTTATCCATCTGCATTTTTCTCAAAGCATATCCCTACTCTTGTGGTTGGTCAGACACAAAGCGACTTGTTCGATACGGATCCGCTAAATCAGGATTATATGACATATGCTAGCGTAGTGAAAACAGCTGAAGCTGCAATGAATTTTGCATATAATGCATCAGGGACTGATAAGGTTTTAATATTCGATGGAGCAATGGCTGGAATGAATGTTAGTAAATCCTTAGCTGAGTTCCTTGTTGAGAAAGCTCCGGAAGTAAGTGAAAAAGTTGATAAGATACTGCTGCCAAAATGGCTAAAACAAAGAGGCGTGGATATCTCCATCCTTGACAAGCTGAAATTAAAATAGTTTAAGCTATGTTTGCACAAGCGAATGAGGGCGTCAATTCCGAATGCAGAATAACTGAGATGCCCTCATCGGTTTGTCAATATATAAACACTGTAGCAACCTGGATAATATCAAAATTAAATTCCCAAGTTCGCTCTATCAACAGGTCAAATAAAAAATGAGGAGTAAAAGAATGAGCAGTGTAACAGCGGCATCCAACAAAAGAAGACTAATCGAGGAGGGACCAGGATTTAAATCTGGTCTTAAGGACCTCAAAAAGTATCTAAACTCAAAGGCTATAACCGCAGGATTTGTGGCAGCTGTATTCGGATGTACAGGACCTGCACTTGTGACAATTAAAGCTAGCACAAGTGCTGGATATACTACTGAACAGACTGTATCCTGGATATTTGGAATATATGTATTTGGCGGTTTGATTAGTCTTTTAATGGCCCTGTACTACAAGCAGCCAATTGTGGGAGCTTTTTCTATTCCTGGAGCATCGATGCTTGCGACTTCATTGATTGGATTCACATTCAACGAGGCGGCTGGAGCCTTCATAATGGCTGGGATTATAGTTCTTTTGCTAGGATTATCAGGATTGATTGGGAAGGTAATGAAGTTCCTACCTTTGCCGATAGTTATGGGAATGATTGGCGGAGTCATGCTAAGATTTG
>DIXH01000013.1:0-39699 GCA_002428605.1 Clostridiaceae bacterium UBA6085
AGGATGGTGTGGCTGGTGCCGGAGCCGGTGCTGGAGCCGGAGCTGGTGCTGGAGCAGGAGCTGGTGCCGGTGCTGGAGCCGGAGCCGGAGCAGGAGCAGGAGCAGGAGCAGGAGTCGGAGCGGGAGCTGTACTGGTCTTCTTCTTTGCGGAAGTCGTTACCGGTGCGCTAGGTGCAGCTGTAACTTTGGCAGCCGGCTCGGAAGCCGGTGTTTCAGCTGCCAGAACTTCTGTTGTCGCGGGCGAAACAGGTTCTGCCTTCACTCTCTCAAGAAGGCGGACCATGTCCTTGTCTTCCTTGGAATAATGTACATAAGGAAGTCTTTTGAGTTCGGCTTTAGTTTCCTGACCATAGACCTTCAGATCACCGTCTGCCACGGGAGCAACCTTTTTTTCTGCGATTGTGCATGATGAAACCAATAGCGACATTAAAAGAACTGCCGATATTATCTTATATTTTTTCATTTTCAGAATCCCCTGTTTATTAAATCTAATTATATCCAACACCGATGGAAGCAAGTAATGTGCACCTGATTTAACGGAGTATCACCTTTTCGGTAAATTTATACTACCAGAAAAAATTAAATGGTGCACATTCTTTGAATGAAATTTAATTTTAATTGTAAATAAAAAATTTGTAAGCCATTGGTGTGAACTTATTGTTAATCGAAAATTATTGTCGAATGAAGAAAACCCTTATGGTTCATATATATTTTGTATTCGAGTAATTTAACGGTCATTAAAATTTAATTTGAAATAATTGTGAAATATTAGACCGGCTGGGTTATATTATGTTGAAAAATTTTTCTGCAAAAAAACTGCGATACGGCTGTCCGTATCGCAGTGATCTTTTTACTTTTAGTTGGCGGAATAATATTCCGATGGAGTTATGATTGCCTTTGGTTCAAGATTCCTGAACTCCGAAGGCATCTTTTCATCCTCTGCAAAAGCTTTTGCTATGGCAACGAACAGTTCTTTTATAATGCTCATTTCGCACCTCCGTTTTCTTATGGTTTAATTATCTCAGCATTGTAAATGCAAGTCAAGATTCATAAAAAAGAAGAAGACGAAGGAAATATGCCATATTGCGAAGAAAATAACAAAATAATAGTTTGTGTATTGAAAGAGCTCTTTGTATAGTATATGTTGCTGAAAGTGAGAATTAAGGCAGCAAATATTATGATTATGAAAGTTGGAAGTATTTTTCTCATGAAGTATGCATAGAAATTGGTGAAGGATATCTTGCTTTTCGGACCCATGGCACTTGCTCAATACATTTGGTACAATTGTAATAAACGGAAGGAGTGGTTAAATTGAAGGAAATAGCACTTGCAGGCGGATGCTTCTGGGGTGTGGATGAATATTTTTCAAGGAAGAAGGGCGTGATATCCACTAAAGCGGGCTATGCCAATGGGATAAAGGAAAATCCGACCTACAATGAGGTTTGCACGGGAAGGACCGGTCACGCTGAGACCGTACTGGTCAAGTATGATGAGGCGGTCATCACCCTTACGGAAATTCTTGAGAAGTTCTTCAAGGTAATAGACCCCACAATATTGAACAGGCAGGGCAATGACAGAGGAACACAGTACAGGACGGGTATCTATTA
Organism: Clostridiaceae bacterium UBA6085; assembly: GCA_002428605.1. GTDB lineage: Bacteria > Bacillota > Clostridia > Clostridiales > Clostridiaceae > Youngiibacter. The sequence continues at coordinate 1,608 of DIXH01000013.1, forward strand.
CCTGGATGAAGCCGATATTCCTAAAATAGAGGAATTCATCGAATCAAAGCGGAGTGAATACAGTGCTCCGATAGTAACTGAGATATTGCCGCTTAAAAACTTTTATGATGCTGAGGAATATCATCAGGATTACCTTAAGAAAAATCCGCGCGGATACTGTCATATCGACCTTAATGCGGACTGATGCGGATAGGAAAGGGAAATGGAATGGAATTCAAGGACTTAGGGAACCTCAGCAACGAGGAGAAGATATCCGAAATACTGACAAGGTATGAAGGACGCCTTAAGGCAGCAGGAAGAAAAACCCCTGTCATAGACAAGATACAGGGACTCAACAGCAATACCAGACCGAATCCGGAAAAGCTGGCCGTGCTCGAGGGGATATGGGCGATTGACCTTGCGCTTAGGTATTCCACCGGTATGAAGTACGTGATAGTGTGCCCTGAGCGGATAAGGACTATTGAAGCCCAGAGGCTGCTCGACAGCTGCATTAACGTCTCTGAGGAGTGCTATTATGTATCGGAGAGGGTATATGAGGTCATAAGCGAGAAAGAAGGCGGCCATGGACTTATGGCAGTATGCTATCTGAGACCGAAGACCTTCGATGAGATTTATACGGGCAGGGAGTCCGTGGTCATGGTACTTGACGGGCTTGAAATACCGGGCAACGTGGGTACCATACTAAGGTCCTGCGAGGCAACCGCAGCAGACCTGGTAATAATAACGAACAGGAAGACCAGGCTCAACCACCCCAAGCTTATCAGAAGCAGCATGGGTGCTGTGTTCAAGGTTCCGGTTGTTGAAGCATCATATGAAGAGGCCTTTTCATGGCTTGGCAGGAACGGGTACAGGATCATCCTGACTGACACTGCAGCAGAGAAAGCATATTACGAGGCTGACTACAAGGGAAGGATCGCCATTGTTATGGGATCTGAGAAGTATGGGGTATCAGAAGGCTATTACAATCTGAGGCATGAAGGAATCATGATTCCGATGCTTGGGGATCTGGATTCATTGAACGTTGGTGTGGCGGCTACCATAGTACTCTATGAGGCTTCACTGAAAAACAAGGGTTATATGAAGAGATAGAAAAAGGGCCTAAGGGCCCTTTTTTAAATGCTTTGATTATCGAAGTAAAATATAGTAAAAAATTTAGTAAAAATTTACTAAAGCAGTTGACATCGTTTTCTTTAAACAATACAATCAGAGTGTAAACGTTTGATGAAGCACATCAGATGGGAACAAAAAGATATATTGGGGGTATATTCATGAAGAAAAAACTCATTGCAGCTGCAGTACTCGCTGTCGCAGCCATCTCATTCACAGCCTGCGGTTCAAAGGAACCTGCCACTACGGCGCTTCCAACCATTGGAGCAACGATCTACAAATTCGATGACAATTTCATGTCATATGTAAGAAGAGGACTTGAATCTGCGGCTGCGGGTAAGGCTACACTAGAGCTTGTGGATTCTGCGAATGACCAGGCGAAGCAGGGCGAGCAGGTCGACACGTTCATATCGAAGGGTGTAAAGGCGCTTGCAATAAACCTTGTTGACCCGAAGGCTGCGCCTACGATAATCGCTAAGGCAAAGGAAGCGAAACTTCCTGTAATTTTCTTCAACAAGGAGCCTGAGGCTGCTGCGCTTGCAAGCTATGACAAGACATGGTATGTAGGAACTGAGTCCAAGGAATCGGGAATCATGCAGGGACAGGTAGTTGTTGAAGCATGGAAGAAGAATACTGCAAAGTGGGACAGGAACGGCGATGGAAAGATACAGTATGTTCTCCTTAAGGGCGAACCTGGACATCCTGATGCAGAAGCAAGAACTACATATGTAATACAGACTGTAAAGGAAGCAGGAATCGAAGTTGAAGAGCTTGCTATGGATACAGCAATGTGGGATGGCGCGAAGGCTTCTGAAAAGATGCAGACATGGCTTGCTGCTTATGGCGACAAGATAGAGTTCGTAATTGCAAACAATGACGGTATGGCTCTTGGAGCGATCACTGCACTCGAAGGTGAAGGATACTTCAAAGACGACAAGTTCATGCCTGTAGTAGGAGTAGATGCTATTCCGGAAGCACTTGTCAAGATCAAGGAAGGCAAGCTTGTAGGAACAGTACTTAATGATGCAAAGAACCAGGCAAAGGCAACCTTTGACCTTGCACTCAATGCAGCACTTGGAAAAGACGTCCTTACAGGAACAAGCTGGAAGCTTGACACAAACAAGGCAGTCAGGGTACCTTATGTTGCGGTTACTATCGACAACATAGCTTTTGCAGAGGAATCCTACAAATAACTGATTTCAACCAGGCATGAGACACGAAAGTGTCTCATGCATTTTAATAAGGAGGTGCCGTGATGACAGGCGCATCGGAAAACAAAATAGCCGATAATAACGGTGACCGCTATATACTTGAGATGATTGGGATAACAAAAGAGTTTCCCGGAGTCAAGGCCCTTGACGGGGTCACATTCAGGGTGAGGCCAGGGACGGTGCATTCGCTCATGGGAGAAAACGGAGCGGGGAAATCGACTCTGATGAAATGCCTTTTCGGTATGTACAAGAAGGACAGCGGTGAAGTATATCTCAGCGGAAGCAAGGTCGAATTCCAGAACTCGAAGCAGGCACTTGACCACGGAGTGTCCATGGTTCATCAGGAACTTAACCAGGTACCTCACAGGAGCATAATGGACAACATCTGGCTCGGCCGATATCCGTCTAAAGGCGGATTCATAGAAGAGTCAAAGATGTATGATGACACTAAAAAGATATTCGAGGACCTGGACATCGACCTGGATCCCAGAAGAAGGGTCAATACACTCTCTGTTTCACAGAAGCAGATGGTTGAGATAGCAAAGGCTGTCTCCTACGACTCAAGGGTGATTGTAATGGATGAACCTACTTCCTCCCTGACCGAGAAGGAAGTTGACCATCTGTTCAGGATAATCGACAGGCTGAGGAAAAAGAATGTGGCAATAATCTATATTTCCCATAAGATGGAGGAGATCCTTAAGATCTCTGACGACGTAACTATAATGAGAGACGGGAAATGGATATCCACTGAAAATGCAAAGACACTGACAATCGATGGTATCATCAAGATGATGGTTGGAAGGGACCTGTCCCACAGGTTTCCTGAGAGAAGCCACAAGCCTGGCGGAAGGATACTCGAGGTATCAGGTCTGACCTCGCTTTATCAGCCCTCCATCAAAGACATCACATTCGACCTCAGGGAAGGAGAAGTTCTGGGTGTAGCAGGTCTGGTCGGTGCGAAAAGGACTGACATACTTGAGGCCCTTTTCGGAATCAGAAAAGTCAGCAAGGGTGAGATCATCCTTAAGGGAAAGAAGTGCCTCAATACAAGTCCCGCAGCAGCGATGACAAATGGCTTCGCCATGGTGACTGAAGAGAGAAGAGCTACTGGAATTTTCGACAAGCTCAGTGTCAACTTCAATTCTATTGTGGCAAATCTTGGAAGCTATGTCAGAGGCATAATCCTGGACTCTAAGTCCATGGAAAAGGACACCCAATGGGTAATTGACTCAATGAGCGTCAAGACCCCCGGACAGAAAACCCAGATCGGTTCTCTCTCCGGAGGAAACCAGCAGAAGGTTATAATAGGCCGATGGCTCCTGACAAAGCCTGATATTCTGCTTCTCGATGAGCCCACCCGAGGAATAGACGTGGGTGCAAAGTTTGAGATCTATCAGCTGATGAACAGCCTTGCAGCCGAAGGCAAGGCAATCATAATGGTTTCTTCGGAAATGCCTGAGCTCATCGGAGTCACTGACAGGATACTTGTCATGAGCAATGGAAGATTGGCGGGTATCGTCGATACTAAAGAGACGGACCAGGAGGAGATCATGCGCCTCTCCGCAATGTATCTATAGGAGGTCTATATGGAAAAGTTCAATCTGAAAAAATATACTAACCCGCAGTGGCTCGTAGACCACGCCATATACATAGTGCTGCTTCTGCTTATCCTTGTTATAATCATCAGAGAACCTAATTTCCTGCATATAAGGAACTTCAGGAACATTCTCTCCCAGTCGGCGATCAGGATGATTATCGCACTCGGTGTAGGTGGAATACTGATAATTCAGGGTACTGACCTTTCAGCAGGAAGGCAGGTAGGACTTGCGGCGGTCCTTACAGGATCCATGCTGCAGGCAACAAGCTATGCATACAGGATGTACCCGAACCTTCAGGAACTGCCTATAATAGTTCCGGTTCTTATCGCAATCCTCGCAACATCGCTCCTGAGCGGAATAAACGGTGTTGCCGTATCTGTCTTCAAGGTGCCTGCGTTCATTGCAACACTTGGCATGCAGATCGTAGTATATGGAATAACATCAATATACTTCGACAGGCCGCCGTATGGTGCACAGCCCATTGGAGGTTTCGACCAGAAGTTTACAGATTTCGTTGTTGGTAAATTCTTTGCCGGTACTAACTTTGAGATACCGTATCTTGTTGTTTATGCCCTGGTAGTTATTGTATTCATATACATACTCTGGAACAAGACCCGTTTCGGCAAGAACATGTATGCGATCGGCGGAAATCCGGAAGCGGCTACAGTATCCGGCGTAAATGTAAGAAAGTATATCATACTCGTGTACATTCTCGCGGGGATACTTTATGGATTCGGTGGTTTCCTTGAAGCAGGAAGAGTTGGTTCTGCAACCAACAACACAGCGAACATGTATGAGCTTGACGCCATAGCAGCCTGTGTGGTCGGAGGAGTATCAACATCAGGTGGTATAGGAACAGTTCCAGGCATACTGACTGGAGTGCTCATATTCACTGTAATCAACTATGGCTTGACATTCATGGGTGTCTCGACGTATCTTCAGTATATTATCAAAGGACTGATCATAATTACGGCAGTAGCAATCGATATAAGGAAATATATAAGAAAGAACTGATGCTGTCTAAACAGAAGAAGGTGTGGAAGTGGCTACGATCAAGGACATAGCAGAGAAAGCCGGGGTCTCGATTTCAACGGTCTCAAGGGTGCTGAATTTCGACGAAAGCCTCAAGGTAACGGCAAAGACAAAACGCCGGATACTTGAGATAGCTGAGGAATTCGACTATGTGACTGTAAGGGACAGAAAGAGCAGAAGCGGTCAAAAGATAGGGATACTTAACTGGTACGACTCGGAAAAAGAACTTGGGGATCCCTACTATCTTTATATCCGGCTAGCCGCAGAAAAAAGATGCCATGATCTCGGCGTGGAGGTCGTCAGAATTGATTTCGACTGCGATGAGGATACTGCGAGAAAACTCGACGGTATACTAGCCATAGGCAAATATGGCCGAAGCGATATTGACAACCTGATGAAGCTGAACGAGGAGATTGTATTCACCGACTTCTCTACGGACAATAGATGCGATTCAGTGGTAATAGACTTCAAGGAAGCGATGGACCTGGCTCTCGGATATCTATATGGAAGAGGACACAGGAGGATAGGATACATCGGTGGAAGGGAATTCTTTCCCGACAGGGATGAAGTATCCGACCTGAGGTTCAAATTCTATAAGGAATTCATGCTGATGAATGACATATATCTTGAGGCGGACTGCTATTTCGGGGATTTCTCCCTGAAAGGCGGCTACAGACTGATGAAGGAAGCATTGGAAAAGCCAGACCGGCCTACAGCGTTCTTCATTGGAAACGACAGCATGGCTCTTGGAGCGTACAAGGCCATTTCAGAAGCAGGCCTTTTGATCCCAGATGACATCAGCATCATTGGGTTCAATGACCTGCCCGGATCCAAATATATGGTGCCCTCACTCACAACTGTGAGGGTATATCAGGATTATCTGGGACAGGCAGCTGTGGACCTGCTTCTTGAAGGCATTGGGAGCAGCAGGGAATTCAGGAAGAAGGTAGTGATACCGGTAAAGCTGATGGAAAGAGATAGCGTAAGTGATAATTCTTGATGCCATGGAGGTGTTCTGTGGAGCAGTCAATAAGTCGATTCAAAGAAATATTCGGATATGACCCGGAGGGGGTATATTTTTCTCCCGGAAGGGTGAACCTGATCGGTGAGCACACCGACTACAATGGCGGGCACGTGTTTCCGTGCGCATTGACCATTGGGACATATGGTGCAGCTGCATCAAGGGATGACTCAACGGTAAGGATGTACTCAGATAACTTTCCTGAAAATGGAATAATAGAATTCCAGCTAAAGGACATTGCCTTCACTGAAGCACACGGTTGGGCAAATTATCCCAAAGGGGTGATCTATTCATTCAACAGGTCTGGAATTGAGATCAAAAGGGGCTTCGATATGCATGTGCGTGGTGACATCCCAAACGGTGCCGGCCTCTCTTCATCTGCATCAATTGAAGTTCTTACTGCAGTTGTGCTGAACGACCTCAATAAGCTTGGAGTTCCGATGATCGAGATGGTAAAGATGTCTCAGAAGGCTGAAAATGAGTTCATAGGTGTCAATTGCGGAATCATGGACCAGTTCGCTGTCGGGATGGGAAAAGAAGGGCATGCGATGCTGCTCGATACTGAAACTCTCGAGTTCAGCTACGAAAAGGTTGACCTCAAGGATTCAGCGATAATAATAGCCAACACAAACAAGCGAAGGGGACTCTCTGATTCCAAATACAACCAGAGGCGTGCAGAATGTGAAGAAGCTCTTGAACATCTAAAGAAGAAGCTTCCTATCAGAAGCCTTGGGGAATTGACGGGTGAGGAGCTTGTAAGGAACATCTCCCTCATACCTGATGAAGTGCTGAGACGAAGGGCAAAGCATGCAGTCCTTGAGAATGAGAGGACTGTAAAAGCAGCCGACGCTCTCGAGAAGAACGATATGGTGGAGTTCGGAAGGCTCATGTATGAGTCCCATTCTTCACTAAGGGATGATTATGAGGTAACCGGATTCGAATTGGATACTCTGGTGGAAATAGCCTCGAAGGTTACCGGCGTAATCGGGTCAAGGATGACTGGAGCAGGCTTCGGTGGCTGTACAGTCAGCATAGTGAAAAATGAAAGCATTGCAGATTTCATCGACAGGGTTTCAAAAGAATACCAGGAAGCGGTGGGATACAAGGCAGATTTCTATGTTGTCAGCATAGGTGAAGGTGCCAGAAGACTTTGCTGAGATAGCCTGATTATTTTGCCCATCCGCTTTTAAGCGGGTGGGCATGTTCATTAGGTGGCGCCGGGTGGTATTAATTGATATAATTGTTTTGGAATAAGCTAAACATCGAGGAGGAAATTATGGCAGTATTAGTATGCGGCGGAGCCGGCTATATCGGCTCGCACTGTGTCCGTGAGCTTGTTGCCCGTAAAGAGAAGGTTGTAGTAGTTGATAATCTTCAGACCGGACACAGGGCTGCGGTTCATAAAGAAGCAAAACTTATCACAGGTGATATAAGGGACTACGAGTTTATGCTGAAGGTCCTGAAGGAAGAGGACATAACTGAAGTCATACACTTTGCGGCCAATTCTCTTGTAGGCGAAAGTATGACAGATCCTTTGAAGTACTACGACAACAATGTTTATGGAACCATGGTGCTACTTAAGGCGATGACTGATGCAAAGGTCCTGCGCATAGTATTCTCATCTACAGCGGCTGTATACGGGGAACCGAAGAGAGTTCCGATACGCGAGGAAGATGCTGCTGAACCGACGAACACATATGGTGAGACAAAGCTAGCAATGGAAAAGATGATGAAGTGGACTGACAGGGCACATGGAGTCAAATTTGTCGCCCTTAGATATTTCAACGTGGCGGGTGCCGCAGAAGGAGGCGTGATCGGTGAAGACCATGCGCCGGAGACTCACCTGATACCGCTTGTTCTCCAGGTCCCTCTTGGCAAACGTGACAGGATAATGGTTTATGGCGATGATTACCCCACTGAAGACGGAACCTGCATAAGGGATTATATTCATGTGGATGACCTTGCGGATGCCCATATAAGGGCTGTAGAGTACCTCAGGAGAGGGAATGAGAGCAATGTTTTCAACCTTGGCAACGGGAAGGGCTTCTCTGTTAATGAGATAATTGATGCATCCGAGAAGGCAGCAGGCCAGAGCATCAGGAGAGAGATCGCAGAAAGAAGGGCTGGAGACCCTGCTGTGCTTGTGGCATCGTCGGAAAAGGCAAAGGAGATCCTTGGATGGGAGCCGAAGCATACCGATATCGTGGGAATAATCGCATCAGCATGGGAATTCCACAAGACCCATAAAAATGGATTCGAGAACTGAAAAGGCGGGATGGTATTTTGAACATATTCAGAGAAATCACAAGGCTTGCAGATTTTTGCGTGGAAAAGGGGATAACTGACGAAAGAGACCGCATCTACTCAATCAACAGAGCTCTTGAAGCGTGCGGTGAGGACGGATATGAGGATCTGCCGGAGTATCATGATGGCTGTAATGATGTTGAAGCGATACTTGACTGCATCCGGGAATGGGCAGTTGATTCCGGAAGAGTGGAAAACGACAGCATAGATCTGCTCGACCTTTTCGATACGAGGGTCATGTCAGCGTTTGTCAAAAACCCTTCAGAATTCGAAAGGGATTTCTGGAAAAGATATGAGGATTCTCCTGAGAGTGCTACCCTATCGTATTATCATTTCGCGAGGAACTCGAACTACATAAGGGTGAAGCGGGTCGAGAAGGATATAAGATGGAGCATAGACACTGAATATGGCCCGATAGACATGACGATCAACCTCTCCAAACCGGAGAAGGATCCCAGAGCTATAGCAAAAGCAAAGATGATGAAGGATTCCTTCTATCCGAAGTGCCTGATATGCAAGGAAAATGAGGGGTATGCCGGAAGGCTTAATCACCCTGCCAGGGGAAGCCACAGGATGGTTTCATTGAAGCTGTCCGGTGAAGACTGGTTCATGCAGTATTCACCCTACGTATACTACAATGAACACTGCATAGTCCTCAAGGCAGAGCATGAGCCAATGAAGGTGACGGAGAAGACCTTCAGGAGACTGCTTGATTTCAACAGGATGTTCCCTCATTATTTCATAGGCTCAAATGCTGACCTGCCGATCGTAGGAGGCTCGATACTGACCCATGACCATTTCCAGGGCGGCAACTATGAGTTCCCGATGGCAAGGGCAAAGGAGCTGGATTGCGTGAGGCTCAAGGACCACGACATCGATGCGTGTACTCTGTTCTGGCCTATGAGCGTCATAAGGCTGAAGGGCAGGAACATCGATGAACTGGTGGAGGTCTCGGGTATCATACTGTCAAGATGGAAGCATTACAGCGATGAATCAGTCGGCATAATATCCCATACCAACAGCGAAGGCCATAATACTGTAACGCCGATCACAAGGTTCAGGAACGGAATGTACGAAGTCGATATTGTACTGAGGAACAACAGGACCGACGATGACCATCCTTTCGGGATCTTCCATTCCGCGGAAAGGCATCATCATATCAAACGGGAAAATATCGGTCTAATAGAGGCAATGGGACTTGCGGTACTGCCATCCAGACTGAAGAAGGAAATGGCACTGGTCAGGGACCATATCCTTGAAAACGACATCGAAGGAATCTTCAGGGATGATGAGCTTGAGAAGCATGGCCACTTTGCATTGAAGCTAATGGAAGAGCATTCAATAGACAAGGACAATGCCGACGGTATTATATATGAAGAAATCGGGAAAGTATTCCTCAGCGTCCTTAAGGATGCCGGAGTCTTCAAGGGAGACACTGAGGGAAGTGAAGCTTTCAGAAGATGCTGCGAGGCCATGTATGAAGGCCTATAGCAGGAAGCTTGACCTTCAGGGCATAGTGGTCCATGAAATAACACTCGAGAACAGGGCGGGGATGAAGGTCACCGCTCTGGACTATGGGTGTATAATCACCGGAATTCATGTGCCTGACCACCATGGGGAATTTAAAAACGTAGTGCTTGCCTATGAGGAGCCTGATGACTACCTTAATAACCCTGCCTACTTTGGTGCATTTATCGGCAGGACGGCCGGACGGATAAAAGACGGAACCTTCACTTTGTCAAGGGAGAAATTCAATCTTGCACTCAATTATGGGACCAATTCCGGGCAGGGTGGAAGAGAGGGCTTCGACAAGAAGATCTACGGATTCGCTGTAAATACTTCCGAAAGTGTGGCCGCAGTGGTATTCAGAAGGACCTCGCCTCATTTGGAGGAAGGGTATCCCGGTAATCTTCAGGTTGCTGTGTCCTATTCACTATCTGAAGAAAACGTATTCACGATTAGCTATAAGGCTATATCTGACAGGGATACACTGGTGAACCTGACAAATCACTCCTACTTTAACCTGAGCGGTGATTTTTCACGATCCATTGAAAGTCATCAGCTGATGATAGCTTCCGACAGGTACGCAGAGCTGGATGATTCATCGGCACCGACTGGAAAGCTGATCGAGACAAAAGGAACGCCGTTTGATTTCAACTCGATGAAGGAGATCGGCAGGGATATCAGAAACGAAGACAGGCAGCTGCATATTGGAAAAGGGTATGACCATCCGTTTGTACTAAAGGAAGGAAGCGGCATCAAAGCGAGACTTTGGGACCGAGGGACCGGCAGGCTCATGGAGATACATACTGATAACAAGGCGCTGGTATTATACTCGCAGAACTATGCGCAGGGACAGTTGATCGAGGGAGGTTCCATTTTGAATGAAAGAGTTTCTGTCGCACTCGAAGTGCAGAGGCTCCCGATAGGCAGGAATGGCATTTTTCTGGAAGACTCGGTCCTGAAACAGGGTGAGGCGTTCAGATGCAAAACGGAATATAGATTTGGAATCCTGTAGAAACGGGAAAGGGAGAAAAGTTATGATTCTGGGAGTCGATTACTACCCCGAGCATTGGGAAACTGATGAAATTGAAAGAGATTTCGCAAGGATGAATGAGATGGGAGTAAATACCATCAGGATTGGCGAATTCGCATGGCATATGTTTGAGAAGGAAGAGGGCAACTTTGATTTCTCATACTGGGATGAGATCATTGACAAAGCTGAGAAGGCTGGTCTTGATGTGATTTTTGGGACACCAACTGCAACATTCCCTGCGTGGCTCAGCAGCAGATATCCTGAAGTGCATTCGGAGGATATCCATGGTCATAAGAGGGTATTTGGAGGGAGGAGGCAGTATTGCTTCAATTCGGCCAAATACAGGGAACTGTCGGTAAGGCTTGTAAGGAAGCTAGTGTCGCATTACAGCGAGAGGAAGAGCATAATAGCCTGGCAGGCCGATAACGAGTTCGGTCACGAAGGCAGCGACATGTGCTGGTGCCAGAAGTGCGAGAGCGCGTTCAGAAGCTTCCTTGAAAAAAAGTACGGAGACATCGCTTCGCTTAACAGGGAATATGGGACCATCTTCTGGGGACAGACCTATAACAGCTTCGACGAGATAGTGCTTCCTAAGGAGACTATAACTGTCCATAACCCTGCACTGGTTCTTGACCATTTCCGGTTCAGAAGCAATTCGGTAGAGGAATTCGCAAAGCTGCAGCTGACTGCAATCAGAGAAAGCAAGGGTAGATCCCAGTTTGTCACACACAACTTCTCGGGAGGGTTCTTTGAAAAAGCCTTTGACTTCGGGAAGATAGCCGACCTTCTGGATATCGTATCCTATGACAACTATCCTGTCTGGGGAGGGCTCAAGGAGCCTGTCAGCCCGGCTCATACTGCTATGGCTCATGACTTCATGAGATGCCTGAAGGATAGGAGCTTCCTGATCATGGAGCAGCTCATGGGAGCTCAGGGTCACGATATCATAGGATATCTGCCTAGACCGATGCAATCAGCCATGTGGTCTTGGCAGGCCCTTGCAAGGGGCTGCAGCGGGATGCTGTTCTTCAGATGGAGAGCTATGGACAGGGGGCAGGAACAGTTCTGCCTGGGGATAATCGACCATAACGACAAAGAAGGAAGAAAGTTCCATGAAGCCAAAGGCGTGTTCGAGAAAGCTGCCGAAATCGGTGATGGATTTGAAAGTCCAATGAAAAGCGAGGTTGCGGTGATCTACGACTATGACAACATTTGGTCGTGGAGGATCCAGAGAGCCAGTGCAATGTTCGATTTCAGCACGGAAATGATAAGGCTTTACCGTCCATTCCACAGGATGAATGCAACGACGGATGTCATACCGGCAAGCAGGAATTTTGATGGTTATAAGGTAGTTGCAGTTCCGGTAATGCAGATCATCGACCATGATCTCTCTGAAAGGCTGAAGGAATTCGCAAGTAAGGGAGGAACAGTCATATTCTCCTTCAGGACAGGCATTAAGAAAAGGGATAACAATATCCAAAGAGGATTGTCAGCACCTGGTCCGGTGAGTGAACTTGCGGGTATAAGCATTCTCGAAAGCGAGAGCCTGCAGCAGGGACAGGATGCCCGCCTGACAGGGACTGATGGGTCCAAAGGAAGCTGCAGCGTCTGGCGAGATATGGTTGATGCTGATAGCGCCGAGGTACTTTACAGGTATGATGACCCATTCTACAATGACAAGGCGTGTGTAACTGTCAACAGGTATGGCAAAGGTCTCGTATATTATGTAGGTGGAGGTATTGACGACCTGACGATGGACACCCTGGCAAGAAAAATTGCTGAAGGCTCCGGCTTGACTACATATGCTTCACCTGAAGGGCTTGAACTGGTTTCAAGGAACATGGATGGCAAAGAACACTTATTTTATATGAACCATACTGGTAATCCTGTAGCATACGGGGGAGAGGAGATAGGTCCCTTCGCTTCAGGTGAATTCCAGCCTGTTTTGAATACTGCTAAATATATGGATTGAATTTATTTATCACATGGCATATCATATACTTGAATAAACATCTTGGAGGAACAAATGCACATATCAGAACTGCTACACGATATCATACCTTACGCTATTTATCCGCTTGAGCTGATGGGCATCGTAATCATACTGATTTCATCACTTAAGGGATTTTACATGTACGTCAAGGGAATAATAAACAGGCATGTACCTGACCATCTGATCAAGCTTGATTTTGCAAGGGGACTTGGAGTGGCGCTTGAATTCCTTCTCGCATCTGAGTTGCTGAAGACGATCATAATAGGAACTCTTGATGAGCTTCTCATACTGGTAATAGTAATGGCACTGAGGATAGTGTTTACATTCATCCTGCATTGGGAAATAAAGGAAGGGTCGAGTAATGGGGAAGCCTAGCCCTGTTTCGTCAGGAGGATCATGTTTAATAGCATAGATGTTGGAAAAGCTGCAATGAAGCTGGCGATAACAACAAGGGAAGAGGAAAAGGACATGCTCACTCATCTTGATGGAGTGGGAATAAAGGGCGCTGCTGTCGATATTGGAGGCAACATCTCGCAGAGCATACCCAAAATACTTGAGAGGTCCCTGGTCGCATCAAAGCGAGGAGGGCTCATCGCAGACGAATACGCTCAGGAAGGCGCTGTGATAGGAGCATGCAGGGATGCACTCGCACAGGTGATGATGAAGGCCAGCAACCTGAACGTTGGCGGTAAGATCGGGATTGCCAGATCAGAGCACGACATATGCGTTTGCATATTCTTAAGCATCGGCCTGCTTCACCTGGACGAAGTCGTAGTGGGTATGGGACACAGGGGACTTGAGAGATAAGCATCCATATTTGTGAAATTTCAGTGAAACTATAATGTTCCCTGATATTTGTAGTAAAATTATTACTGTAGAAAGGAGGCTTTTATGGGTAAGATCAAAATCATAGCAATGACCCTTGTTGTTGTCATGGCATTCCAGACAACTGCATATGCCACTGGTACCGTGACGAATAAGGAAAACCAGATTAAAGAGAATCAAGAGACCATAAAAGAACTCCAGGAGGAAAAGACAGAAGTAGCTGGTGAAAAATCCGTGCTTAATGCCGAACTCCAGGGGATAATAGCGGAGCAGACTGCGCTTACGAAAGAAGCAGACAAGATAAAGGCCGAAATAAGGGCCAAGGAAGATGAGATCAGCCTGACCAACAATAAAATCACAGAGCTTACAGCTAAGATAGCGGAAACTGAAGCCGAGATCGAGCAAAAGCTTGCTGAGATAGCCGATAAGGAAGCTGAACTTGCCGAAAAGAAGGAAATGCTAGATGCAAGAATCAGGGCATCCTACATGAACAGCTCGTTCGGTGATGTGATCTTTGCCCTTGTTGAATCAAAGAGTCTGCTGGAGTTTACGGACAGGATTACCATGATCAACAGGCTTGTAGAAAAGGATAACGAGATCATTGAAGCTGTCAAGCTCCTGATGGATGAGCTTAAGACTAAGCAGGAAGAGCTCGAAGTGACCAAGCGCGAGTTCCTCGCCTCAAAAGAAGAGCTTGAATCTGAAAAGATAAAGCTCGAAACCGAGAAAAAGGCACTTGAGGCTGAGAAGAAGAAGTATTCAGAAAAAATTGCTGCTCTTAGGGACGTTGAATACAGCAAGAACCAGGCTTTATCCAGGCTTTCAGCAGAAGAGAAGGCAATAGCATCGGAAATCGGTGACATAATCGAAGAGAATGCAGCGCTTGAGAAGGAGATTCAGAATCTCATCAAAGCATCATCATCACCTTCGAATGCGCCAAAACCAAGCAGCAATGCAGCAGAAGCACCAACATCCGAATACATCAAGCCGGTTTCAGGAAGGATATCTTCTCCGTACGGATGGAGAATTCATCCAATACTTGGATATTCCAAGTTCCATACCGGAATCGACTTTGCAGCTTCATCAGGTACGGCTGTAAAGGCTGTAAAAGGCGGCGTGGTCATTCTTGCAAAGTATAACTCGTCCTATGGAAACTACATCATAGTAGACCATGGCAACGGGGTGTCTTCCTTGTATGCGCACCTTAAGGGCTTCAATACCTCTTTGGGTTCCAGGGTCTCACAGGGCCAGACAATCGGATTTGTTGGATCCACAGGCATGAGCACCGGACCTCATCTCCATTTTGAGATCAGGGTCAACGGTGAACACGTCAATCCGGCAAACTATATCTGATTTATTGTTAGCCTTTCTTCCGGGCGAGTATTCGCCCGGATTTTGTATTTCTTTATGAATTCTGAATTTGAGACAAAATTTGACCCGTTATCTTGTAATCGTCCTCTGAAGAGTTTAAAATATTATTTTGTAAACGGGGTGATTATTTGAAAGATATATATATTCTGCTTACTCGTACAGGTACTGCATTAGGATCTGCGATAAAGCTATATACCAGGGGTTCGTGGTCGCATGCATCTATAGCTCTTGATGAGAATCTTGAGGAGCTATACAGCTTCAGCAGGAAGTACACGTGGAATCCTTTCTTCGGAACTTTCATGGAAGAGGATATCGAAGGTGGTGTGTTTGCTGTAAAGACTGAAACACAATGCATGGTACTGAAGGTAAGTGTCACAGACGAGCAGTATGCTTCTGCAGAAGATATCATAAACAGATTCAGGGCGAACAAACAGGCGTATGGATATTCTGTTTTAGGCCTTATCTACTTCATGCTCGGCAGGCCAAGGTACAGCAGCAGCAAATATACATGTGCAGGATTTGTGACACATGTGATTGAGGGCGCGCAGGTAGCTGAGTTTGAAAAGCATGGCAGCCTGGTCCAGCCGGATGATTTCATGCATCTTGATGCTGAGGTGGTATATGAGGGGTTGCTCAGAGACTATAGAAAAACAAGGAAATGGATGGTCAGAAGTATGGCTGCCAGCGTAATATGAATGGGATCTCAAGGAGTGGAGGTCCCTTTTTTGTTTACTTGAAATATATCATTTTTGAAGTTGTAATGGTTACCATGAATGAGGGATGGATAAATTGAATTATTATACAGGCGGTTTTTGACGATATGTCAAAGCTGTGTCGAAAAGGTATAACCAATCGATAAGTGTTATGGTCTTATTATGTCAGACAATCAAATGAAACTTGCAAAAATTCACAAAGGCAATTATAATTTATACATTCATAATTAATTCATGAATCATTGGAGGATGGTAGTATGGTAAAGAAATTGGTGGCTGCAGCTCTTGTAGTCGCATCACTCGCTGTCGCAGGATGCAGTTCTGCGAAGGATGATGGAAAGGTAACTATAGGAATAACCCAGATAGTCGTTCATGACGCACTGGATGCAGCAAGAAAAGGATTCCTGGATGCACTGAAGGAAGGCGGTTACGAAGAGGGAAAGAATCTTGTGATTGATTACAAGAACGCACAGGGAGATCCACAGACAGCTCAGTCTATAGCAAAAGACTTTGTAACCAACAAAGTGGACATGATATTTGCGATAGCAACACCGACTGCTCAGGCAGCATACAATTCAACTAAAGACATACCGATAGTTATAACAGCGGTCACTGATCCGGTGGATGCCGGAATTGCAAAGGCTCTTGATAAGTCAGGAACCAATGTCACAGGCACTTCTGACGATGTTCCGATAGGACCTCAGCTGGACCTCATTGCAAAGATAATACCCGGTGTCAAGACGCTTGGAGTAGTATACAACACTTCTGAAGCGAATTCAGTACTTCAGGTAAAGCGACTTAAGGAAGCTGCAGCAAAGATCGGCCTTGCTGTTGAAGAAGCGGGAGTCACCAACGTAAATGAAATGAATCAGGTAATGCCTGTTCTCCTTTCAAAGGTAGATGCGCTTTATATCCCTACTGACAACACCGTCGCTTCGGCTTATGCACTTGTCAACAAGCTGGCACTGGAAAAGAAGATACCTGTATTCGCTGCTGAAGATGCAGGAGTAACAGCAGGTGCGCTTCTCAGTGCAGGAATCGACTACTACCAGCTTGGAAAAGAAGCAGGCCAGAAGGCTATAGAAGTCCTCAAGGGCAAGGCTCCTACGGACATTGCAATAACAACTATCGCTAATCCTACTATAACCATAAACAAGGCTACCGCAGACGCGCTCGGAATAACCATACCTGAAGACATACTCAAGGATGCGGTAATCAAGTAGCTCAAGGAGGAGACTGATGGGAATCTTTATCAGTATTCTCGAACAGGGCACATTGTTCGCCATAATGTGTCTCGGGATATACATAACATATAAAATAATGGATTTCGCCGACATGACGGTCGACGGAACATTCCCTATGGGAGCGGCAGGCGTAGCCCTACTTCTTTCAAGAGGTGTGAATCCGTTCCTTGCGACATTTTTGGCAGCTTTGATCGGTTCCTGTGGAGGAATGATAACAGGACTGATACATACAAAGCTGGGCGTTAACAAGCTGATGTCAGGAATCCTTGTCATGACAGGACTTTATTCGATCAACCTGAGGATAATGGGAAGGGCGAATATGCCACTTTTCACTTACAAGACAGTGTTTACTCTTCCTGAAGTCAATGTAGCTGGAGTAAATTTGAGCACTCTTCTGCTGATCACATCGATTCTCATAGTCCTGAAGGTCCTTTACGACATATTCTTCAGGACCAAGCTCGGATTCTTTCTCAGGGCGGTTGGTGACAATGAGGCAATACTTGAGTCTCTGAGCTCGGACAGCCATAAGGTGAAGATCATAGGGCTTGCTATCGCGAACTTTCTGGCTGCATTATCAGGGGCGCTCACTGCGCAGTACCAGGGATATGCAGACATCGGTATGGGCGTTGGTACTACAGTCATGGGACTTGCTGCCATAATAATTGCTCTCAGCATATTCAAGCATGTCAACCTGGGGATGAGCAACCTTGCAATTACAGGAGCACTCATATACAAGGCGATACTAATCATCGTACTTGGCTGGGGAATCGAACCGAATGAATTCAAGCTGGTTTCAGCAGCAGCAGTCGTTGTAGCTCTTGGATTCTCAGGAGGAGCTTTAAAAAAAACAAAAAAATCAAAAAAAGCTGAAGGGAGGGTCTTGAATGCTTCAGATAAAAGGACTGTACAAGAGCTTTAGCATAGGGACTCCTCTCGAGAACAGGGTCATAAACGGGCTGGACATTGACATCAGGGAGGGAGAGTTCGCGACAATAATTGGCTCGAACGGTGCAGGAAAGTCAACATTTTTGAATCTGATAGCAGGTACACTTGATGCTGACGAAGGCGTCATAGTGCTTGATGGTCAGGATATAACCGATGTTAAAGCCTTCAAGAGGGCGAATAATATCGGCAGGGTCCATCAGGATCCCAAGATGTCCGTTGCTTCATCGATGACTCTTCTTGAAAATCTGTCGCTTGCTGACGCAAAAGGCGAAAGCCTGAGCCTGAAGAAAGCGGTGTCACAGGATAGGATAGAAGGTTACAAGGAGAGGCTGAGGAGCCTTGAACTGGGCCTGGAGGATAAGCTCTATACCAAGATGGGACTTCTGTCAGGTGGCCAGAGGCAGGGTGTCGCCCTTCTCATGGCTGTCATGAAGAGACCTAAGCTTCTACTTCTTGACGAGCATACTGCGGCACTTGATCCCAAGACGAGTGAGATCATAATGAGGATCACAGACAAGCTTGTTGAGGAGGACAGCATCACTACACTGATGATAACCCATAACCTTAAGCATGCAGTGCAGCATGGCACAAGACTTCTCATGATGCACGAGGGAAAGATAGTTTTCGATGTCTCAGGTGAAGAGAAATCAAGACTGACATCGAAGGACCTTATTGAGCTGTTCAGGAAGAATGCCAATGAGGATGCCATGGAAGACAGGTCCCTGCTCAGTTTGTGACGAGTGAATATGATGAGTGCCAGGTAAGCGGTGTTTTATACACCGCTTTTTTTGCGCGTGCAGATATTTGTTTTATTATGTGCCTATAAACTGACCTGAAAAACGCTGCAGTCCGCACTGGGAGTGGATTTCCGGCATTTGCGGAATTTGTTTTTTTAAGTAATATTAAAAAGCTGTTTTGAAACCAAAATGCTATATTAGTATATATAAAGTCAAAAATAAGATTATCGCATTATAAATATTAAATTGGTAATACCTATTTGTAAAATAGCATATTTTAAATTGTAATTATGTGAAAATAGCAATATTTACAGCTTGTTAAAAATGTCGATAACATTATTTGAAAAGGTGTTCTCTAATATATATAATTCTTACGAAAGGGGGGGGTTATCATATATTACAATGAAGCATTGCTGAAACAACTGAGAAGCGGCAACAAGGATGCTGAAGAGGAACTAATAAGGCAGAACACTCCGCTTGTGTACAGGCTTGTCAAGGACTATTACTATGCATGCAGGGAGCCTGAAGACATGAAGGACATCTTCCAGGCGGGATGCCTCGGACTGATCAAGGCTATGAAGAACTATGACTTCTCATATGGGAACAAGTTCGTCACGTATGCCTATTACTTCATAAGGGGGGAGGCAAGGCGGGCACATGAAGGTCTGAAGAAAAGAGAGCTTACGATCAGTGACGTATCCATGGTGATGGAGGAAGGGGTGGGTGTCGAATCAAACGAAGATATCTTCGAGTATATCAGGAAAGGCAGAAGGGACGAGGAATCCGAATGGAATACCAACGACGCTGTCATCGACAAAGTCCTAGTAGAGGAGATGCTTGAAAAGGTGACTCCGGTACAAAAGAAGATTTTGATCTACAGGTATTTCGATGATCTTTCCCAGAAGGAGATCAGCGAGATATTGGGACTGCACCAGGTTTACGTCTCAAGGGAGGAAAAGAAGGCAAGGGATAAGCTTCTTTCGCTTCTGATGACCGAAGATTGTACTCTTTAGCGCTGGCTGCACTCATTGAATGCTTCATGATTCAGGCACTGAGTGCTGGTATCGCGAGAGGAGCCATATTCCTTTGTATGGTATCTGCTACAATACCGCTGAGAAAATATGGTAAGAAGGCATTGGTCATTCCGGCAGCTGCGGCAGCGGCTGCTTTTCTATCGGTAAATTTGTATTACAGCGCTTCGATCCCTGATTCAGTAAGGATTGGAAGGATCTATTCATACAGGGCGGAGGGTACTAATTCGGGTCGGAAATACATGGTCGAGGGAATTGAAGAAGGCCTGAAGGAAGGAGACATCATTAACGGGACATTCATCTATGAAGATATGCCTGTAAACAAGGATGGATATGTTGGCAGACTGGTTTTTTCTCAATACAGGATTTCGACCGACTTGCTCAGCCGAATCAAGCGAACAAGGGCTGAGCTTGGAGAAGACCTGAAAGACTGGTACGGATATGACCATGGAAGCCTTATGGGCTCCCTTGTTCTTGGGTACAGGACGGAACTTTCTCCTGACAGGATGGCGACAATGGAATCACTCGGTATCCTCCACATACTCTCGATCTCAGGTTTCCATATAGCACTCGTTGAGAAGCTGCTCGAGAGGCTCAGACTGAGGAAATCCGGGTTTGCAGCAATACTGCTGTATGGCGCTGTGGTCGATTCTGTGCCAGCCTATCGTGCAGTGCTGATGAGCATCTACAAGGCATTTGGACGGGTTGTCAGGAGAGACACTGACCCTATGACAGGCCTTGCAGCAAGCTTCATCATACAGGCCTCCATGAGGCCATATCTTGTATTCAGCTATGGGTTTGCACTCACATATGTTTCGAGCCTTGGCATGATGCTGCTAGGTAAAAGGATTGGAAAAAGGACAGAGTCAATGCCGTCTTCGATTGGATTGCCTCTCGCAACTACAGCATCAGCACTTGCCCTATCTTTTCCTTTCGTGGTTTCCATGTCAGGTGGGATGTCCGCAGGGGTATTTACAGGAAATATCGCCATGGTTCCAATATATACAGGCGTAACATATGCATCGTTTGCAGCAGTGCTGCTCGGTCCTATACCGGCTGCAAGACTTATGATTGAGCCGGTCATAGCTTCTATGATGGGGCTTGCACTCAGGGCTGGCGAGGCTGCCTCAGCCTTTTCAGCTGATTTGGGTCTTCTGAGGGTCGTGATGTATTACCCTGCATTTCTTGCAGCATCGTGGGTATCGTTCAGGAAAAGGAAGTTCGTTCCTCTTCTGGCCCTATTCATATGCGGTATTTTGATCTCCATGCCGATTTTCGAAAGGGTGGAAATTGTAAATGACTGGGGAGACTGCAAGGTGGTAGTATCAACGGGATTCAGGACTGTCGTGATCTCCGGGGAAAAGGTTCCAGAGGCGGGGGAGATATCTCTCGAAAAACCAATATTTTTCACACTTGGGGGCAGGCGGGTTGAGATTTCAAAGGGAACAGGCTGGAATAGCCTGCCTCTGGTGCATGTGGAAGGGAAAAGACTTAAAATACCATCCGAAATGAGTTATTATAATGGTATGGCCGTAGAAGCGGATTTCATATTCATATTCGGAAAGGTGTACAGGTTGAAATAAATGGACTATAAGGAACTGGTCGGAACAGCACGAAAGAAGGCAAAGAGAGCATATCTGATATATGGACAGGATGAGCAGCTGATTTTCGAGGTGAGGAATGCGCTAAGGGAGGCAGTACTGGATGAGATTGGAGGAATGAACCACATTCGTCTGGATGGAACCAAGGCAACATATGATGATGCGCTCAATGCACTGTCCACATACTCAATGTTCCCTGGAGGGATACTTGTCGAGATATCAAAATGCACATTCATGGACAAGGAGGCAGGAAACGAGTCTCCTCTGAGGGACCTTATAGCTGGTTATCTGGAGAATCCGAGGGAGGACCTCTACTTTTTTGCATCCTACAAATATGACAGTGAGCTCGAGAAGAAGAATGTATATCTTGATTCTCTGAAGAAGAAGGTATCAGGTGCGAGCATAATAGAGCATATTGACGCGGTCAAGCAGAAAGGGATGCCTGAACTGGTGGATGAAGCCTTTACAAAGAGAGGAGGAGCCCTGCCAAAACCCATGGTATCCTTCATAGCTGATAATTTCAAGGGAAGCCTTCTGCAGCTTGAAAAGGAGGCTGATAAGCTGCTGGCTTACACTTCTGGAAGAGAGGTCACAAAGGCTGATGTTCTTAAGGTTATGACGATATCCGACGAAAGGCATGTCATGAACCTACTGGACCTCATTTTCACTGAAAGAGGAATTGGAAGGAACATAAGGGAAATACTGAGCCTGCAGAACGACCTGATTTACAGGGGGGAAAAGCCTGAGGCAGTAATTGGCATAATAGGCAGCAGGATACGGTTGCTTTTCGGTCTGAGGCCGATGATAGAGGAAGGAAAGCCGATGACAGAAATCGCTGCGAAGCTAAGGACTTCGAGCTCATGGTATGCCGAGCGTATGAGCAGGATTTCAGGATCGATATCATACAAGGAATACGCGCGGATATTCAGGATCCTGCTGGAAAGCGAACTGACTCTCAAGAGCAGTTCGGTGGATCCGGCATCGCTCCTTGAGGTTATGGTTCTTTCAATATGTGATGCAAAGGAAAACAGGTGAACCGGATTATGGGACGTTTTGATTTTTTTATGGTGGAAATCCCTGAGCTGCAGAGGGAAAGGACAATAAGGGTATATCTTCCGGATGGCTATGACAGAGGCCGCAGAAGATATCCGGTGTTATACATGCATGATGGACAGAATCTCTACCACAGCGAAGACTCAGCCTATGGTGACATATGGAATGCTCAGGCCGCATCTGACAGGCTGAGGGAAAAGGGGATGCCTGTTATTGTAGTTGGAATAGACAACGGCGGTGAGGAAAGGCTTGATGAGTATTCCCCCTGGATATGCCCGCCTGCGGACAAGTTCGAGAAAGTCCACGGACTCCAGTGGTCTTTTGGTGGAAAAGGAGTGAAATATGGTGAATTCATTGTAAAAAACCTGAAACCCCTCATAGATGATAAATACAGGACTAAACCAGGAAGGAAATCTACGGCTATCATGGGATCCTCCATGGGAGGATATATCTCAATCTACATCGGAACAAAGTATTCAGATGTCTTTTCAATGGTCGGTGCAATGTCAACCTCTGTATGGGTTGAGGAGAAAAAGCTCATGGACACCATAAGGGAGTCTAAGCTGAAATATCCCATGAAATGGTACCTTGATGTCGGGACGAATGAAGCAGGTGACAGGAGAAAGCGAATACTGAACAGGGGATATGTAGACGGGTCGGTAAGGGTATATGGAGCTCTCAGGGAGAAGGGCCTGTCAGATGATGATGTAAGGCTGTTCATTGATGACGGTGCACTTCACAATGAGAAAGAATGGGCAAAGAGGCTTCCTGAAGCACTGGAGTTCCTGTTCGGTTTAAGCGAATGACCGAAAGAGTGAATAAATGTCTTGTCCTGCATGGTTTCGGAGGCGGAGTGCATGAGGTTTCAAGTCTTGCAAAAACCCTTGAAAAATCAGGATTCATTGTTGCATGTCCGACTCTTCATGGGCACTCAGGCGATTTGAAGGAATTCAGGGATTCGACCTATGAGGATTGGATAGATTCTGCAGAGGAAGCTCTGATGAGACTTGAGAGCGATGGAAGCAAAGCTGCTGTGATCGGATTTTCAATGGGGGGTCTTATTGTTGCGGACCTTGCACAGAGGCATGATTTGGGAACGGTAGTGATGATAAACACACCGATATATTACTGGAACATACCACAGGTCATAGCTAACCTTGCTGATGATTTGAAGGGAAGGAAAACTGATAATACAAGAAGGTACCTTCAGGCCAGGCGAAATTCCCCGATTCCATCAATGCTGCAGTTCCTGAAGCTTCTTAGGGCCTCAAAAACAAAGCTTGTAGGGATCCGTTGCCCGATCCTTGTCATTCAGGCAAGGGACGATGATACGACAAGGATAAGCAGCGCATCATACATTTATGGCCATGTGGGCTCTGCCGTCAAAAGCCTCAGATACTTCAATGAAGGCGGGCATGTCATCCTTAACAGTGCAGCCAGTTATGAAGCAGGTCAATGTGTGCTGGAGTTCCTTAGGAGCAGGAAGGGCATTGGATAGGATATCTGAGATTGCCTGGGCCTTCAGGATCTCTGGCGAAGAGTGTATATACCCGCAGGTCAGCTCGATATTTAGGCGTGTCTGATATTTTATGCAAATAAATAAACCGGTCAAATGACCGGTTTTATTTATTATGCCATAGCATTGAGTTTTGCAGCCAACCTGGACTTCTTTCTTGAAGCCATGTTCTTGTGGATTATGCCCTTGCTTGCAGCCATGTCAAGTGACTTTGTAGCAGCTGTGAAAAGCACTGCTGCGTTTTCCTTGTTGCCTTCAGCTACTGCAGCCTCATACTTCTTTATTGAAGTCTTGAGTGCGGACTTAACCATCTTGTTTCTCAGTGTCTTAGTCTCTGTAACTCTTATCCTCTTTATGGACGATTTGATGTTTGCCATTGTTTCACCCCCTCCGGTTTGATTGTGCGGGTGCGGAACGACCGCTCCCTTAAGGGTCTCAATGCCGATTTTGGGGAAACCTGCAATTGAGTGGTTTATAACATTAGTATTATAGCATTTAAGGGAATTGCTTTCAATAGAAATGGGAAGAAAGATTTTTCCGGGAGAAAAGTTATAATAAGTACAGCCAATAGGATGATTGAAGCAGCTGATATCAGAACAGAGTTCTCAAAGTAAAGCCGCACATGGGTTGAATCCTTAACTGGATTTTAGCGTCTTGCAATATTCCTGATGTTTTTCAATGTTTTCATAGTTGAAGTTATGAAAACATAAAAGAGAATATTGCGCATCCATGTGTTATAATTTATGCTGAGATGATTTACGAGGTGAACAAGATGGGAAGCGAAAGACAAAAGCATATCAGAAACTTTTCCATAGTCGCGCATATCGACCATGGCAAAAGTACTCTGGCAGACAGGCTCATCGAGTATACTGGGACTCTGACGACAAGGGAAATGGAGACTCAGGTACTGGACAACATGGAGCTTGAACAGGAAAGAGGAATAACGATAAAGGCTCAGGCTGTAAGGCTGATATACAAGAGGGAAGACGGGGAGTATATCCTTAACCTCATAGACACTCCTGGACATGTGGACTTCAATTACGAGGTATCCAGAAGCCTTCAGGCATGTGAAGGAGCGATACTGGTCGTCGATGCGACACAGGGAATACAGGCACAGACGCTCGCTAACTGCTATCTGGCCATGGGCAATGACCTTGAGATAGTACCTGTCATAAATAAGATAGACCTTCCGTCGGCAAGGGTTGATGAGGTGGTCAAGGAAATCGAGGATGTCATCGGGCTTGAAGCCCATTCGGCACCTAAGGTTTCTGCTAAGACAGGACTCAACATAGTCGATGTGCTTGATGCAGTGGTTGACAGGGTGCCTGCGCCTCAGGGTGAGGATGACGCACCGCTCAAAGCGCTTATATTCGATTCATACTATGATTCCTACAAGGGCGTAGTCGCTTACGTAAGGGTTAAGGAAGGCGTCATCTATCCTGGGAAGAAGATCAAGTTCATGGCTTCCAACAAGATATATGAGGTTACCGAAGTGGGCGTATTCACTCCAGGCATGATGCCGGTTGAGAAGCTTTACTCCGGAGATGTCGGTTATGTCACCGGATCCATCAAGAATGTCAGGGATGCCAGGGTAGGAGACACGATCACTGATGCTGCGAATCCGGCAAAAGAAGCTCTTCCTGGATACAAGAAAGCGATACCGATGGTATTCTCGGGCATATATCCAATAGATGGAGCAAAGTACGAGGAACTTAAGGAAGCTTTGGAAAAGCTGCAGCTTAATGACGCTGCTCTTTCCTTCGAATACGAGAATTCCGTTGCGCTTGGCTTCGGATTCAGGTGCGGATTCCTTGGACTGCTCCATATGGAGATCATCCAGGAGAGGATAGAACGTGAATTCAATATTGACATCATAACAACTGCACCGTCAGTAATATACAAGGTGTTCAGGACAGACGGAGATGTCATTGAGATCACGAATCCGACGAATCTCCCATCACCCACTGAAATTGAGTACATGGAGGAGCCTGTTGTAAAGGCTTCAATAATAACGCCTACTGAGTATGTAGGTGCGGTCATGGACCTCTGCCAGACCAGAAGAGGCGTCTACCTCAATATGGAATACATTGAACAGACAAGGGCAATGCTTAACTACATTCTTCCACTTAATGAGATAATATACGACTTTTTCGATACCCTGAAATCAAGGACAAGAGGCTATGCATCACTTGACTATGAAATCAGCGGCTACCAGAAGACGACTCTTGTGAAGCTGGACATACTCCTCAACAGCGAACTGGTTGATGCGCTTTCAATGATCGTCCCTGAAGACAGGGCGTATACCAAGGGAAGGAACATCACCGAAAAGCTGAAGGAGGTAATCCCGAGGCAGATGTTCGAAATTCCGATACAGGCTGCGATAGGGTCGAAGATAATCGCAAGGGAGACCGTCAAGGCTATGAGGAAGGACGTTCTTGCCAAGTGCTATGGCGGAGACATTTCAAGAAAGAAGAAGCTGCTTGAGAAGCAGAAGGAAGGCAAGAAGAGGATGAGGCAGGTCGGTTCAGTAGAGGTCCCTCAGGACGCATTCATGGCAGTCCTCAAGGTCGAGTAGCGTGGACAGGCTTGGACTCTATATCCATATTCCCTTCTGCGAAAAGAAATGCTACTACTGTGACTTTGCGTCATACTCAGGCAAGAAAGCCCTTGTAGTGCCGTATCTCAATGCTCTGGCGAAAGAGATCGAGGCGAAGGCCAAGGACAGGCGCTTTGATACCATATTCATCGGAGGAGGAACTCCATCTTATCTCTCTGCTTATGAGCTTGAGATTCTGTCAGGCATTCTCGCTGGAGTTTCAAGGACAGAGGATTGCGAGTTCACCATGGAATGCAATCCAGGCAATATTACGAAAGAGAAGGCCGAAGTGCTGAAGACAATGGGTGTGAACAGGATATCCATAGGGTTACAGTCGTCGAATGACACTTTGCTCATGGATATCGGAAGGATCCATACCTTCAGGGAATTTCGCGAGAACTTCCTGATGCTGAGGAATTCCGGATTCAATAACATCAACATTGACATAATATACGGGCTCCCGGGAGAGACACTTGATATGCTGGAAAAGACCCTTGAGGATGCAGCTTTACTGATACCGGAGCATATATCCTGCTATTCGCTCATAATCGAGGAGAATACGCAGTTCTATGAGAGAAGGCGAAGGAACACTCTGTCATTGCCGGATGAGGATACAGAAGATGCCATGAAGGACCTTGTCAGGTCAAAACTTAAGGAACTTGGATACTTGAGGTATGAGATCTCGAACTATGCGAAGGAAGGCTATGAGTGCAGGCATAACAGGCTTTACTGGGAATTCGGGGAATACATCGGCTGCGGTGCCGCAGCACATGGATTCACTGACGGCTTCAGGCGTGAAAACATACGGACTGTAGAAGGCTACATAATGGCTATTGAGACGACTGGAGACCCATCGGTGAGAGTCTACGAGAATTCAAGGGAAGACAGCATCGAGGAATTCCTGTTCATGGGTATGAGACTTGTCGAGGGGATCTCCCTGAACAATTTTAGAAATAGGTTTTCAGAAGATCTGATGGACATCTTTGGAGATGAAATAAGAAAGCATATCAAAAGTGGTCTGTTGGTTATAGAAGGTGACAGGATGCGCTTTACCGAAAAGGGGATGGACCTTTCGAATCATGTACTAAGTGACATGATCCTGACGGCCTGAAGGTTGTCCAAAGCTTGGCCAATGGGAATCCTTTGGCTGATACTTAACCTGGACAAGTGAATAATCGGAACCGTTAAATGAGAAGGGAGGCAATTGCCTCCCTTCTCATTTATCATTTCACTATTCCTGACTTGTTCCCCTTCAGAGCCTCAATTAGCGGAACCATTACAGCGGCGACGAATCCGCCTGAAAAGCCGTTATTGTATAGATTGACTCCGCCATGGACATAACCGATGTTGGAAACGACAGACATATGGGCAAAGCCTGCAAGTATACCGTAGAACCAACCGTAATAGCCTGAGATCGGGGCAAGGGTGGTACCGAAAAGCGCAGCAAGCAGAGCTCCGGTAGAATTGGTGTCACTGATATGCAGTGTAGTTGCTAAGAATACTCCGGCAAGCACCGGGACAGTGTTCCTGGGATGTTTGCCGTATGCCGAAAAACCGGCGATCGTGAAGATGCCTCCCATTATCGGTCCGTTTAGCTGGCCGCCGACCAGGAGAACGTAGGCTGCTGATATTAAGCTCATTATTGCCATGTTTATGAGTACAGCCCCGAATCCACCGATTGCTATCAGGTCGGCTCCTCTGCCTGGGCTCTCAAGGATTTTCCTGAATCCGTCAAGGCTCCAGCTGCAGCGTGAAAGGCCTATGAACATCATCACATTGGATATCGTGATGATGAAGATACCCATCTGGATATTGTAGCCTGAACCGATAAGGCTTTGAGGAGGACTATCAAAGCCAAGTCCCCTAAGCATCCCCATGAAGACCATACCGATTATCCCGGCTGTAAAGCCAATGTTGTACATGTTGAATCCCTGGTGGAACTTTGAAAACTCGGAGGCAAGAGGAGGTATCATCATTCCCGCCACTATTCCTGCAAGATTTCCAAAGAATATGCCAACTGGAAGCGGCAGTTCAAGACCGAAGGTGATTAGACTCGTCAGCGGTCCCAGAGTGGTTCCGAAAAGTGCGAATACAAGATTGTTTGCAAATCTGTCTTTTTCGTACTTTGAATACAAGTACACACCAAGAGGTACCGCCCAGGAATTGTAAAGGTTCTTTCCGAAGAAGGAGAATCCGGCGAGAGTCAGATAGGCTGCAATGATAGGGCCTGAAAGCTCCTTCTTGGCCCGCCTTGATATACCAAGTCCAAGTATCAGTAGAAGACCGCTGTTCATGAATGCGGCTCCAGGGTTACCTATAACAAAGTAGTCCGAAATAAGCGTGCTCGGCGATACAACTATCCTGTAAAGTCCATTAACTATTTCCAGTGGGGAGTTTAGGACAAACGCGAACAGTATCTCAATTATAGCTATGATATAAAGGAACATGTATCTTTCGCCGTGTGGCAGGTCAGGGTAGAGTCTCTTCAGAAGTTTCATCTTACGAACACCAAGTTTTCTCTAGTTGAAAGAGTCCTGTCGAACGAATATCCATCATAGTTGAAACCCTTAATTTCTTCGGTATTGTTTATTCCTTCTACAGAAATGAATTTTGCCATCATTCCTCTAGCAACCTTGGAAAACAAAGGAACTATCCTTGATGAATCGCCTTTCTTCTCCCTGAATTCCACATTAACGACCCGCAGCTTCAAATCTTTCTTCAGCACTGCCTTCGAGTATTCCCTTGAGGCGATATTGAGGAGGATGCCGTCATCAGACTCCTGCTCCAGGTTCCTTGCCAGCTTATCACCCCAGTAGGTATACAGGTCAGGTCCGCAGTCGGTGATGACCTTCGTGCCCATTTCCAGCCTGTAGGGCTTTATCCTGTCAAGTGGTTTGAGATAGCCGTAAAGGCCTGACAATATCCTGATGTGGCGGTTAAGGTGCTTTATGGCTGCCTGATCCATATCATCGATCGAGAGCCCCCTGAATACATCTCCCTTGTAGAGATAAGCTGCAGGGAAGGCTGGTGCTTTTGAAAATCCCTGATACCTGGCAAAATTTATCTCTGCAAGCTCATCGCTGATCCCCATCAGGTCCTTGAGTCCGGTGGGATCGTATTTTTTCATTAGGGCAGCAAGTATTTCTGCATCGTCCTGGAATCTTGGAGTGGAGGTCCGTACATGAACCTTGACTTCATGCATAGTCTTTGACGGTGAGATAATTGCGAGCATAATACCTCCTAAATTTGTGAACAAATTCTCTTTTGTCCGAAAATTTCAACATTTGTTGATGAATACATTTACAATCATTATAATTGAATTGAAGTTTACTGTAAATCAGGGGGGGTTTTATGAATTCCATAGATTTGAAAACAATAAATGCAATCAGATTCCTGTCAGCGGATATGGTTGAAAGAGCCGGGGCAGGAAGCGCCGGTATGGGTATGGGTTCGGCTTCGATCGCATATGGCTTGTTTTCCAGTCACCTGAAGTTTGATCCGAAAAATCCTGCATGGGAAAACAGGGACAGGTTCATAATGGCGTCTGAACAGGGGGGACCTCTGCTTTACGCATTGATTCACCTGTTCACCGGAAGCATAAGTATCGAGGAATTGAAGAGATTCGGACAATGGGAGTCCAGATTGCCTGTATTTCCTGAGAAGGATGTCAGGAGAGGTATCGAGGCTACTGTCGGTGAGTTTGGCCAGGGACTGGCAAATGCGGTGGGTATGGCTCTGGCTGAGAAGCATCTGGCTGAAAGGTTCAACAAGCCAGGCTATGATATCGTAAATCACTACACCTATGTCCTGGCTTCAGAAGAGAGCCTTATGAACGGAACAGCCATGGAAGCCTGCGGAGTAGCCGGAAGGCTCAAGCTTGGCAAGCTCATCGTGCTCTTTGAGGATGATGGAATGACTCCCGATGGGCCTTCAGCAGAACTCTATTCAGAGGACTTGCGCACGAGGTTCAAGTCAATGGGATGGCAGGTTCATGATATACGTGACGGCAATGATCCTGATGCCATTGGAAACGCCATATCACAGGCAAAGAGGATACACGGCAAGCCAGCCTTGATATGTATCAAGGTTCAGGCCGGGTATGGATGTCCCGGCAAGGCAAATACCAGGGAGGTCCTCTCTGGGCCACTTGGAAGGGCTGCATTAAGCAAGGCAAGAGAAAACCTCAGATGGCCATATGGCGGCTTTGATGTGCCTGAGGATGTCAGGTTGAATGTAACAAGGATACTTGCAGCGAAGCCAAAGGAAATCCAGAAATGGAGAAACATGGTTGATTCCTACAAAACTGAATTCCCTGAGGATAGTTTCGAACTTGAATGCTGGTGCAGCGGCAAACATCTCAGGAACATCGATATCGATTTGCTTTACCGCATCGGTAAAGACAAGGAATCAACGATGGAGAGTTCAAGGAAGATATTTGACATCTTTATGGATGGTATAGGTTGCCTGATGTCCGGATCTTCTGAGGGTGCAGAATTTGAAGTCAATGAGTCAGAGAAAGGAAGCGCAAGGTCATCCGGCAAAAGGACGATTAAAGTGGGCTGCAGGGCCGATGCAATGGGTGGAATCTCAAATGGGGCTTCCTTACATGGAGGAATCAAATATGTTTCTTTTGCCAGAGCATCTACAGGATATTCTCTGCTTCCTGCAATTAAGCTTTCAGCAATGATGAACCTGGCCAACTTATTCGTACTGACTGATGACAGCCTTTCCATGGGAGAAAGGGGTCCGGCTGGAAGAGCTCTGGAGATTCAGGAGATAATGGAAGCCATTCCTGGCCTTGTAGTATTCAGACACGGTGATGCAGTTGAAGCTGCTGCGGCATGGATCAAAGCAATGGAGTCAGACAGAGGACCAACAGTAATCATGGTTTCAAGGATAAGCACTGCGCTATTTAAAGGGTCATCAAAAGAGGCTGAAAAGGGCGGATACGTTCTGGCGAAGGAGACCTCGAAGAAACCTGACCTGGTGATTGCGTCAACTGGGTTTGAAGCCGGAATTGCGCTGAAGGCAAGGAAGATCCTCGTGGAGAAGGGTATGGATGTAAGGGTCGTCAGCATACCTTCGAAGGTGCTTTTCCTGAATCAATCTAAAGAATACATTGACGGGGTCCTGGCTAGGGACATCAAGAAAAGGATGGCAATAGAAGCGGGAAACCCTTCAAGATGGCAGTGGTTCCTGGGTAAGAAGGGGAGATTTGCCGGTATCGAAGAATACAATGGAACAGGGCCAACGCAGATGCTTCTGAAAAAATCAGGACTTACACCTGAAAAAGTGGCAGAGGAAGCACTTAAGCTGTTAAAATGATAGTATAAACCGATATGATACATCAAATGAATGGGAGGAAGTCATGGACAAGAATTTGCTTAAGACTTACGACAACAAGCTGGAGAAGCTTTCAAAGGCTCTGGAGAAAAACAACATCAAGACCGTCATACTTGAAAAGGCTGAGGATGTTAAGGGATTCCTTGATGAGAGGATACCTGACAAGGCCAGTGTAGCACTCGGAGGTTCGATGACAGTCATAGACCTTAAGATACCAGAATATCTGAGGGAAAGGGACCTTGTGTTCCATGACAGGTATGCGCCAAACCTGTCGAAGGAAGATATGAAGCAGGTCTTCAGGAACAGCTTCTCAAGCGACTTTTACATAGCATCAACCAATGCGGTCACCATGGACGGAACCCTCTACAACGTGGATGGTACCGGAAACAGGACAGCTGCAATGATATATGGGCCTGACAAGGTGTTCGTGATCATTGGTCTTAACAAGATAGTCGAGGATGAGGTAGATGCGGTCTCAAGGGTCCAGGGAATAGCGGCACCTGCGAACAACGTAAGGCTTAATACAGGTAATCCCTGTACAGTATCAGGCACCTGCATGGACTGCTCAAACCAGGGCAGGATATGCAACATCTATACCCTGATAAGAAGGCAGAATGTGAAGGACAGGATAGAAGTAGTCATAGTAAAGGAAAACATGGGATACTAGGCAAAAAGATCCGGATGTGCACTCAGGCATATCCGGATCTTCATTTATTTAATTGATCAGGCCTGTTTCCAGGTAATCCCTTCAAGCTTCAGAAGAAGCTTCTTGAAATCAGTCCCTCCAGTATACCCGCCGAGAGTGCCATCCCCAGATATTATCCTGTGGCATGGAATGATTACTCCGATAGGGTTCTTACCAACCGCTCCGCCTATTGCTCTGGCTGCCTTCGGATTGTCGCATCTTCTGGCGAGTTCCCCATAGGATATGGCTTCTCCGTATGGGATGTTCTGAAGCTCTTTCCATACCCGCTCCTGGAAGCTGGTCCCGTGAAATACCAAAGGAACTGTAAATTCCTTCCTTTGATTTTTGAAATACTCATCAAGCTGCCTTGCAGCTTCTTGAAGGACTGACCCTTCTGGTGGAGCTTCTAGTGGCTTTAAAGTGAAGGTGAGTCCTGTGATTGCACTGCCATCACCTTCAAGCTCGATGTTTCCTAAAATGCTTTTTATTACAGCGAATTCTATCATATTCAGCCTCAAGGATTACCGGGTTTGTTGTTGTTATTGATCCCGGCCGGTGGTACTACTACCGGAGCAAGAGGGTCTGTAGGGTCCACAGGTATCGGCTCAGGCTCTACAGGAGGTATGTGTATCGTGCACAGCTCTGTAGGCTGGGTACCGTCGATGAAGAGGTCAGTCCTTGCAGTTCCTGCTTCGATGCAGTAGTCGTTCGGTATTGCACCTGATTCCGTACAGAAAGATCCCTGGACTATTCCACCTGGTCTCTTGATGTCCTTCACCGGAAGTCCCTCATGCAGGAACTTCATGATCTTTCCGAATGCGACCTGGGTTGCATAGGATGTCTGTACTGCCTGGGAGCCTGCCTTGTGCAGCTCTTCATGAGTATCTGAACCTATCCACATGGATGCGGAATAATATGGGCTGAGTCCGGCAAACCATGTGTCAATCCTTCCCTGTGATGTACCGGTCTTTCCTGCTATCGGCATACTTGTAAGCTTTGCGCTCGGTACGTTTTTCCTGACAACGTCCTTCATTACATCATAGAGTATGTATGCAGTCTGCGGCTTGATTACCTGCTTTGATTCAGGCACGTTCTCAAGTATCACATTGCCTGAGGCATCCGTCACCTTGGTATAAAGAATCGATTCCGTTACGATTCCGCTGTTTCCGAATGCGCCGTAGGCTGTAGCAAGAACAAGTGGATTGCCGCCATCCTTGCCGTCCTCATAGTTTGAGCCAAGGGCGAGGGTTGAGGCTCCCACAGCAGAATTATCAGTGGAATAGACCAATCCGAATTTTTCACCATAGCTCTGTGAGGTCTGCTTACCAACGACAGAATAGGTCCTTACAGATACGGTGTTGTATGAGTTGACAATCGCTGTCCTTATATCTGTCATTCCTGTATATCTGTTATTTACGTTGAGAGGGCTAGTGGTGAATCCTAACGGCTTGAAGAGAGCATATTCAATCTTCGTATCATTTGCCAGGCTTCCAAGCGTTATCTTTCCAGTGTCTATTCCTGGTCCATACACGGTTAGAGGCTTTGTTGTGGATCCAATGGACCTGAGTACTGAATTGCTAAAGGTAGGGGAATAGTAAGCTCTGTTGTAGCCTGCGGCTGACTCCTGGTTCCTTCCACCTATTATTACCTGTACCTGTCCGGTCTTGTAGTCGACTGCTGAAAATGCGGCCTGTGCTTCGGTCACCTCGGTGTATTCAACCCATCTGGATTCATCTTCGAGGGTCTTGACCTTGCTCTCAGGGTCAGCGGCAGTTGCTTCCCTGAGCTTAGGCTGATTGTATTCGCTCTTGATGTTATTGAAATCATTAAGTATCGATTGTGCGTAATCCTGAGCTGCCCTGTTCATGGTGGAGTGTATGGTTAGTCCTCCGTAGCTCAGGAGCTCAGTGATCTCTTCATCTGTCAGACCGTTCTTTTCCTTGAGGTCTGCTCTCACCTGGTCGATTACCGGCCTTGTGAAATATTCATAGTTGTACTTGTCAGTTATTAGAATAGTCTGGTTGAAGGTTATTCCTGTGGCATCGAGCTCAGCTATGGCTGTATCGTATTCCACCTGGGTGATCTTCTCATTCTTGAGCATTGCCTGAAGAACAAGCTTTGTCCTGTTGATGTACTTTGCAGGATTAGCCTTAGAGCTGTCTGAAAAGGCATAGTAAACTGAAGGGCTCTGTGTCGTACCTGCGATGTAAGCAGCTTCGATCAGTGTAAGATCCTTCGCATTCTTTGAGAAGTACTGTCTTGCAGCTGCTTCTACTCCGTTTGCTTTTCCTCCGAGGAAAATTCCGTTCATGTATGTCTCGAGTATCTGTTCCTTTGAAAGGACCTTCTCTGCTTCGAGAGCCATGAATATTTCCTTTATTTTCCTTGTATACTCCTTATCCCTTGTCAGGAATGTGTTCTTTATTATCTGTTGTGTCAGGGTAGATCCACCCTGCATGCTTCTGTTTCCTGTGACTCTTCCGACAATATCCTGTATCACGACACTGATTGTCCTTCTGTAGTCAACACCGTTGTGCTTGTAGAACCTTTCATCTTCTATCGAAATGAATGCATTCTGCAGAGTCTGTCCCATTTCCTCCAGGGAAACCGGGAACCTTACCTCATCAGTGTGGACGATGTCGTACTGGGCTCCTGTCGAGTCAAGGACCACGGAAGGCTGATTCTGGTGAATAAACTTTGCAGCGTTCAGTTCAGGGGCATCCTCCGCAATGGCAAGGCTTATCTTGGCGGCGTATAATCCTCCGACAAGTGTCGCTACCACAAGAGCTATGAAAAGGAATTTTATTGTTTTTATGAACATCGTGAAACCGCTTGTTTTTGCGTTCACCCTTCTTTTGGGCTTTCCATTCATACTTTGAAAACAACCTCCATTGAAATTTATAAACCATTATATCATAAAAGATGCCGCACCTTAAGGAACGGCATCTTTAGAAAATCTTAATATTTAGTGGGATTTTCAGAATATTCTACTGCCAGTTGAAGACAAAAGGTATATTCCTGTAATAATCGCCATAGTTCAGTCCGTAGCCTGCGACAAAAATATCTTCAATAACAAACCCGCAGAAATCAGGTACGATCTCAACCCTTCTTCTAGATGGCTTATCGAGGAGCGTGCAGCATGCAGCTGTCCTGGCACCCTTTGCCATGACGTGCTTCATGACAAAATCCATAGTGATCCCGGTATCTATTATGTCATCCACTACAAGGACGCTGAAGCCCTCAAGGTCGTCAGCTATGTCTGTGACCACTGTCACTTTGCCTTCTGATTCCTCTCCATGGCCGTATGAGGAAGTAGTCATGAAGCCTATCTTCACTTCGGTGTCCATGGCGCGTACCAGGTCAGCGGTAAAGATGAAGCTGCCTCTCAGGAGTGAAAGAACATAGAGTTTCTGACCCTTGTACTTTTTTGTTATCTCTTCTCCGAGTTCCCTGATCCTTTCCCTTATCTCATCTGCCGATATCAATACATTCATTTTTTTATCTTCCATGTGAACCTCCGCACTGTGCGCACACTGTAATTCTTGTACTAAATACTATATAATTAAAGGAAATATGTCAAGAATTTGGAAAAGAAGGAGGAAATCTTGTGATTTCAGGAAATATTGACGGGATCAGAAAAAGGATTCTGGATGAACTGGAGACCATATTTGAGATCAAGACACCAAAATACCAGATAGCATCGCAGGAGATCACGGACCTCATATCAAGGCTGTCAATGGAGACAGAAAGGGAGATTTCAGTAGCGATAGACAGAAGGGGAAAGGTGCAGGAAGTCACAATAGGAGACTCCAGCAGCGTATCTCTTCCGCTTCTCGATGTAAAGGAGAGAAAGCTTTCCGGCACCAGGATAATCCATACGCACCCCAACGGCAATCCCAGGCTTTCGGCACTTGATGTCTCGGCTCTGTTGAAGATGAAGCTGGACTGCATAGCGGCAATTGGCCTTGGTGAAGAGCCGGCCATGGTAATAGGGTTCCTTACTGTAGATGAAGGAAGGCTTGCAGCACAGGCTACACAGCCGATGGACATTCAGTCAGCCTTGTCGTTTGACATACTCGACAGGATCACATTCAATGAGACTCTCATGAAGCAGGGTGAAAGCATATCAGAGCCTGAAGAGAGGGCGGTCCTTGCAGGTATAGACACAGAAGACAGCCTCGAGGAGTTGAGGGAGCTTGCGAAAGCCTGCAACCTGCCGGTTGCGGATATTATTATCCAGAACAGGGAGAGGCCTGACAATGCCTTCTATGTAGGAAGCGGAAAGGTAAGGGAGATCGGAGAAAGGCTGCAGCTCACAAGGAGCAACGTAGTAATATTCGATGATGAGCTTACAGGAACACAGATAAGGAACCTTGAGGAGCAGCTGGGAGTAAAGGTTATCGACAGGACGACCCTTATCCTTGAGATCTTCGCAAGGCGCGCCAGGTCAAGGGAAGCGAAGCTGCAGGTAGAGCTTGCCCAGCTGAAGTACAGGATGAACAGGCTGATAGGACTTGGCACAGTTATGTCGAGGACTGGCGGAGGGATAGGGACCAAGGGTCCCGGCGAGACAAAGCTCGAGATAGACAGGAGAAGGATAAGGGAGAAGGTTACCGACCTTACAAGGGAACTGTCAAAGATCACCGGAGTCAGGGAAGTCCAGAGGGAGAACAGGGAGACAAATGAGATCCAGAAGGTTTCTCTCGTAGGATACACAAATGCAGGTAAGAGCACTCTGAGGAATGCACTCTACGAAATATCGTCAAAGGATTCCGTGGTCAAGGAGAAGGTGTTCGAGGCAGACATGCTTTTTGCAACCCTTGACACTACAACCAGGGCTATAGCCCTTAAGGACAAGCGGATCATAACTCTTACAGACACTGTCGGTTTTGTAAGAAAGCTTCCTCATGACATCATAGAAGCGTTCAAGTCAACCCTTGAGGAGGTGGTCTTTTCTGACCTGCTTGTGCATGTCATAGACGCATCATCGGATGATGCATATAAACAGGCGATCACGGTAGACAGCGTCCTTGATGAGATCGGCTGCGGGGATAAGGATACGATAATAGCCCTGAACAAGGTGGACAAGGGACTGAGCTATGTAGTTGATGACATAAGGGAGCTTTATGAAGGAAAGCACAAGATCATAGAAATTTCAGCAAAGAACGGCAAGAACCTTGATCCGCTGCTTGATATGATCATGGAAGCCCTTCCAAGGACACATAGCGCAATCGAGGTACTTGTGCCCTACAGTGAACAGAAGCTGCTCTCTTCAATAAGGGCAAGAGGAACCGTGATTGCTGAAGAATACAGGGAAGATGGAACATATGTGAAGGCTGAGGTGCCGGACAGGGACCTCTATATGTATGAAAAGTTCATTGTTGGAGGAAAAGAATGAAGAACCTGATTTTGGAATATCAGAAGGCATACCAGAATGTGGCACAGGCTCTCGAAGCAAACAATGAGGTGCTGGGCGCCTTCGTTTTCGGCAGCATGGTGACAGGAGACCTCTGGGAAAATTCCGATATTGATTTTTTTGTGATAATGAGGGAAGCCGAGAGCGGGATAAGAAATGTCTACTCCACAGAGTTCGGAGTTCCGGTGCACCTTAAGGTCCTTTCGAAGGAAGA
>DIXH01000013.1:39786-64075 GCA_002428605.1 Clostridiaceae bacterium UBA6085
CTCATTGATTCCATGGAGCTGTATGCTTCGGTATACGTTAACTCGAGGGGATACATGATCTCAAAGGATACGCTTTCGATGGCTGCGAACCTGGACAGGGAATTCGACAGGCAGTTTCGGACACTGGTCGGAGAGGGTGACCTTGAAGAAAGGATCACCGAGGTCAACAGGTATCTGAAGACCACGATCGACATGGAAATACAGCAGGCATCTGAAATTCTACTTGCATACCTGAGGGAAAACCCTGGATTCAAGAGTGCCAGGGAAATATCAAGAGATCCATTCTTCTCTGATTTTTCAATAGAGATGGAAGGGATATTATCGCTGCTCCATTCCAAGAATCTCCTCAAGATGGAGCTGAGGGCAGTAAAGACCTTCGAGAGAAGAGAACTGATAAGAGAGAATGTGTACCAGATATAATGGGATACAGGACATTAAGGAACGAAGGGTCATCTGAGTTCACTGAAAAGAAATCAGTGTTCATCGGTTCCGGCAGGAGAGTGGAAACCGAGGAGGAGGCAAGGGCGTTCATTGACAGGGTGAGGAGCACCTACAAGGAGGCCAGGCACCATGTCTACGCATATTCACTTGGTGAAAATGAGAAAATACAGAGGTACTCTGACGATGGGGAGCCACAGGGGACTGGCGGACTTCCTGTGCTTGACGTCATCAGGAAAAGTGGATTGAGAAATTCCGTCATTGTCGTTACCAGGTATTTCGGTGGGGTGCTTCTTGGTGCCAGCGGACTTACAAGGGCCTACATAAGAGGGGCATCCGATGCGATAGGGGCATGCGGCACCGTTGAAAGGGTATATGGAAATGAAGTGAAGGTGAAGATTGCATATGACCTCCTTGGCAAATTCCAGCATCTTCTAAGAGAAGATGGAATACACATCGAGGATACCGCATATGCAGAGGATGTTGAACTCACCTTATATCTGGAAGAAGACAGAACTGCATGGCTGATCGCCCGGATGACAGAAGCTGCTTCGGGGAGACTTGAGGTCAGCGCAGGGGAGAGGTCTCTTTACTACAAGGAGAACGACAGGCTCTATATGGATATTGTATAGACCGTGGTCCGTGTGGTATAATTCACTGTTGTAAGAAACGGAGGAGATAGATTTGTCAGGACATTCAAAATGGCACAACATACAGGCCAAAAAAGGCAAAATGGACTCGAAAAGGGGCAAGATATTCACAAAGATAGGCAAGGAGCTCATCATGGCAGCCAAGGATGGAAGCAGTCCGGATACCAATGCAAAGCTCAGGGACGTAATTGCGAAGGCGAAGGCTGCAAACATGCCAATGGATAACATAACAAGGGCGATAAAGAAAGGTGCAGGCGAACTCGAGAGTGTGAATTATGAAGATATCACTTATGAGGGCTATGGACCTAACGGAGTTGCTGTAATTGTTCAGTCTTATACCGACAACAAGAACAGGACAGCAGGAAATGTAAGGCACACTTTCGACAAGTTCGGAGGGAATCTCGGAACATCAGGTTCAGTGACATTCATGTTCAACAAGAAAGGCCAGATGGTCATTGAAAAGACTGATGAACTGGATGAGGAAGAGCTGATGATGCTTGCACTTGAGGCAGGAGCAGAGGATTTCAGTGCAGAGGACGAGGTGTACGAAGTCATCACAGCACCTGAGGAATTTGAATCAGTAAAAGCGGCACTTGAGGCACAGGGAATTGAATTCCTTGAGGCTGAAATAACCATGATTCCTAATGTCTATACTGCGCTCGACATGGAAGCCTCTGAAAAGTTCCAGAAGCTCCTTGACAGGCTTGACGAAGATGACGATGTGGATTCAGTGTGGCATAATGCCGAATTTGCCGAGGGATTTGAGGACTAGGACTTCCATCGCATATTGAGGGAGGCACACAAATGTTTGATTTTCTGAAAGGTATGTCACCTATAACCCAGGCGCTTCTGGCTACCATGTTCACATGGTTTGTAACTGCACTTGGTGCATCGCTTGTATTCTTCTTCAAGACCATCAACAAGAAGGTATTCGATGCGATGCTTGGCTTTGCTGCAGGAATCATGATTGCTGCAAGCTTTTGGTCTCTGCTCAATCCTGGAATCACGCTGGCAGAAGAGATGGGCTACGTGGCATGGGTCCCTGCAGCCATAGGCTTCATGGGCGGAGGCATTTTCCTCTATATAGTCGACAGGCTGCTTCCACACCTTCATCAGGGTCTGGCAACCAACAAAGCCGAGGGAATTAAGACATCGTGGCAGAGAAGCATACTGCTGGTACTTGCAATAACACTCCATAACATACCTGAAGGTCTTGCGGTAGGTGTGGCATTCGGAGCAGTATACCATGGCATTTCAACAGCTTCGCTTGCAGGAGCTGTAGCCCTGGCCATAGGCATAGGTCTTCAGAACTTCCCTGAAGGAGCAGCGGTATCCATACCCCTCAGAAGGGAAGGCATGTCAAGATTAAAGGCATTCCTTCTGGGACAGGCTTCAGGCATCGTTGAACCAATAGCCGGAGTCCTCGGAGCCTACCTTGTTTCTATAATGAGGCCGATACTGCCCTATGCTTTATGCTTCGCGGCTGGTGCCATGATATACGTGGTGATCGAAGAGCTTATCCCGGAAGCACAGTCAAATGGGAATTCCGATGTGGCTACCATGGGTGCATTGATCGGA
Organism: Clostridiaceae bacterium UBA6085; assembly: GCA_002428605.1. GTDB lineage: Bacteria > Bacillota > Clostridia > Clostridiales > Clostridiaceae > Youngiibacter. The sequence continues at coordinate 42,453 of DIXH01000013.1, forward strand.
TTTACGATCATGATGATACTTGATGTCGCACTGGGATAAAATATTGAAAATGATCGGTACAGGAGCCATCAGCGGTTTCCCGTACCGATTTGCTTTGAAAATTAAAGCATTTTTAAGCTTCTCAAAAGGCCCTGATAAATTATGGGTATTATCATTTTACGTGGGCAGGTGATAAGGATTGGAATGCAGGAATTGCAGATATGAAAACCCGGTCGGAAGCAGATTCTGCAGCCAGTGCGGCAAACCCTTCGCTGGAATGGAGGGGTATGACAAAGTGAGACTTGGCGGATATGATGAAGCAGAAGACATGATAGCGAATCCTCGTACCGAGGATTACATATATGACAGGGATGCCTCCGTGAAAAAAATAAGCGGCAGGCAGAGGGGAATACTACTGAGGATAGTTCTTATCTCATTTCTTGCAGTTGCAGCGATCCTCGCTTTCTACAGCGTAGATCTGGCAGTTGCGACAAACCAGAAGAGAACAGAGGAAGCAGTGATGCTTGCAAATCAGAAGAAAGAGGCTGAAGAGCTTGCAAAGCTTGAGAATTACAGGGAAAAATACATTACTGTGGTTTCGGGATTTGAAGAGCAGGGAGCACTCATAGATGAGAGCATAGCCTCAATAGGGAAGCTCAACCTCAACAGTTTCTTCAAGGGCCTTGGGCTTGGAACTGCAGCTGACGGTCTGATAGACAGGGTACTGGATGTATCGACTGTAAAGTCCATGCTTGAAAACAGCCAGACGCTTGATGTCCTAGTAGGTGAACTTGCTAATCCGCCAAAGACTTTTGATGGCAAGTATGAGCTTATGGAAAAGCTTCTTGAGACAGAAAAAGAGATTATGGCATATTTTGAGGATTCAGTAACCAGCGATGAACGGAAGAAGCTGGAAGAGCTGAGGGTTGAATACACTAAACTTATAACAGACATAAACAGATGAAAAGTGAAGCGGTTGAAAAATTTTTTTCGACATGCTTCTTTTTTTGTTGATTTTTATTGATCAGAGTCGTACAATGAATATAAGCAAATATTTAGAGAACAAACATAAGTTTATGAGAGGTGAATGCAGTGACTGACCGTGAAAAGGAGATCCTCGACATAATAAGGAAGGATCCCATGATATCACAGAAGGATATCGCAGAAATGCTTGGGATCACAAGGTCATCAGTAGCTGTGCATATTGCCAACCTGATGAAGAAGGGTGCTGTGAAGGGAAAAGGGTATGTTCTGGATGACGAGAGCTATGTGACAGTCATAGGCGGCTGCAACATGGATATCTCGGGCTCGCCGTTCGGCAAGCTATCCGGAAGGGACTCAAATCCCGGCAGCGTAGCGTTTTCACCAGGGGGTGTCGGAAGGAACATCGCTGAGAATCTTGCAAGACTGGGTATTTCGGTCAAGCTGATTTCAGTAGTTGGCGACGATGAGAGCGGAAGGCGGCTGCTGGAGGAGACGAGGGCAGCGGGAGTAGATGTCTCATATGTCAGGAAGCTTGCAGGCGAGGCGACGGGAACATACCTTTCCGTGCTTGATGAAAACATGGACATGTATGTTGCGGTATCATCAATGGAGATCTACGAGAAGCTGGACGCATCCTATCTACTTGACAAGAAGCCGATTCTTGAAAGAAGCAGGGTGGCAGTGTTTGATGCTAACCTCGGCTACGACGTCATCGAGAATGCACTGGGAATGGCTCAGACCGGAAGTAAGTACCTGGACACTGTTTCCATGACAAAGGCTTTGAGGATAAGGGACCTTATCGGGAGATTCGACTGCATCAAGCCCAACCGGCTGGAGGCGGAGGCTCTCTCTGGGATAAGTGCAGCAGGAAGCAAGGGACTGCTCAGGAATGCAGAGCACTTCCACAACCTTGGTGTATCCAAGGTGTTCATATCACTCGGTCCTGAGGGTACTTTCTTCAGCGACGGAACCGACAGAGGGATCTGCAGAGCGCTTAGGGTGGAAGTCAGAAGCGCAACCGGAGCAGGGGATGCATTCCTTGCAGGTGCGGTGTATGCGGAGACTGAAGGCCTTGATATAAGGGATGCGGCAGTATTTGGAACCGGCGCCTCACTTATCAATCTTGCATCTGGTGATACGATCAACAAAAACACAAGTGTCGAATCAATAAATAAAATAATGGAGGAAAATTATGAAATCAAGAGAATTTGAAAAGTACATGGACATTACGCCTGAGGTTAAGGACGCGCTTGAAAAGGGATTGCCGGTAGTCGCTTTGGAATCGACCATAATTACCCATGGTATGCCATACCCTAAGAATGTTGAGACCGCACTCATGGTAGAGGATGAAATCAGGAAGTATGGAGCAGTGCCTGCTACACTGGCTATAATAAAAGGAAGGCTGAAGATCGGTCTGACCCGTGAAGAGCTTGATTATGTGGCAACTGCGAAGGATGTTATGAAATGCTCAAGAAGGGACATTGCGTTCGTTGTAGCACAGAAGAAGGACGCGGGCACCACTGTAGCCACAACCATGATAATGGCTGAAATGGCAGGAATAAAGGTATTTGCAACAGGCGGAATTGGCGGTGTCCACAGAGGTGCTGAAACTTCAATGGACATATCAGCAGACCTTGATGAGTTTGCGAGGACTGATGTTGCTGTAGTATGTGCCGGAGCAAAATCCATACTGGATATAGGCCTCACGCTTGAATACCTTGAAACTAAGGGAGTACCGGTAATAGGCTACGGCACAGATGAAATGCCTGCATTCTATACGAGGGAAAGCGGCTTCAAGGTTGATTTCAAGATAGACAGCGCTGAAGAGATCGCAGAGCTTCTGAATGTAAAATGGAGCATTGGACTTGATGGCGGTGCCATAATCGCTAATCCGATCCCGGAAGAGTTTGCAATGGATAAGGCTGTCATCGATAAAGCAATATCTCAGGCTCTTGCAGAAGCCACTGCGCAAGGCATAAAGGGAAAGAAGGTCACGCCTTTCATGCTTGAAAGGGTCATGGAGCTAACAGGCGGGGAGTCACTTGAATCTAACATAAAGCTTGTGCTGAACAATGCGAAGGTAGCTTCATGGATCGCTGCAGGTCTTTCCAAAATTTAATCCTTGTTTAATCCTTTGCTGTTATGATTAATCCATGGGTCAATCGATTATTGAAGTTCGATCGAAGATCGATCCTAGATACAGCAAAAAGGAGTAGTGCCTCAGGAAGCATATGGCTCCAAGGGGGATTTTAAATGAAAACTGGAAATATTTTTGGAATGATCATAGGCGGGCTGATACTGTTCTTCATAATATCGATAGCAATCACTGCATTGCCATATATAGCGATATTCATCCTCATATGGTATGTGGTTTCAAGGGTTCTCAGGCCGACTATGAACAAAGCCGGAGGAACATACAGGACAGAATGGGAAGGCAAGAAGGAAACATCCTACACCAGTACTCAGGAGCCTAAGGGACCAGAGGTGGACAACGTGGTAAAGAGCGTGCAGGATGAAGATTTTTTCAGGCAGACGCATGATGTCGTGGATGTGGATTATGAAGAGGAAGAAAAATAATAACTTATACCGCAGGCTCCGGACAATGGAGTCTGCGGTCTTTTTGTGTCCGTGAATATGGTTAGGACACTGACTTCATGTTATTATAGAGGATAGGGAATCAGGAGGTGGCAGTTTTGTACGACTATGTAAGAGGAATCTATATGGGAATATTAAAGGATTGCGTTGTGGTTGAAGCCGGAGGGCTTGGCTACAAGGTATTTACGTCCGGAAATACGATGGCTATGATGCCTGAGAAGAAGAAAGAGGTCATCCTTTATACTGTTCAGATCGTAAGGGAGGATTTTCTGGGACTATATGGATTTTCAACGAGGGACGAGCTGGACCTCTTCTCGGTGCTTATAACCATTAACGGAGTCGGGCCGAAAGCTGCTTTGTCTCTGCTGTCGGTAAGCATGCCTGACAGGCTTAAGCTTGCGATAATCAACGGGAATGAAGGCCTTCTGATGAAAGCACCCGGGATTGGCAAGAAGATAGCACAGAGGATAATACTTGAGCTGAAGGGCAAGCTTCATGCAGACGGCATCGATGGAGAGGAATCCGAAGCGGACAATTCAGCTGAGAACACTGAAAATGAAGCCCTCGCTGCACTTATTGCACTGGGCTATTCTGACAGGGAAGCAAAGGGTGCGCTTAAGTCAGCGGGCAGTGGCCTGACACTTGAAGATTCCATCAAGGAATCATTAAAGTTGCTTATGAGGTAGGTGTGACATATGGATGATAGAATAACTGCAGGTGATTTTCTCGAGGAGGACATTTCAAGTGAATTTTCATTAAGACCTGTGAGGCTTTCCGAGTATATCGGACAGGAGAAGGTAAAGGACCGCCTCAAGGTGTTCATAAAGGCGGCGAAGATCAGGGGGGAGTCCCTTGACCACGTGCTGCTCCACGGACCGCCAGGGCTTGGAAAGACTACGCTTGCGAACATAATAGCCCGGGAAATGGGGGGTTCTCTGAAGGTTACCTCAGGACCTGCCATTGAAAGGGCCGGTGACCTTGCAGCAATCATGACATCACTGAAGGACAATGATGTGCTCTTCATAGATGAGATCCACAGGCTGTCAAGGACAGTTGAAGAGATACTTTATCCTGCCATGGAGGACTATGCCCTGGACATAGTGATAGGAAAGGGGGCCCAATCGAAATCGATAAGGCTTGACCTCTCAAGGTTCACTCTTATCGGGGCAACTACCAGGGTGGGTCTGCTGACTTCTCCATTAAGGGACAGGTTCGGGGTACATCTCAGCATGGAGTACTATACCTATGATGAGCTGAGGGAGATAATCACGAGGAGCGCAGGGATCCTCAATTGCAGGATAACCGATGAAGGCGCCCTTGCGATTGCAAGAAGGAGCAGGGGTACGCCGAGGATAGCAAACAGGCTTCTGAAGAGGGTAAGGGATTACTCGACGGTTCTCGGCAGGGATACAATAGATACCGAGTCCGCTTCAAGGGCCCTTGACATGCTCGATGTGGATGAGGAAGGCTTTGACAGGATAGACAGGAAGATCCTTGAAGCCATAGTAAGGAATTTCGGCGGCGGACCTGTAGGTGCCGAGACACTCTCCTATTTCATTGGAGAGGAGCTGGATACGATCGTTGATGTATATGAGCCATATCTTCTCCAGAAAGGGTTCCTTATTAGGACTCCTAGGGGGAGGTGTGCGACTAAAAGAGCATATGACCATCTGGGAATAAAAATGGATGAAAAGGAAGAGGGACAGGCGTCCCTGTTCGATTAGAAGGGAAATTGATTTGAAGGTTAATGATTTTTATTATGATCTGCCGGAGGAGCTGATTGCTCAGCATCCTCTGGAAAAAAGGGACAGCTCTAGACTGATGGTTCTAGACAGGCTCAGCGGGGTGATTTCACACAGGGTGTTTTCGGACCTTCCGGAATATCTTGTGAAAGGTGATGTCCTTGTGATGAATGATACCAGGGTAATCCCGGCAAGGCTTATCGGGTCCAAGGAAGGGTCTGGTGGCAAGATCGAGTTCCTGCTGCTGAAGAGGCTGGGCAAGGATACCTGGGAAGCTTTAGCAAAGCCTGGAAGGCGTGCAAAGCCAGGAGCAAGGTTCACATTCGGGGAGGGACTTCTTACAGCTGAGGTAGTCGAGGTACATGATGACGGGAACAGGATAATAAGGTTCGGGTATGAGGGTGTCTTTGAGGAGATACTTGACAGGCTGGGAGAGATGCCTCTTCCACCTTATATCACGGAAAAGCTCCTGGACAGGGAAAGGTATCAGACGGTCTACTCCAGGGAAGAGGGATCATCAGCCGCACCGACCGCAGGTCTTCACTTCACTCCGGAGCTCCTTGAGAGTATCAGGGAGAAGGGAATAGAAACTGTGTTCCTGACTCTTCATGTGGGACTCGGAACATTCAGGCCTGTGAAGGTCGAGGACATCGATGCTCACGTAATGCATTCGGAGTACTTCTCAATATCAAGGGAGACTGCAGACAGGATCAATGCCGCGAAGGCTGAAGGAAGAAGGGTCATATCTGTAGGCACCACATCAACCAGGACCCTTGAGACTGTGGCTGATGATAAAGGTTTTGTAAAGGAAGCATCAGGCTGGACCGACATATTCATATATCCCGGCATCAGGTTCAAATGCGTGGATGCGCTTATAACAAACTTCCATCTGCCGGAATCAACGCTTATAATGCTGGTGTCAGCACTGGCGGGAAAGGAGAAGACCATGGAGGCCTACAGGACGGCTGTCGGAATGAAGTACAGATTCTTCAGCTTCGGCGACTCCATGTTCATTAAATAGCATGTATACTTTATTGAAGACAGAAGGTTCCGCAAGGAGAGGAAGGCTCACTACGCCACATGGCACCATAGAGACACCGGTATTCATGAATGTCGGCACTTTAGCTGCAATCAAGGGCGCGGTCTCATCCATGGACCTTAAGGAAATAGGCTGCCAGGTGGAGCTGTCGAACACGTACCATCTGCACCTTCGTCCAGGGGACCAGGTAGTGAGAAAGCTTGGCGGACTGCACAGGTTCATGAACTGGGACAGGCCCATACTGACGGATTCAGGTGGATTCCAGGTCTTCTCCCTCGCTTCGATGAGAAAGATCAAGGAGGAGGGGGTATACTTCAGCTCCCATATAGATGGCAGCAAGATATTCATGGGTCCTGAGGAATCCATGAGGATACAGTCCAATCTGGCATCGACCATAGCCATGGCATTCGATGAATGCGTTGAGAATCCAGCGCCCAGGGAATACGTGGAACGGTCTGTTGAACGCACGACCAGGTGGCTGGACCGCTGCAGGAAAGAGATGGACAGGCTGAACAGCCTTGAGGATACCATAAACAGGAAGCAGATGCTGTTCGCCATCAACCAGGGAGGTACATACAAGGACCTCAGGGTGCTCCATGCAAGGCAGATTTCCGGTATGGACATGGATGGCTTTGCCATAGGTGGACTTGCAGTGGGAGAGACCCATGATGAGATGTATGATATCATCGAGGCTGTTGTACCGCACCTGCCGAAGGACAAGCCGATTTACCTCATGGGCGTTGGGCTTCCGGAAAACATACTGGAGGCTGTCGACAGGGGAGTGGACTTCTTCGATTGCGTGCTTCCTGCCAGAAATGGAAGGCACGGTCATGTGTTCACAAATTCGGGCAGGCTCAACCTAAACAATGCCAGGTTCGAGACCGATGATGCTCCTATAGATTCAACCTGCAGCTGTCCGACCTGCAAGAGCTACACCAGGGGCTACATCAGACATCTGTTCAAAGCGAAGGAAATGCTGGCCATGAGGCTATGCGTGCTCCACAACCTGCACTTCTACAACACGATGATGACGGAGATAAGGGACTCCCTTGACAACGGTACTTTCAGTGAATATAAGCAGCGAAAGCTTGCCATGGTAAGGGGTAGATTATAGCTTGTTGTAATCAAATAATGTACAATTTGTGAAAATCACTTTAATTCAAGGCGTTATTTAATTATAATAAGATATATTCATTTGAAGGAGTTGCATTGATGACCGAGATAATCAAGCAGAGCTGGCCTATTCTTATACTCCTTGCAGTGTTCTATTTTCTTACGTTCATGCCCGAGCAGAAGAGAAGGAAGGCTTATCTGGAGCTTATAGGAAGCCTGAAGACCGGAGACCTTGTGACCACAAGAGGCGGAATAGTCGGCAGGATCGCAGTTATCAGCGAAGACAGGATAATCCTGGAGACCGGTCCTGATGCTGTAAGGATCGAAATGGCAAGGAATGCAGTTGCTAATCTTGTCAGGAAAGAAACCGATAAGGAAGCTTGACCTGGAACAGGAAGAATATGACATCAGGCAGCAGCCGAGGCTGTTGCCTGTTTTGATGAAACAGGGCAACCAAATCGAATTTGATGGGGGAAGGTTATGAAAAAGGGAAGATACACAACAATTCTTATCGCAATCATACTTATATTGTCATTCCTTGCGTATATGGGCCTTGAAGGCTTTACAGTGCAGGGATACAGATTCAAGTCATTCGGGGAGCTTATAAAGAGGGGCCTCGACCTCCAGGGTGGAGTGACTGTCGTCATGGAAGTTCAGACAGACAGCCTTGAGACAACGGAGCTCGATGTCATCAAGAACCTTCTCGAAATGAGGGTAAACAAGGTTGGAGTCAGTGAAACCGTGGTAACCACAGAAGGTGCCAAAAGGATAAGGATCGACATACCTGGCGCTTTCAATTCCAGTGAAATAGTAAAGAGCCTGTCTACCACGGGTGTACTTACCTTCAAGGACCCGGACGGCAATGTGATACTCACAGGCAGCGACGTAAAGCTGGCGGAAGCAAGAGTAGACAACACAGGGGCTGCAATAGTATCCCTTGAGCTTAATGAATCAGGAACCACGAAGTTCGCAGAAGCGACGAAGGAATTCATCGGCAAGCAGATTTCGATCAACATGGACGATGAACAGATTTCAAATCCAGTCGTGAACGCCGAGATATCAAACGGAGAAGCCATGATCACAGGAATGGACTCCCTTGAAGAGGCTCAGTTCGTAGCGGGCATAATCGCTTCGGGAGCCCTCCCATATCCGGTCAAGGCTGTTGAAGTCAAGACTGTAGGACCGACACTTGGAGCGAATGCCCTTCCTAACACAATGAAGGCGGGAATGGTAGGAATAGGGCTTGTAGTGCTCCTTATGATAGGGTATTATAGAAAGCCTGGATTCCTTGCATCGATTGCTTTGGGATTCTACATATACCTTGTCCTGCTCATATTCTACAGCATAGATGCTACACTTTCCCTTCCGGGAATCGCCGGATTCCTTCTTACGATAGGAATGGCTGTTGACGCCAACGTCCTTATCTTTGAAAGGGTACGGGAAGAGCTTAAGTCCGGAGCTGATGTAAAGAAGGCTCTTGACGCAGGCTTCCACAGGGCAATGTCATCAGTGCTTGATGCCAACATAACCACTATAATCGCCGGACTTGTCCTCTATTTTGTAGGGACAGGTGCCGTAAAGGGATTTGCGCTGACGCTTATGATCGGTATTGTCGTATCGATGTTCAGTGCAATTGTAATAACAAAACAGCTGCTGAAGATAGGCCTGCATACTGGTATGCTCAAAAAGCCTTCCGACTTCGGTGTCAAGGAGGTAGGAGCAAATGCGTAAGACTAATTTCAAGGTTGTCGGAAAGTGGAAGATCTGGTTCACGTTCTCCCTGGCTATAATTGTACTTGGCCTTGGCTTCATGGCTACAAAAGGACTTAATATGGGAATCGACTTTGCAGGCGGCACAAGTGTCGTGATTGAAATGGGAAGTGATTTCAACAAGGTCGATGTGGATGCTATAGTCAAGAAATATGATACAAATGCGGTTTCATCAAAGGTCAATGGTACCCAGCTTGAACTGAGAAGCCAGAGCCTCGACACTGAAACCACTGCAAATCTTGTGGCTGAGCTTAAGACGGCTTATACGCTGTCTGAGAATCCGGTAATATCCGAAAGCACGATAGGAGCTGCAATAGGAGCTGAACAGACTACCGGGGGAATCAGAGCGGTACTCATCGCATCACTCCTAATGCTGTTTTATATCTCCTTCAGGTTCAGATTCAATTTCGCACTTGCAGCGATCATAGCCCTTATACATGACATCCTCATAACGCTGTCGGTATACGCGATATTCCAGATACCTCTGAATACGCCATTCATAGCTGCCGTACTTACCATACTCGGCTATTCGATAAACGACACGATAGTAATCTTCGACAGGATAAGGGAAAACCTCAAGAGCAACAAACACAAGACTCCTGAAGCCGTAGCGGACCAGTCGATAAACCAGTCGATAACAAGGTCCATAAATACTCTGGCTACCACCCTTTTCACGATCGTTGCAGTTTATGTGTTCGTACCAGCTGTAAGGGATTTTGCGCTTCCGATAACCATCGGAATAATTTCCGGTGGCTATTCATCAACCTTCATCGCAAGTCCGGTCTGGACCATGCTTGAGAAGAAGATGATCGAGAAGCATACTGCAAAGAAGAAGGCTCCTTTCAAGACTGCGAAGGCAAAATAACGGCTGATGCAGCCGGGCTGTGCCGTTTGTAGGCGCAGCTCTTTTGTATTATAATTATAGTGTTTTCAGGACGGTGAATTTCCATGGTGAGAATCCTAAAAAGAATAATAGATGGCGCATCATGGACTCAGGCAGTTCCTGAATATAAACCGCCGTACATTGAGAGACTTACTAAGGCCATAAACAACAGGGAAAAGGTAATAGTCTACGGAACAGGAGACAGGGAAGGAATCTGCGGGATCTCCATACTCGTGCTCGTACTTCGGTATTTCAATTCTGACGTCGAGTATTTCGTGGTTGACGGAACTGAAAGCGAGGATGCGCTCAGGGACCTTGTAAGAAGGCATATCGACTTCTTTTCTCCAGGCCTCATGATAACTCTGTCGGACATGGTAACGAGAGCTGCCTGCGAGGCTGCAGGCGGCAAAGACAGCCTTGTCATGGCGATCGGTGCAAGAACCGAAGAAGACCGGCTTTCATATTACAAGGAAGACCTTTCACTCGTTGGGAATGTATACCAGCTTTCAGAGCTTCTTTCAAAGTACTACAATACGAGGAATTTCATGAGATACTCGGATCTCGTGTTTCTCGGTGCACCTGCAGACAGCCCTGCCGGAAACGACGAAAGGCTGTACCGGTCACTTGGCAGGAAACAGCTTCAGTGCACCACAAACTACGGTCTATGTGCAGCTAAGGCCATCACAAGAGGCCATATCGAAGGGATCAGAAAATTCATTACTCCGAAGGACAATCCGGTTGGCACTTTGGACAACTCACGAATAATAATCGAGATGCTGACAACAGGCGATGGTAACAGAGCAGAGCAGATCGCGAAATATCTTCAGAACCTGGCACTTTGCTGAAATGGGGGATAACATGGATTTCAAAGAGAAAATCAGAATAATCGAGGACTTCCCAGTAGAGGGGATAAGCTTCAAGGACATCACGACGCTGATCGGCAACGGTCCGGCCTTCAGGACGCTCATCGATAACATGGCGGAAAAGCTTAAAGACCAGAACATTGATTATATCGCAGGTCCTGAAGCAAGGGGCTTCATTTTCGGAGTACCTCTGGCATATGCACTTGGGATTGGCTTCATTCCTATAAGGAAAAGAGGCAAGCTGCCTGCAGAGACAGTTGCAATTACCTACGACCTCGAGTATGGCTCAGACACGCTGGAGATCCACAAGGATTCCTTCGAGAAGGGTGCAAGGATAGCCCTTGTCGACGACCTTCTGGCAACGGGTGGGACAATTTCTGCCTGTGCTAGGCTTATCGAGCTTGCAGGCGGAGAAATCGCATCGGTGGACTTCATAATAGAGCTGACGGGTCTGAAAGGACGGGACAAGCTGGACGGATATAGCGTCGAGTCTGTAGTCCAGTACGAATTCTAGACAAAAGCGCAAAGTATCAATATAATGTAAAAAATGGCCGTGATAAGCGGCCATACGCATCATCGGGTGGTGAAGGCAATGCTTTATGAGCTTCTGGCGAAGATCGACAAGGCAGGAAACATTAACAAGGAAACTGTCATAAAAGCATATAACCTGGCTGTGGAAGCGCACAAGGAACAAAAGAGAGAATCCGGAGAGCCTTATGTGACGCATCCTGTTGAGGTCGCCTCGATACTTGTCGACATGGGTATGGATACCAATACCGTAGCGGCAGGTCTTCTTCATGATGTCATTGAAGACACGAAATATACGTATGCTGAGCTTCAGGAGATTTTCGGAACTGAAATAGCGGAGCTCGTAGACGGGGTCACAAAGCTTGGAAAGATCAAGTACAAGTCCAAGGAAGAGGAGCAGGCAGACAATGTAAGGAAGATGCTTCTTGCAATGGCCAAGGACATCAGGGTCATTGTCATAAAGCTTGCTGACAGGCTCCATAACATGAGGACTCTCAGGTACATGAGCCCTGACAAGCAGAAGGAAAAGGCGAAGGAATGCTTCGACATCTACGCACCTCTTGCCCACAGGCTTGGTATGTTCAGGATAAAGTGGGAGCTTGAGGATCTTGCCTTCAGGTACATGTATCCGACGGAATATTACGACCTTGTAAACCAGATAGCAGAGAAGAGGAAGGAAAGGGAAGCCTACATCTCCAATATCATGGCAGATATTGTGGACAAGCTCAAGAATGCAAGCATTACCTGCGATATTGACGGTAGGCCGAAGCACTTCTACTCCATATACAGGAAGATGATGTCCCAGAGCAAGGGGATAGACCAGATCTTCGACCTTACTGCCATCAGGGTAATTGTGGATTCCATAAAGGACTGCTATGCTGCGCTTGGTATAGTACATACGATATATAAGCCGATACCGGGCAGGTTCAAGGACTATATAGCGATGCCCAAGCCTAACATGTACCAGAGCCTGCATACCACTGTGATCGGACCTCAGGGAAAGCCCTTCGAGATCCAGATAAGGACCTATGAGATGCATAAGGTGGCTGAATATGGTATAGCCGCACACTGGAAATACAAGGAGACGGGTACATCAAGGGAAGGTTCGAAGGATTCTCTTGACCAGAATATAGTCTGGATAAGGGATATGCTCGAATGGCAGAAGGAGACATCCGATGCCGAGGAGTTCATGGAAGCCTTCAAGATAGACCTGTTTGCCGATGAAATATTCGTTTTCACGCCAAAGGGTGAGGTCATTAACCTTCCTCAGGCAGCTACGCCCATCGATTTCGCATACAGGATCCATACCGATATCGGAAACAAGACCATCGGCGCGAAGGTAAATGGGAACATGGTCACACTCGACTATAAGCTCAAGACAGGCGAGATAGTTGAAGTGCTCACATCCTCCAAGCCCAAGGGCCCCAACATAGACTGGCTCAACATAGCCACTTCGAACCAGGCAAGGACAAAGATCAAGGCATGGTTCAAGAAGGAAAAGCGTGAAGAGAACATGCAGAGGGGCAAGGAGCTTCTTGAGAAGGAAGCGAAGAGGCAGGACAGGAATTTCGCTGACATAGCCAAAGGCGAATCCCTGGAAAAGATGATAAGGAGATACCACGGGAATTCAATCGAGGACCTTTTTGTGGTTGTGGGAGCAAACCAGGTGATTCCTTCAGTAGTCGTCAGCGCCCTTAAGGAAGCCATAGAGGAATCGATCCGTGCGAAGCAGAATGAGGACAACGAGGCGTCGCTGAAGAATGCTGAGAAGCAGATCGAGGCAACCAGAAAGAAAGCCAAGGAGAAGCAGTCAAAATCGTTCTTCGGGGTGAAGGTCACCGGGATGAACAATGTGCAGGTAAGATTCGCGAAATGCTGCAATCCGCTGCCTGGTGACAGNNAACCTTTCGAGCCTTAACATTGACGATGAGCACAGGATGATTGATGTGGAGTGGGAAACTGAAAGCAAGGAGCTTTATAGTGCAAGGCTTCAGATCAACGCTATGGACAGGCCGAACATGGTGACAGATGTCATGGGAGTCGTAACGGAACTTAAGATCCCCCTTAATGCGATCGACGCAGAAAGCAAGAAGGATGGCACATGTGTTGTCCATATGTCTCTGCTGATAAGGGATATCAATCTGCTTAACGAGACCATGAAGCGTCTTCGGAAAATTACGAGCGTTACCGATGTATTCAGGATCGGAAACGCCTGAATGGAGTTGTTAGCGTGAGAGCTGTCATACAGCGGGTCACATCATCCTTCGTACGTGTTGAAGGAAGGATAACTGGAAGCATCGGTAAGGGATTCATGGTGCTTATTGGGATATCTACAGATGATAAGGATGAAGACTTATCCTATATCGAAGAGAAGATTTCGGGCCTCAGGGTTTTCGAGGACGAAGACGGAAAGATGAATCTTCCTCTGTCGGATGTAGGCGGTGAAATTCTTGTCGTATCGCAGTTTACGCTATACGGGGACGCAAGAAAAGGAAGACGGCCAAGCTTCATAAGGGCAGCGAAGGGAACGGAAGCGGAAGCCATTTACGAAGAGCTGCTAATGCGGCTAAGGTCAAGAGGATTCAGGGTCGAGACGGGAGAATTCGGCGAGATGATGGAAGTAACCATCGTCAATGACGGACCTGTCACCATACTGCTGGACAGTGAAAAGAAATTTTGACAGGAGGAGTATAGATATGCTGGTCATAAAAAGGATCGTTGTAGGCATGTACATGGAAAACTGTTACATCGCATACGATGATGAGAGCATGGATGGATTCATTGTGGATCCGGGTGAAGAGCCGGGGGCGATAATCGGGTATGTAGAGGAACTGAAGGTGAAGCCTCAGTTTGTTCTCCTGACTCATGGACATATAGACCATGTGTCAGCGCTTGATGATGTCTGCCGACACTTTGGAATAAGGGCATATGTATCCTCCGAGGATAAGGAAAGCATGGAGGGAAATACTCAGGTATTCGGAAAGACGAGTACCGAAATGGACATCGTAAGCGATGGCGACACGGTTGACTTTTCAGGATTTGGAATCAGGGTCATAGCCACTCCTGGGCATACCAGGGGAGGAATGTGCTATCTTGCAGGAAACAGCCTGTTCTCAGGTGATACACTCTTTTCCGGCTCAATAGGCAGAACGGACTTTCCTGGTGGAAACTTCGATGACCTCATAAAATCCATCAAGACGAAGCTGCTGGTGCTTCCTGATGACACAATAGTACTTCCCGGTCACGACAGGACCACTACGATCGGCAGGGAAAGAAAGTACAATGGATACCTCGCATAACAGCAGCGTGATCAAGATAACCTGTCCAGAGGAGCTGGGGTATCATGCCTACCACATCGTATCCCTGTACCATCCTTATGATGACATCAGGATGGTTGATGAAGATAGCGACATCGACATCAGCATATCATCAGACAGGCTCCGTATCCTCTTCTTTGGTGCGGAGCATCTTTACGGATATGGTGAGAAGGATGACCTGAGACGGGCACTATTCACACTCCTGAAAGAGAGGACAGGTCAGGAGCTGCCATGGGGGATACTTGTGGGAGTAAGGCCGTCAAAGGTGGCAAGGAAGCTGCTGGATGGTAAAATGACGTCTGATCAGGCTACAGAAGAAATAAGCACGAGGTACCTTGCAACTGCTGAAAAGGCCAGACTCGCCGTGTCTGTCGCACAAAGGGAGACTGAGCTTATTGGAAGTCTGGATACGACGGACAGCGTCTCTATTTATCTTGGCATGCCCTTCTGCCCCACGAGGTGCGCATACTGTTCCTTTGCCTCGTATCCCTACAGGGGGAACAAATACGCCGGGGATTACCTTAAGCTCATGAAAAAGGAGATAGGTCTCGTTTCAGAATACCTTGCCAGGAGCGGGAAATCGGTCACAACTGTTTATTTTGGCGGTGGGACCCCTACCTCGGTCGGAGACCTGGAATTCAGGGACATCATGGAGTGCATCGGTAAAGAAATACTCTCAGGGCGTAATGTCAGGGAGTTCACTGTTGAGGCTGGCAGGGCAGATTCCATAACCACGGACAAGCTCAAGGCTATGAGAGAGTACGGGGCGGACAGGATATCGATAAATCCTCAGACCATGAATGACCGGACTCTGAAGCTGATTGGAAGGAACCATGATTCAGGTGATGTGGTAAGGGCATTCAAAATGGCCCGCAAAGAAGGCTTCGACAACATCAACATGGATATCATAATAGGTCTTCCCGGAGAAGGAATAGATGAGGTCAGAAGAACTCTCGACGGGATCGGTGCATTGTCACCTGAAAGCCTTACGGTGCATGGACTTTCAATGAAGAGGGCGTCCAGGCTCTATGAGGAGTTTGTTGCTACAGGCAGGTTCCAGATAAGGTCACAGGGTGAGCTCAATGAGATGTATGGTGCAGCTCATAATGCGGCATATGACCTTGGACTTCTTCCGTACTACATGTACAGGCAGAAGAACATCGCAGGTAGCCATGAGAATGTCGGCTTTGCAAGGCAAGGAAAGGAAAATCTGTACAACATCCTCATGATCGAGGAGGTTGAAAGCATAATAGCCATCGGTGCCGATGGTATAACTAAGAAGGTTGGAAACGGTAAGATAGAACGATTTGCCAATTTCAAGGATGTCAGGGAATATGTGCTCAGGCACGATGAACTGATGGATAAAAAGATCAGGTTCCTTGAAACCTAAGGAGGATAAAATGGCTATACAAGCTCAGAAGGGCACTAAGGACATGCTTCCGCAGGATGCCTACAAATGGCATTATGTGGAGGAGAAATTCAGAAGGATAGCGGACGAATATGGTTTCAGGGAAATCAGGACACCTATCTTCGAGGCTACGGAGCTGTTTCTAAGGGGAGTCGGCGAAACAACTGACGTAGTGCAGAAGGAAATGTACACATTCAACGACAAGGGTGGAAGAAGCATAACCCTGAAAGCAGAAGGTACCGCACCTGCTGTAAGGGCCTTCGTTGAGTCTTCTCTTTACAATGAGGCCCAGCCCACTAAGCTATATTATTTCACTCCCGTCTTCAGGTATGAAAATGTGCAGAAGGGAAGGCTCAGGGAGCATCATCAGTTCGGTGTGGAGGTTTTCGGCGCCGGCAGTGCTTCAGTGGATGCCGAGGTAATATCCCTCGCCATGAGGTCCTTCCGTGAGTTTGGGGTAAAGGGTTTGAGGCTCAAGATCAACTCCATAGGACACCCTGGCTGCAGGAATGAGTACAATACCATTCTGAAGGATTATCTTGCCCCGAAATATGACGGACTTTGCGCGACCTGCAAGGAGAGGTATGAAAAGAATCCCATGAGGATCCTTGACTGCAAGGTGGAGAGCTGCCAGAGGCTTATTCATGATGCGCCTTTAATGCTTGACCATATCTGTGACGAGTGTGAGACACATTTCACTTCACTCAAAAAGTATCTGGATGCGATGGAAATACCGTATGAGATTGATCCCAAGATAGTAAGGGGTCTTGATTATTACTCGAAAACAGTCTTTGAAATAGTGAATGACGAGATTACAGTCTGCGGTGGAGGAAGGTATGATTACCTGATAGAGGGAATCGGCGGACCGAAGATGCCTGCTGTCGGATTTGGCCTGGGTCTCGAAAGGCTTCTTCTCACCCTTGAGAGCGAAGGGATATCGATAGAGGAACCAGACAGGTATGACCTTTACCTGTGCACCATGGGTGAGGATGCTGCTCTTAAGGCCGCTTCACTTGCAAACAGCCTGAGGATGCTTGGAGTTAAGGTGGATTCCGACCACATGGGAAGAAGCCTGAAGGCGCAGATGAAGTACGCTGACAAGGTTGGTGCCAGGAATACCATGATATTGGGCGGCGATGAGCTATCAAAGGGCACCGCCGTGATCAAGAACATGAGGGACAGGAACCAGACTGAGGTCCCGCTTGATGCTGAAAGCATAAAGAACGCAATACTATAGGAGTGATCGCAATGGGAGAAATGCTTGGAAATTTTAAAAGGACCCACATGCTCGGCCTCGTAAGAGAAGAGCAGGTAGGCGAAGAGATAACCGTGATGGGCTGGGTGGCCAAAAAAAGGAACCTTGGATCGCTGATCTTCTGTGACCTCAGGGACCGTGAAGGCATACTGCAGGTTGTGTTCACCGAGGATGCATCGAAAGAGGCATACGACAAGGCTGATACACTCAGGAGCGAGTATGTTGTTGCTGTAAAGGGAATAGTAAGGACCAGGGAATCAGTTAACGAATCGATGCCTACAGGCAGGGTCGAACTGATCGGAAGCGAGCTGAAGATCCTTTCAGAGGCTGAAACGCCACCGATCATGATAAAGGAGAACCTCGATGCATCGGAGAACATAAGGCTGAAGTACAGGTATCTTGACTTAAGAAGACCTGACATGCAGAAGATATTCAAGCTAAGGAGCAAGGCCTACATGTCAGTGAGGGCTTTCATGGACCAGGAGGGATTCCTGGAGGTTGAGACACCGATACTGACCAAGAGCACACCTGAAGGTGCAAGGGACTATCTTGTGCCGTCAAGGAACTACAAGGGCAAGTTCTATGCGCTTCCTCAATCCCCGCAGCTTTTCAAGCAGCTTCTCATGGTTTCGGGCTTTGACAAGTACTTCCAGATAGCAAAGTGCTTCAGGGACGAAGACCTGAGGGCAAACAGGCAGCCTGAGTTCACACAGATCGACATGGAGATGAGCTTCATTCAGATCGACGACATAATCGACCTGAATGAGAGACTGGTCAAAAAGGTATTCAAGGATGTCCTCGACGTTGATGTCGAGATACCATTCCAGAGGATAACCTACAGGGAAGCCATGGACAGATATGGTTCCGACAAGCCTGACTTAAGGTTTGGAATGGAGATTTCCGACCTGACTGACATAGCAGGAGGTACCGGCTTCAAGGTGTTCAATGACGCCATAGAGGCTGGAGGCTCTGTAAGGGCCTTATGCCTTAAGGGCGGAGCTTCAATGGGCAGGAAGGACATCGACAGGCTCGGTGAATTCGTGAAGACCTACAAGGCGAAGGGACTTGCCTATATCGTCATGAAGGATGGAGAAATAAAGTCACCGATAGCAAAATTCCTGAGTGAAGAAACCATGTCTGCCATAATATCCAGGATGGATGCTGTGGATGGAGACCTGGTGCTTATAGTAGCAGACAGGAACGAAGTAGTATTCCAGAGCCTTGGGGCACTCAGGCTCGAGCTTGCGAAGAAGACCGGGATGCTCGAGGGCAGTGAAAGGTTCAGATTCGCCTGGGTAACGGAATTCCCGCTTCTTGAAAGGGATGAGGAGGCCGGAAGATATGTGGCACTTCACCATCCGTTCACAAGCCCCATGGAGGAAGACCTTGAGCTCCTTGAGTCAGAACCTGGCAAAGCAAGGGCAAAGGCGTACGACATGGTCCTCAACGGGGAGGAGCTTGGCGGAGGAAGCATCAGGATCCACGACACCAGCCTTCAGGCGAAGATATTCGGCCTGCTTGGCTTTTCCGAGGAGGAAGCCTGGGAGAGGTTCGGATTCCTTCTTGAGGCATTCAAGTACGGTCCACCACCACACGGCGGACTCGCCTTTGGAATGGACAGGCTTGTTATGTTCCTTGCCGGGACAGACAACATCAAGGATGTCATTGCATTCCCGAAAAACCAGAATGCCTTTGATCCAATGACAGAGGCACCAGACAGGGTAGAGACCGTTCAGCTTTCTGACCTTGGGATAGCAGTGGAAAAGCAGCAATAGATTATGGAAAGCCGGGAACCTGCCCGGCTTTCTTTGCATTCCCGGTTGAATGCCGGATACAATTGGAATTAGAATAGAAGTATAGCTAAAAAAGGAGGGAAGATAATGGGTAAAAGAGTACGGACCGACCTTGGTGACCTTATGATCCTTGCTGTTGACATCATGCTTCTTATTATCGCGTTTATCCTTTCCTATTTCCTTGTTTACGGAACATCAACGAATTCGCTTGTCTGGGATCCGTTTGTAGAGTCAGTTCCTGTAATGGTCCTTCTGTACGTATTCCTTATGGCATCCTACGGCCTGTGGAAGACCACAAGGCTTGGAATCGGTGAGATAATATACTCGGTCTTCCTGACTGCAGGAACTCTTTCTGCCCTCTGTTTTGTAATTTCACGATTCATGATCGACCTTGCATATCCGAAATATATATTCATGGCTGGATCAGTACTTTCATTTGTCCTTCTGTCAATCTGGAGGTCGCTCGTGTACTGGCTGCAGATCGCAGAGCATGGAAGGAAGGACCTATTGGTAATCGGAGGAAAGGATGCCGGAAGGATAGCCGTGAAGGCCATTGAAGGAATGTCCAGGCTTTACAGGGTGAGGGCAGTTTCGGACTGGAGAAGTGAAAACCTGGCAAAATACATTGAGGAAAACGAAGTGGTATTCCTGTCTGATGACATTGAAGGCGAGGAGAAGTCAAGTCTCATAGACATGCTTATGAGCATGAAGAAAAGCGTATACGTAGTCCCTGAGAACTATGAGATAAACATCCTGAAGGCTCACTTTGAGCGGGTATCCGATAAGCCTCTCATCAAGCTCAGGAGGCTTGAGCTTACGATTGAACAGAGGTTCCTGAAAAGGATCCTTGATGTGGTACTGTCAATAATCGGACTGATAGTCTTTTCACCGGTAGTTGCTTTCGCTGCATGGAAGATAAAGGCCTATGACGGGGGACCTGTATTCTATACACAGGAAAGGCTGACGAGAGGCAACAGGATATTCAGGATATGCAAGCTAAGGTCCATGGTAATGGACGCTGAAAGGGAAACCGGTCCGTCATTAGCGGAATTCGAGGACGGGAGGGTCACTCCGATAGGAAGAAGGCTCAGAGCTTCAAGGCTTGATGAGATACCTCAGCTCTACAATGTACTGAAGGGTGAGATGTCCATCGTTGGACCAAGACCTGAAAGGCAGGGATTTTTCGAGGAGTTTTCAAGGAACATACCGGACTTCAAGTACAGGACAGTTGTCAAAGCCGGGCTCACCGGATATGCGCAGGTCTACGGCAGCTACACATCAAGTCCTGAAGACAAGGCCAAATACGACCTTCTTTATATCAAGGAATACAGTTTCCTGAGGGATATCAAGATGATCCTTCTGACCATGAAGATCATGTTCATGAAGGAAAAAGCCGGCGGAATGAGGAAGGAGCCTGATATTTACGAGATTGCCCGTGAAAAGGGGCTCGACATAACGATCGACATCTGACGGATGGGTTTTCGCAAGATATGCCTTTGCCCTTTAATATCGCAACGTTTTCAATTATACTGAGATTGGAATACTTCGTGATTCTTTTGGTCATTGCATTTTCTGTTGCAGGAGGCGTAACATGGTCATTCTTGGCGGTAGCTCCCTTACGCTCGAAGAGCTTGAAAGGGCAGCCAGAGGTAATGAATCGGTAGAACTTTCTGATGCTGCCAGGTTCAGCATACGTGAATCCAGAAGAAGGCTGGAAAAGGCTGCATCAGGCTCACTGCCTGTATATGGCGTAAATACTGGCTTCGGTGATTTTTCGGAAATCAAGATAAGCAGGGAGAATCTCAGGGAACTCCAGAGGAATCTGATAGTATCACATTCATGCGGTACAGGGGAACCTATGTCGAGGGATGCGGTAAGAGCCATGATGATCCTCAGGGTCAATGCCCTTGCCAGGGGATTTTCAGGCATAAGGCTAGAGACAGTCGAGATGATCGTGAGGATGCTGAATAAGGGAATTCATCCTGTGGTACCTGAAAAAGGCTCATTGGGGGCATCAGGTGACCTTGCTCCACTGGCACATATGGTGCTTGCGATGATAGGTGAAGGAGAAGTGGAATACGATGGCTGCATCATGCCGTCGGTTGAAGCTCTTTCCAAATTGGGGCTTCTGCCTGTGGTCCTGGAGGAAAAGGAAGGGCTTGCCCTTATCAACGGAACTCAGGCACTGACAGCCATAGGAGCACTCGCTCTTTCAGATTCATTCAGGGCATACTACCTGGCAAACCTTTCAGGGGCGCTGACGATGGAAGCGCTTCGGGGAATCACTACAGCATATGATCCGAGGCTTCAAAGCTCAAGAGGCCACAGAGGGCAGATGGAGACGGCTGAAATTA
>DIXH01000075.1:0-7376 GCA_002428605.1 Clostridiaceae bacterium UBA6085
AAAAGTGAGCTGGAAGCACTGATTGCCTCCAGCTCATTCGACATGGAACTGTCAATACAGTATGGGATTTTGCCAGGAGCTGTCCTCCAGGCAACCGGACCCCGCTGTATCTTCTATCATGATATCCAACAAGTAAGAAACTGGTATTACCTGCATTTGAACAAACTATTAACTTTCGTAAAAATAGCTGTCAGATGTTGATTCCCATATCCTCGATATGTTTTAGAAATTTCTCATTTTCCATGATAAGCCTGAACCAGTGGGTGAAGGCCTCAGGTTCACTCCCGATCTTCACCCTGAGCTCGGGGATGGAAAACCATCTTGCTTCGTGTACCTCGCTGCTGTCTTCGGCATATTTCCCGTCATACCTGCCGACAAAGACATGGTCGTATTCATTTTCCCATATGCCGTTCTCGAACCTAACCTCATAGCTCAGCTCGAAAGCACGGATAAGCTCAGTGTCAAAGCCCATCTCTTCGATAAGCCTCCGATGAGCTCCCATTAGTGAGGTTTCACCAGGTCTTGGATGGCTGCAGCATGTGTTTGTCCAAAGTCCACCTGAATGGTACTTGTCCAGCGCTCTCCTCTGAAGGAGAAGCCTGCCCTCCGAGTCGAATACGAACACTGAAAAGGCCCGGTGCTTTACTCCCTTGACATGTGCTTCCATCTTTTCCATTGATCCTGTCTCATTGTCTTTTTCATCGACAAGAATAACCATTTCCATTCAAATCACCTCTAGTCATCTCATGAGATTCTACACCATGAAGAAAATCATGTCCATCTAAAAGCTTCATTTAATTAAATCTTAAAGTCGCTTGATGACTTTTTTTGTTATACTTTTCATTATACGGAGGAAAGTATGGAATATAGGATTATAGAGCATGGAGATTCAAGATACATCACGGTCCCGCAGTTTGAAGAGATGGGGCTTAAGGTTATATTCACGACCGGTTCAATGGACATGGGGAGGAAGACTGCAAAGTCTCCCGAAAGACTTGAAGAAAGCTTCAGGAAGGTATTTTCTGCGATGGAGCAAGAGAAGGCTCCGCACTTCTTCTTGGACCAGGTACATTCAGATGTTGTATTTGACGTAACTTCCCATGACCAGGGTATGCCTCATAAGCTCGGAAGGCTTCTGGGTGAGGGGGATGCCATGGTTACAGGGCTCAGGGACGCAGCCCTTTCAACCACATTCGCGGACTGTGTCCCTGTAGTTCTCCTTGATACCAGGAATATGGTACATGCCAACATACATTCAGGCTGGAAAGGTACCCTGGCAAAGATCACAGAAAAGGCACTTGAGAAGATGGTGACCGCATACGGAAGCGAACCTTCCGATATAGCGGCAATCATAGGACCTCACATAGGATTCAGAGATTTCGAGATCGGCGAAGATGTATTCAGTCTCTTCAGTGATGAATTCGGAGAAGGTAACATCCGCTATGAAGCCCTTGGGAACGGTAAATATCATCTGGACCTTGGCGACCTTATCACAAGGATGCTGACCGGCAAGGGAGTTCCTAAGGATGAAATATTCCAGATAGGCATGTCAACCTATTCCGAACCCGGCCTGCTTCATTCCTACAGGCGTGACAGAGGTGAATTCGGACTTATGTGCATGGTCACATGCTGCACTGCAGATGTATCGGATAAGGGAGAAGATAATGAAGGATTTTGAGAAATCAATAAAGATAGACTACAGGGATGTGGACAGGTTTTCTGACATAAGGTTCGATTCCCTGCTTCAGATGCTTGGTACGGTATCCATGTACCATACCGTCAACATAGGCTTCGAGCCTGACTATATGGACGGACTCGGGCTCATGTGGGTGCTGCGACAATGGAAGGTGAGGCTCGAGGAGACGAGATACTACGCAAGGGACTTGAGGTTTTTGACCTTCGCGGTTTTCGACAAGGGAATCTGTTCCTACAGGTACTACAGCATTTCTGATGATACCGGGAAGGTCATTGGCACAGCTGTTGCCCAGTGGCTTGTGATAGACCTGGAGAAGAGAAGGATGGCAAGGATCCCCGAATCAATCGCTGACTCGTACATCGGTAAGGACCGAAGCCTCTCTGAAGGCCAGCGGGCAATCACAGACAGCATTGACACCGAAGCTCTGAGGCGACGCAGGGATGTGACCTGGACCTCGGAGAAGGTAATCGAGGTAAGGTTCGGTGAAATTGATCCCAATGGTCATGTCAACAACGTAAAGTACGTGGAATGGGCCATGGAAACGCTGAAGACTCCTCTGGATGAATCATTCCTCATCGAGAACCATCCGCTTGAGCTTACAATTGTCTACAAGAAGGAAAAGATGCCACTTGGCCTCGTAATCTCGAAGGCTTGCCTTACCGGTCAGGATTCTTACCACGAGATACTCGATGAGGACGGGACTCTCCTGTCGATAATCGAAATAACCTGGCGCCAGAGGGAGCTTCAATAGGAGGTAAAATGGACGATACTGCAAAAACAATCAAAAAGATACTGGTCTACGTATCACTGACCATCATATTCCTCGTCTCGATAAGCGCAGTGAATCAGGCAGCATCAATATATGAGCGTGCATCACGGATCCACCCGTATTTCGGCTATGCAGTACTCACGCTTATCATAGCGGGCTTCATGGCAATAATATTTGTTCCTGTCGCAGCTTTTCTGGGACTAAGGAAAAGGCCTGAAATACCCAAATCGAAGGAAAGCCCCGAATATGCCGCGTACCTGGAAGGATTGAAGCAAAGCCTTTACTCCAACAGGATACTGAAGGAGAAGGGCTTTGCCTTCAATGAAGCCGAAGAGCTTTCACCACAGATGGATAAGGCACTGGCTATCCTTGGAGTTGAAGCGGACAAGGTCATAAAGTCCAGCGCTTCTGCTGTTTTCGTGACTACAGCCATTTCCCAGAACGGCTCATTGGATGGGGTATTCGTGCTTGCAAGCATCACGCGGACAGTATGGGACATTTCAAGGATATACAGGCAGAGACCTGGCATAAGGGACCTTGCGTACCTTTATGGAAACATAGGGGCTACCGTGCTTGCAGCAAGGGGAATAGAAGACCTTGACCTACTTGACGAGCAGCTTGAGCCGATACTTGCTTCAGTCCTCGGCGGCGGTCTTGGAAGCCTGCTTCCAGGAGCAGTGCACATTACAAACCTCATTGCGAACTCCATAACAGAAGGCTCCGTCAATGCAATGCTTTCGCTTCGGGTTGGAGCGATGGCAAAGAGATACTGTGCCAGCACGGTGGAGATCGACAGGAAGTTCCTGAGGCGTTCTGCCACACTTGAGGCTGTATCCCTTCTTGGTGGTATAATAAAGGAAAATTCTGCGATCATAGTCTCATCTTTCGGCAAAGCGGCGAAATCCGCAACAAGGAAGCTGTTCAAGCTCTAGAAAGGATCTCAATATGGCAAGGAAGCTTTTAACCGTCATCCTGATAATCCTGGCAGCAGCGTTCATCGCTGTAGAAGCCCTGATAATAATATACGGCAGGAAGCCCTATAACTATGAGGCTGACATAGTCATAATACTCGGAGCAAGGGTCTACGGCAGCACCCCGTCGCCAGCGCTGTCCCTCAGGCTCGAAAAGGCGCTTGGATACCTTGAGTCCAACCAGGAGGCAGTCATAATAGCCTCAGGCGCACAGGGCAGGGGAGAGGATGTGACAGAAGCCCTTGCAATGAAGAGATATCTGGTCGAAAGAGGAATACAAGAATACAGGGTCATCCTTGAGGAGGAATCGACAAATACCTTCGAGAACATAAGGAACAGCCTGAGCCTCCTGGGTGGCAGGCAGGAGGGGAGAAGGCTCCTCATCGTCTCCAACGACTTCCATGTATTGAGGGCTAAGCTCATCGCCTGGAAGCTGGGTTGGGATGCAGGGACCTTAGGTTCTCCGTCTCCGCCAAGCGTCGTAGTCCAGTATCATATCAGGGAATTCTTCGGGATAATAAAATCACTGCTGTTAGACAGATGACCGTCCGGCAAACCGGACGGTCATTTCTTTTTTTCGTTATTTTCCGGAAGCTCTCCGGTTTCCACCAGGTTCTTCCAATATCTTACCGGCATTGACCTCTTCTGCTGCCTTGGATTGGCACGCTCCCTTATTGCTATGTTCTCATAGTATTCCTTCCAGAATTCGGTGAAGCTGTCGGTGGTAATATATCTGGGGTCAAGCTCCACACCTGTCCTTATTGTTGTTGCTCCTTCGTGGTATAGCAGTGCCTTTTTTCTCTTCTCATCGTATATCAGAAAGTCCTGGTCGCTGTACCTGTCAGTAAAATGGTCAGCAAGGAACTCAAGTATGTCGTGGTCCGGGCTGATCTTCGACACATATACTCCGCCTTTTTCTGAGAACCTGACGAATCCGGCGAATCTGTGGGTTTCCAGAGATGCCTGCCTTGAGAGCCTTTCAGCCTTCATTATGGCCTCATCCTGGAAATCGCCCTTCTTCGCCTTGTTGCCGAAGCACGCAATTATGTACCTTATTGTAACGGTGGGTGCCTCCTTCGAGCTGTTCGCAAGGCAGTATGCTATGGTATCAAGGGTCTCCCTGTCGAATCTTCTCACCATGGCATCCCTTACCCTTGTGAAGGACTCATCTGAGTATAGGACGTCAACCGGCTCATCAAGGAGATTATGCTGGTACTCGTCGCGTCTCAGTAGATTTGGAGGAAGCTTCCCATAGTAGACCAGATAGACTGCACAGAGCAGTTCTCCCATGCTGCCGTCAAAAAGCATTACCTTCATGATTCACCCCCAGAGAGAGCTGCTCTTTTTCCCGGCAATGGAATCGGATCCGGGATAAGCTTTGGAACATGGGATCTGATCCTGATTGCAGGCTCCAGTGTGTCTATCTTGTCGAAGAGGTCTGTCTGTATCTCATCCTTCCTCTCGGACAGAGCGCTGTAGATTATGGCAGGATCCTGTGAAAAGGAGCCGTAATACTTCCCACCGACCAATATGAAATGCTTTGCTCGCTTCAGGACTATACCCATACGTTTAAGTCCGTCCCAGGTGAGAGGGGAGAGCCGTCTGGCTTTCGCCATCCTTTCTGCCGATATGAGTCCGACACCCGGTATCCTCAGAAGCATGTCAAAGCTAGCGCGATTAACCTCAACAGGGAAGAGATGCATGTTCCTTAGTGCCCATTGGGTCTTGGGGTCAACATTGACATCAAGGTTCTCGTCAGGAGATACAAGCTCATCTGTCTGGAACTTGTAGAACCTCAGGAGCCAGTCAGCCTGGTAAAGCCTGTGCTCCCTCTGGAGGGGAGGAGCCGGAATCTTCGGCAAAAGAGCGCTCGTTCCTACCGGTATGTATGCAGAATAGTAGACTCTCTTGAGTCCATAGGATTTGTATAGGCTTCCTGTTAGTGAA
Source organism: Clostridiaceae bacterium UBA6085 (assembly GCA_002428605.1). Classification (GTDB taxonomy): domain Bacteria; phylum Bacillota; class Clostridia; order Clostridiales; family Clostridiaceae; genus Youngiibacter. The sequence goes on from DIXH01000075.1 coordinate 5,384, forward strand.
AGTATCTTACCATCTGTAGCAGGGGTTGCTCCTACTATGAGCTGGGTGCTCTGCCCTGCAGGCACGAAATCCTCTGAATATCGGAAAATCCTCTTTTCCTCTGTGTTCTCCTTAATCCTTCTTGAGATCTGGGCCATAGGCTTAAGTATAAGCTCCCGGTTCTTCTGCGGGGTAAGGGAGGCATAATCAGCCTCCTCGGGAAGCTCTATGTTGACACTGAGCCTGTCTGCGTATTTGCCGGCTTCGGCAATGAGATATGGGCTTGCACCTGGAATTCCCTTGACATGTATGTAGCCATTGAACTTTTCCCTGAGCCTTAGTGCCTTCAGTATCAGAACCATCAGCTCCATAGTGTGGTCCGGGCTTTTTACCACTCCCGAGCTCAGGAAGAGACCTTCGATGTAGTTTCTCCTGTAGAAGCTCATGGTAAGGTCAATGAGCTCCTCTGGCTTGAAGAAGGCTCTCTCGATGTCGTTTGAGATCCTGTTCTGGCAGTAGGCACAGTCATATATGCAGTAGTTGGTCATAAGTATCTTTAGAAGGGATATGCATCGTCCGTCGCTCGTAAAGCTGTGGCAGATCCCTCCCTGGACTGCATTCCCAAGGGAACCCTGCTTGCCCTGCCTGGAGTTTCCTGATGACGAGCATGATACGTCGTATTTTGCTGAATCCGCCAGTACCCTTATCTTTTCTCTGGTATCCATGAAATCACCGCTTCACAATTTATTTCATGATCCCATTATAGCACATATGTTCGATATTCGCAATGCCAATGAAATACCCCATGCCAGAGAGCCTGGCATGGGGTATGAGATCCTTATCTGATTACTACCTTTATTGACTCAACCTTTGGGTCCTCAGTGCCCTGGACATACAGTCCTGTCTTCTTGAGGTCTCCCACATACTTGACTATCTCTTCTGTGATTACCTCTCCCGGACAAAGCACCGGAATTCCCGGAGGATATGCCATTAGGAATTCGCCGCTTACTTCTCCAATGCTGTCCTCAAGGAGAACTGATTCCTTGTACCCGTTGAAGGCTTCCCTTGGTATTAGGACCTGCTTGGGTATTGCTGGAATGTCTATGAAGTCAGGCTTCACTGCATTCTTGTCCATGTATTCTTCACTGATCTCCTTGAGCGCTGATATGAGCGTATCAAGATTTTCCCTGGTATCTCCGAAGGAACCAACTGCAAGCACGTTGTATAGGTCCGACAGCTCCATCTGGATATGGTACTTGTTGGAGAGGATCATATCGAGGTCGAATCCGGTAATTCCCAGGTCCCTGCAGGTTATGCATATCTTTGTAGGGTCCAGTGCGAAAACTCCGGGATTCCCCAGGATCTCTTTCCCGAAACAGTAGAAGCCCGGGATCTTGTTGATTTCAGCTCTTGCATATTCCGCATTCTCTATCGCCTTATCAAGAAGCTCTTCACCTTCAAGTGCTATCTGCTTCCTGGAGGTATCAAGGGATGCCAGCAGCAAATAGGAAGGGGATGTGGTCTGAAGAAGGTTCATTATGGCCTGCACCCTTGACTGGCTGACATACTTCGTCCTCACATGGAGGAGCGAGGCCTGGGTCATGGCACCGATTATCTTGTGAGTGCTCTGGGCGCAAAGGTCGGCACCGGCCTCCATTGCACACATGGGCAGCTTCTCATTGAATGCCAGATGTGGTCCGTGGGCTTCGTCGACGATGAGAGGTATGTCATACTCATGGACGATGTCTGCGATTCTTTTAAGCTCAGTAGCCACACCGTAATATGTCGGGTTGATTATGAGCACTGCCTTTGCATGGGGATTCTGCCTTAGGGTCTCCTCAACGGTCTCAGGAGTTACTCCCTGGGCTATGCCAAGCTTCTTGTCAAGCTCCGGCTGCATATATACCGGTATCGCCCCGGACAGTATTATCCCGGCGGTTATCGACTTGTGCACATTCCTGGGAACTATTATTGTATCTCCCTCACTTACTACGGACATTATCATGGCCTGTAT
>DIXH01000075.1:7399-48537 GCA_002428605.1 Clostridiaceae bacterium UBA6085
AAAACAGTCACGTCTATCTTGAATGGATTTTCTCCCATGAACTTCTTGAACTTCTTCTCTACACCTTCACCCTTCTTGTGCCCCGGCACATGAAAGGGTATGGTCTCTCTGTCGACATATTCCATTAAAGCGTCAAACATCGGAGTCTCGTTCTGATTAAGCTTGTACAACTTTCAACGGCACCCTCTTTCTTGGTTTGTGACGGCCCTATGGCCCCATGGAATCAGCGGCAGGGTGTTACATGCCAGTACCAAAATCACTATTTTATATAATAACACAATTTGGTTTCGATTCAATTAATTATACGATATTTTAGGAAACCGTGCAGAAGTTTTGAATTCACTGCCCAATGCATTTTCCTATCTTACCGCAACTGCCCACCTGAGTGCGTTGTAGGCGGTCTCAAACTTCACCTGGCTGACCCAGTAGGTGTTCCTTGAGCTTGCCGGATCGGTGACATGGTACTCGTCATCTGAATTGTAGCCGGTAAGGACCATGACATGCATGTTGTCGACGATGTTCACGCTGCCTGAAGGACCCATGTCATATACCTTCCAGACCGGTGTCTCGTAGTTTCTGGTGGTGACATACACAACCACAGGATTACCCTTGTCTATTTCCGCCTTCAGCTGCGCAGTGGTGTATCCGGAAGCATCCATAACATTGGTGCTGTATCTGTTCCCGAAGGCTGTCAGTGCCGCAGGGAATATGGACTGGAATATCTCAGGCACTTCAGAGACTATCTTGTAAGGAGTGCTTGCGAATCCGCTGAAGGGGTCTCTTTCAGTCTTCGGCATGGCATCAAGGAACGACTTGAGGTCGAGTGAAGTGTATCCCTTGTATTTAAGTGCCATGAGCAGGCTGGCTCCCTCGCAGCCCATGGGTGCGTATACCGGTGAGTACTGGTTCACGTAGGGAATACCTATTACCTTCTGGGTGTAGCCTGACAGAACAGCCACGTAGCCTCCTGACACCCAGCCTGTCCTTCCGTTGTAGCTTACCTTATGCCATCCGCCTGACATCCCGAGTGACTCAAGCTTTGTACCTGCAGGTATGGTCGTTATTATGGAATAGCCTGTCCCGGCTCCTGTCCTCATGTTGAGGTTAGCAGTTGTCCTTATGTATGTAGTGCTTACTGAAGGTGCTGTTGAGGGAGCCTGTGCCTGAAGTGAAACAAGATATGCTCCCGAAGCCCAGCCGGTCGATCCCAGATATGTGACCTTGAACCAGCCGTTCTGGGAGCCTGAAGCTGCAACCTGTGCGCCCTTCGGGATCACCTTGATTATCTGATAACCTGTTCCCGGGCCGGTCCTCATGTTGAGGTTTGCAGTTGCTGCCATTGCTTGTGAAGCAGGAGCTGCAGGTGCTGTGACCTGGGCAGACTGGCTGAAGGATACGTACAGGGGGTTTGCGCTGATGTAGGCTCCGTTTGATAGCCTGTACATGTCTCTGCCTGCTACGGATACCTTCTCAACAGCAGTGAAGGATTCACCCTTGTAGACTACCTTCGTCTTTGCCGTCCAGTCAGGTCTGCTGTAGGTCCAGAGAGCGCTGCAGGTCACTGTGACTGTGCCCTGAAGCTCAAGTGCGGAAACCTCGGTTCCTGTGCCTGCCATGTCTGTCCAAGCTGAACCTCCTGGTATTGCCGATGCTGAAGCTATAACCAGAAAGGCTGTAGCCTTTATTATTATGTTTCGTATTTTCCTTGTGTTCATATAATGTCCTCCTGTTGTGTGATTTGACTAGATATGTATACTTTGAAGCAAATTTGACAGATATTGATCTTAACGACTGCATTCAACTCAATCTTATTATATAATATTAGATAAAGAAATGATTATGTTTTAGGAGGTTTAACATGACCTATATGGAAAAGTACGAATCATGGCTTAAGGACGACAGCGTGCTCCCTGAATTCAAAGAGGAGCTGAAGGCGATCACAGATGAGAAGGAAATAGAGGACAGGTTCTACCAGGACCTGGAGTTCGGCACTGCAGGTCTTAGAGGTGTCCTCGGAGCCGGAACCAACAGGATGAACGAACATACTGTCGGAAAAGCGACTGAGGGGCTTGCAAGATACATTGCAGAGACCTTTCCCGGTACACCATCTTGTGCCATAGCGTATGACTCAAGGATCAAGTCTGATACCTTTGCTAAGACAGCAGCACTTATCCTTGCAGCACACGGAGTAAAGGCGTATCTGTTCGAAAGCCTGAGGCCTGTGCCTATGCTTTCCTATGCGGTAAGGTACCTGAACGCAGATGCCGGAATAGTCATAACAGCATCCCACAATCCCAAGCAGTACAACGGCTACAAGGTGTACGGAGCCTACGGCGGACAGCTTACTGACGAGGCAGCCGACATTGTCCTTGCAAAGATCGGGGAAGTGGCTTCCTTTGGTGATGTGAGATCAATAAGCGAGGAAGAGGCCATTCTGAAGGGACTTCTCGTCTACATAGGCGAGGAGGTCGACAAATCCTACATAGACTCGATAAAGACAGTCACTGTAAAGAAGGACCTCGTCAGGGAAAGCGCACCTGAGCTCCAGATCATATACACACCTCTTCACGGTTCAGGAAACGTCCCGGTAAGAAGGGTCCTTAGAGAACTCGGCTACACCAACGTCCACATAGTGAAGGAACAGGAGGCTCCGGACGGAAACTTCCCGACAGCCCCTTATCCTAACCCTGAAAACCCTTCGGTATTCACACTTGCTCTGGAGATGGCAAAGGAAGTCAAGCCTGACATCATTTTCGGAACAGACCCTGACTGTGACAGGATAGGCGTTGTCGTAACTGAAAAGGACGGCGGAAGCAGAGTCCTTACTGGCAACCAGACTGGAATGCTCCTGACCTACTATCTACTGAACGCATTGAAGGAAGAGGGAAGGCTGCCTGGTAACGGCGTCGTCATAAAGACCATAGTTTCAACTGAGAGCGTCAGGAAGATAGCTTCATCCTACGGAGTCGAGCTCATGGATGTCCTCACGGGCTTCAAGTACATCGGCGAAAAGATCGAGGAGTTCAAGGCTACGAAAGAGAAGACCTTCATATTCGGCTTTGAGGAATCCTTCGGATACCTTGCCGGTGACTTCGTAAGGGACAAGGATGCTGTCGTGGCATCCATGCTGGTATGCGAAATGGCACTTTACTACAAGAAGAAGGGCATGACCCTTTACGATGCCCTGACGGAGGTTTACGAGAAGTACGGCTACTTCAACGAAGCCATAGTATCCTTCACCCTGGAGGGCAAGGACGGCCAGGACAAGATCAAAAAGTGCATCGAGTACATGAGGGACAATACCCTCACCGAAGTTGACGGTGTCAAGACTCTGTCCAAGGAAGACTATAAGCTCAGAGAGAAGACCGACCTTCTTACTGGCGGGAAGGAAGAGATTACACTTCCATCTTCTAACGTTATAAAGTATACTCTTGAGGATGATTCCTGGTTCGTTGTCAGACCATCCGGAACCGAACCCAAGATGAAGGCCTATGTGGCAGTCACAGGAAAGGACCTTGATGATTCCAGGAACAAGCTGGAAGCCTTCAAGAAGGCTGTAGTCGATGCAGTCAACAAGGGCTTCGAATAAACAACACGATTAATTAAAGATGTTAATGATGGCATACCATCTTTGGTATGCCATCATTTTGGAGGTAATATGGATTTTCGGCAAGGATTGAAGGAGAAGCTTTCAAAGCTCATTTTCCTGGAACTCAAGAAGGATTTCGCGGCAAAGGCATTCAAGGCTGATGGGCTCATGGACATCGAGGGCGAGGTTTATGTCCCTTTGTCACCTGACTACATCGCCAAAAACCTTGAAAGGGACATGGTCAGGAACCTGCCTGTGGGAGAGTTTGTGAAGGGCATGTACTACTGCCTTGGAGCTGACAGAGGGTTCAGATACGGCGAGGCGTACAGGCTTATGCTGGAGAACATAGGCATGGAAGGCCTGGTGAAGGCACTTGCTGCAAGGCTTACCAGGGAGGGAAGGAAGGATGAGGCAATCATTTATCTCCTTGGCCTATATGAGGTCCACGGGGAAAAGGACGTGGCCCTAAGCACCCTTGCTCTTCTTGAAGAGATGTCCATCGAGGACAGGAGCTATCTGGACGGCTTCCTCGCTTTGGCTGAAGAGGTCTCGGCGAAGGGACTCCTTGATGCCAAACTGTTCCTTGGCTCTGCGTTAAGGATGAAGGGTGATTTCCCGAAGGCGCTTGTTGTCCTCAGGGAGTACATTGCGTCCGGAGGCGAGGAGACTGAAGAGCTTTCATCCGAGCTTGAGAGGATAGGCAGGAAGGCTCTCCTTGAGGAGTCTGAAGCTATCCTGTATGACGACCCGGCAAGGTTTTTGGAGATGATACTTCCGATCCTCACTTCGGAGTCTGACAATCCAAAGCTTCTGCTCCAGGTTGCCATAGCATACAGGAACCTGAAGAACCACGACAAGGCTATCTACTACCTGAACGAAGCTCTGGCTCTCGACGACGGCTACGCTGACGTCATAAACGAGCTTGGAATAAACTATGCTGCCATGGGAAACTTCGAGACTGCTGTTTCCTATTTCAGGCCTCTCTTTGACAGGACCATGACCATTGAGGTTCTTACCAACCTCATAATGTGCTACGTCAACCTGGGGGATATGGAATCTGCCATGAAGCATATTGCCATAGGGGAAAAGATCTCTCCGGATGATGATGTCCTGTCGGACATCAAGAAGTTTCTGAAGAGGTAAATACACGCTGAAAGGACAAAAAATATGAAGATAATGATTACAGGGGGAGCTGGATTCATAGGCTCCCACATTGCCGACCTGCTTGTTTCTGAAGGACATGATGTGGCGGTCATTGACAGCCTGGTACATGGAAAGCTTGAGAACCTCAACGAAAAGGTCAGGTTTTACGAGTACGACATAAGAGACAGGGGAATAAGGGCAGCATTCGAGGAATTCAGGCCTGAAGTGCTGATACACGAAGCTGCACAGATAAAGGTCCCGAACTCGATAAAGGATCCTCTTTATGACGCTGAGGTCAACATACTCGGGACCCTCAACCTTCTTGAGTGCTGCAGGGAATTCAGTGTAAGGAAGGTAATATATCCGGCAACTGCGGCCATGTTCTCTGACCCTCAGTACCTTCCGATAGACGAGAAGCATCCGCTCAGCATGATGAGCGGCTATGGGGTATCAAAGCATACTGTAGAGCATTACCTTGAGGTCTATTCCAAGCTTTACAATCTCAGCTATACTGTGCTTCGCTACTCCAATGTGTACGGACCCAGGCAGGATTCGACTGGAGAGGGCGGAGTCGTTGCCATCTTCTGCGAGAAGATGACAGAGGGCATGGTTCCTGAGATATATGGGGATGGAAACCAGACAAGGGACTTCATCTATGTGAAGGATGTGGCCAAGGCAAACGCCCTCGCACTCGATTCTCTGGACAACGAGATCTACAACTGCTGTACGGGTACCGAGATATCGGTCATTGAGCTTTATAACGAAATCGCCCGTGACCTGGGCTTCAACGGACTTCCCGTGTTCAGGGAACCCAGGGAAGGCGACATATACAGGACATACATGACCTACAGGAAACTTAATGATGCCATCGGCTGGGCACCCAGCTGGAACATCTCTGGAGGTATCAGAGAGACCCTCGATTATTACAGGAACAGAAAAAACAACTGATAATGTGCAATAATTGTGCGGATGAATGCATAATGTATATGCGAGCATTGTTGACAGTACCATATAGGTGCCTTATAATAAAAATGAACTAATGTTCGACATGCGTCGACTTAGATAGGAGGAATGAATAATTGGCAAACATTAATCCCGATAAACTGAAGGCCCTTGAAGCAGCAGTCAGCCAGATAGAGAAGCAGTTCGGCAAGGGCTCTGTCATGAAGCTCGGCGAGGAAGCCAACCACAGCCTTGAATCCATACCCACAGGATGCCTCGACCTTGATATCGCCCTGGGAATAGGCGGAATACCCAAGGGAAGGATAGTTGAGATATACGGACCCGAATCTTCGGGTAAGACCACAGTGTCACTCCACATCATTGCGGAGGCCCAGAAGCTGGGTGGTGCGGCGGCATTCATAGATGCTGAGCATGCCCTGGACCCTCAGTACGCGAAGGTGCTTGGAGTCGATATTGACAACCTTCTTGTCTCTCAGCCTGACACAGGCGAGCAGGCGCTGGAGATCGCAGAAGCCCTTGTAAGGTCCAACGCCATAGACCTCATAGTGGTGGACTCTGTCGCGGCTCTTGTGCCAAGGGCGGAAATCGAAGGCGAGATGGGGGACAGCCATGTGGGACTTCAGGCAAGACTCATGTCGCAGGCCCTCAGGAAGCTTGCAGGTACCGTGAACAAGACAAAATGCTCCATAATATTCATAAACCAGCTCAGGGAGAAGGTCGGCGTCATGTTCGGAAGCCCTGAGGTCACTCCCGGAGGAAGGGCTCTGAAGTTCTATGCTTCAGTAAGGATGGATATCAGGAGGATAGACTCGATCAAGTCAGGCGACAATGTCACCGGAAACAGGACAAGGATCAAGGTCATAAAGAACAAGGTCGCACCTCCATTCAAACAGGCTGAATTCGACATCATGTACAACGGTGGAATCTCCAGGGAGGGTACCGTACTTGATGTTGGAGTCAGGGAAGAGATAGTCCAGAAATCAGGAGCCTGGTTCTCATACAACGAAGTCAGGCTAGGACAGGGACGCGAAAACTCCAAGATCTACCTTTCAGAGAACAAGGATGTTCTCCTCGAGATCGAGAACAAGATCAGGAGCAAATACAAGCTTCCTCTCGCAAAGTCAGAGACAGCAGCAGATGCAGCTCCGCCGGCACCTGAAAAGAAAAGCAAATAGAGTCCAAAGCCCGGATCCGAAATGATCCGGGCTTTTCATCTGGCCATGGCAATGAGAACAAATGTTTTAGAAAATAGATATCAGGTAGAACTGCTTTTGTTTGACACTTCCCGTCGTGTAGGATACAATTGATTTGTATTGGTTTATCATTTATCACAGTGAGAAAATATGCACTTTCAAGCTTTCATCCTTGGCTTAAAAGGATGATAAAAAAGCAAGGAGGTGTTATGATGCGCCCAGAACAAATGGCGATACTGGTAACAGGTCTTTTGACTGCAGTGGTCGTCGGAGCCATCATATTATATTTAGCAAAGACAAAGCTGAAAACCGCTAAGGATATCCTTAGCAACGCGGAAAAGCAGGGTGAAACGATCGTAGAGGACTCCAAAAAGGCGGCGGAAGCCATCAGGAAGGAATCAGTCCTTGAAGCGAAGGATGAAGTCCACAGGTTGAGGAACGACCTCGACAAGGAACTCCGCGAGAGAAGAACAGAGGTACAGAGACTCGAAAGAAGAACCATCCAGAAAGAAGAGACACTAGACAAGAAGACAGAACAGCTTGAGAAGAAGGAAGAAGCGCTGGTAAAGAAGATGCAGGATGCTGCAGACAAGGAATCCAGAGCTGATGAACTTATAGCCGAGAGAAGGCAGGAGCTCGAAAGGGTAGCCGGACTTACTCAGGATGATGCCAAGAAGTTGCTTCTTGACGAAGTGAGAGGCGAAATCGAACACGAGACAGCCCAGATGATCAAGGAAATTGAAGCAAGGGCAAAGGAAGAAGCCGACAAGAAGGCCAGGGAGATCATCACAACATCGATCCAGAGATGTGCAGCGGACCATGTGTCTGAGACGACAGTTCATGTCGTGGCACTTCCAAACGATGAGATGAAGGGTAGGATCATAGGCCGCGAAGGCAGAAACATAAGGACCCTGGAGACACTGACCGGTGTTGACCTCATCATTGATGACACACCTGAGGCAGTAATCCTGTCAAGCTTCGATCCGATCAGAAGAGAGATTGCGAAGCTATCCCTTGAAAAGCTGATCGTGGACGGCAGGATACATCCTGCAAGAATCGAAGAGATGGTTGAGAAATCGAAGAAAGAAGTGGAGAACGAAATCAAGGAAGAAGGAGAACAGGCTTCCTTCGAGGTAGGAATCCACGGAATCCATCCTGAAATACTGAAGCTGCTTGGACGGCTCAAGTTCAGGACTAGCTACGGCCAGAACGTGCTTAAGCACTCCATAGAAGTCGCAAACCTCGCAGGCCTTATGGCAAGCGAACTTGGACTTGACGCCACCTTGGCCAAGAGGGCGGGCTTGCTCCACGACATCGGAAAGGCAGTAGACCATGAGGTTGAAGGACCTCACGCCGTAATTGGCGCAGACCTTGCAAAGAAATTCCATGAATCAGCACTGGTGGTCAATGCCATCGGAGCACACCACGGAGATTTCGAGATGCAGTCCATGGAGGCTGTGCTTGTCCAGGCAGCTGATGCCATATCAGCGGCAAGACCTGGCGCCAGAAGGGAAACCCTTGAGAACTATATCAAGAGGCTCACCAAGCTGGAGGAGATTGCAAACTCCTACGAAGGCGTAGACAAGTCATATGCAATCCAGGCCGGAAGAGAAATCCGTATAATTGTAAAGCCGGATGTCGTCGATGATGCCGGGGCAATGAGCATGGCAAGGAATATTGTGAAGCGAATAGAGAGCGAGCTTGAATATCCTGGTCAGATCAAGATCAACGTCATCAGGGAGACACGTTCAGTGGACTACGCAAAATAACCTATGAAGGAGATGAGGCATCTCCCGCTTGAAGGAGATGCAGAGCATCTCCTTCATTTTGTTTCTGTCAATTGTTCTAAAATGGCGCTCTAGATGATATATTAATATTAGAGGTGCCAGAGGTGGTTTTATGCTGAATGATCTTCACATCCATACTACATATTCTGATGGTGCATTCACACCGGACGAGATAATTGAGGCTGCCATCGAAAAGAAAATCAGATACATCTCAATTACTGACCATGATACGCTGAATGCCTATGGTAATTATACTCCGCGGAGTGAAATTACCATCATACCGGGAGTGGAGATTTCCACTTACTACAAGGGAATGGAGATCCATGTCCTGTCTTACTTCCACGACCCTTTCGACAGGGAGCTCAGGGAGCTTCTGGAAAAGGTCAAGGTTGACAGGGTCGAAAGATACAGGAAGATCCTTGAAAATCTTCGTTCCTTAGGCCTGGAGCTGCCTACGGACGCACCTCCTTTGGACTCGTACGGAAGGGCCCATATAGCCAAGCTGCTCCTGAGCGGCGGACATGTGAGGACCTTCAGGGAAGCCTTCTCGCTTTATCTGGACGTTGACAAGCTTGCATATGAAAAAAGATTCAAGATCGATGCCAGGGATGCAGTAAAGCTTCTTTCAGCTGCAGGAGGCACACCGTGCATAGCGCACCCCGGGGAGAAGCTGCTCACAATGCATTTCGAGGACCTTCTCCTGGACCTTAAGTCCTGCGGAATGCAGGGACTGGAGGTATACCATCCGTCACACACCAGAGAGCAGATGAGCAGACTTTACAGTCTCGGCAGGAAATACCAGCTTGCCATCACCGGCGGCAGTGACTTCCACGGCCGAAAAGGGGCTCCCATGGACCTGCTTGGAAAATACGGGGTAAATGAGATGCTTCTTAAGAAGCTCACTCAATGCAGCACCAGAAGAATCAGGAAGCTGAACAAATGAAATCACATCCTATCATAACAACATTAGGAGGAATAAAATGCAGTATTCGACAAAAGCACAAAGCCTTACGCCTTCACTCACCCTTGCCATAACCGCCAAGGCGAAGGAGCTCAAGGACAAGGGACTTGATGTGGTTGGCTTCGGTGCGGGTGAACCGGACTTCAATACGCCACAGAACATAATAGACGCGGCAACAAGGGCAATGAACGAGGGAAAGACCAAATACACTCCGGCATCCGGTATAAACGAGCTTAAGGATGCGGTGGCTGAAAAGCTGCTGACTGAGAACGGCCTTAAATATGCAAGGGAGCAGGTAATAATCTCAACTGGAGGCAAGCAGTGTCTCGCAAATGCTTTCGAGGCTCTCCTCAATGAAGGGGACGAGGTTCTCATAGCTACGCCTTACTGGGTAAGCTATCCTGACCTTGTGACCCTCTCCGGAGGAAAGAGCGTTTTCCTTGATACAAAGGAGGAGAACAGCTACAAGATAACGGTTGAAGTCCTTGAGGCACAGGCTACAGTTAGGTCCAAGGTCCTTGTCATAAACAGCCCCAACAATCCTACGGGCACAATATATTCAAGGGAAGAGCTTGTAGAGATAGCGGAATTCTGCAGAAAAAAGGACATTTTCATAATCTCAGATGAGATGTATGAAAAGCTCATATATGGTGATGAAAAGCATGTATCAATCGCATCCCTTTCAGAGGACGCATATTCCAGGACACTTGTCGTAGGCGGCTTCTCGAAATCCTATGCAATGACAGGCTGGAGACTTGGCTATGCCGCGGGTCCGAAAGAGCTCGTGAAGCTCATGGGCAGCATACAGAGCCACACTACCTCAAATCCAACGAGCTTCGTGCAGTACGCCGCTGTTGAGGCCCTTAAGGGAAGCCAGGACTCTATCTCGAAAATGAACACTGAATTCGCGAAGAGAAGGGACTATATGGTAGAGAGGACAATGGGGATAGAAGGACTTTCCTGCATATATCCCAAGGGTGCGTTCTATGTGATGATGGATGTAAGGAAGCTCATGGGAAAGACCTACAAGGGCAAGACTGTGAAGGATTCACTGGACTTCTCGGCATTTCTCCTTGAGGACTATCTTGTAGCGGTTGTGCCGGGAGTGGCATTCGGCCTTGAAGGTTTCGTAAGGCTCTCATATGCGACCTCGATGGCTAACATAGGAAAGGGCTTCGACAGGATATCCGAATTCGCGTCCCTCTTTGAATGATATGGGAGTGAAGGTTATGAAACCTGATCTGGAGCTGTACATGCCTGTTGCCGGAAAAGTGATACCCCTGGAGGATGTCAACGGGCTCCTTGCCGAGGATACGGTAGGTGGAATGGGCGCAGGGATAATCCCCAGCGGAGATATCTTCTATTCTCCTGTTTCCGGCAAGGTTGTCATGGTGGCCGAGAATCTCAATTCTGTGGCTATAGCGACAAAATCCGGGATAACCATACTCATACATGCAGGTATAGATACCGCAAAGCTAGGCGGCAGGGGATTCTGTATATATGTCAGGGAGGGTGACACCGTCACTGCCGGCGACAAGCTCCTGTACATGGACAGGGAGTATGTGGAGTCAAGGGCAAAAATCACTACCCCCCTGATCATCACGACGCCCGATATTGTAGGCAATGTCGAAACGGATTTTCATGTAAACGATGCCTTTGTCAAATTCATGGAAATTTTTTTAGCAAAGGATTGACTATTGAGAATAGAACAAAACATGTTATAATGAATTTGTTAATGTTTCAGAATAATGTTTATGAGGTGAATTATATGGTTTCAAAAGAAGTATTTGTAAAAAACCCAACCGGTCTTCATGCAAGACCAGCAACACTCCTTGTAAAGAAGGCTTCATCATTCAAGTCTGATGTAAGCGTTGAGTACAATGGAAAGAAGGCTAACGTAAAGAGCCTTATCGGAGTTCTTTCACTTGGAGTCACAAAGGGAGCTAACATAATAGTGTTTGCAAACGGCGAAGACGAAGAGATTGCAGTAGAGGAAGTATCAAAGCTTATCGCTACACTGGAAGAATAAGAAATAAAACCCTGGAAACAGGGTTTTTTAAATTTTACGGAGGATAATATGAGAGATACCTATGAGACCCCATTGAACAGGAGATATGCTTCCAAGGAAATGAGCTATGTATTTTCGGATCTGAAGAAGTTCAGGACATGGAGAGAGCTTTGGATCGCACTTGCAGAGGTCGAGATGGAGCTGGGCCTTCCTATAACTGCCGAGCAGATCGAAGAGCTCAAGAGCTTCAAGGCTGATATCAACTTCAAGGAAGCCGAAGAGAGGGAAAAGAGCGTCAGGCACGACGTTATGAGCCACGTCTACGCTTACGGTCTGCAGGCTGTCGGAGCAAAGGGAATCATACATCTCGGTGCTACCTCGTGCTACGTCGGCGACAATACCGACCTCATAATCATGAGGGAGGCGATGCAGATAATAAGGGCAAAGCTTGTCCATACTATCAGGAACCTTAAGGAGTTCTCCCTCAAGTACAAGGACCTCCCGACACTCGGCTTCACCCACCTTCAGCCGGCTCAGCTCACCACTGTGGGCAAGAGGGCTTCCATGTGGATGCAGGACCTGGTGCTTGACCTTGAGCAGCTGGACTTCGCCATTGAATCATTGAGGTTCAGGGGAGTGAAGGGTACCACAGGGACCCAGGCAAGCTTCATGAGCCTCTTCGACAACGACGAGGAGAAGGTAATGCTCCTGGACCAGAAGGTTTCAGAGAAGTTCGGCTTCAGCAGGGTATTCAGGATAACAGGACAGACCTATACAAGGAAGGTCGACTCAATGATCCTGAACACTTTAAGCGAGATCGCCCAGAGCGCATACAAGTTCAGCAATGACCTGAGGCTTCTGCAGAACATGAAGGAGATAGAAGAGCCATTCGAGAAGAACCAGATTGGATCTTCAGCTATGGCATACAAGAGGAACCCCATGAGAAGCGAAAGGATCAGCGCACTAGCAAGGTATGTAATTGTAGACGCATTGAATCCTGCAATCACCGCATCGACCCAGTGGTTCGAGAGGACGCTGGATGACTCGGCAAACAAGAGGATATCGATCTCCGAGGCATTCCTTGCACTCGATGGAGTCCTGAACCTGTATATCAACATAACTTCGGGCATGGTAGTCTACGAAAAGATGATAACCTCGCATGTCATGAATGAACTTCCATTCATGGCTACAGAGAACATCATCATGGAAGGCGTCAAGAGAGGCGGGGACAGGCAGGAGCTGCATGAGCTCATAAGAGGGCACTCCATGGAGGCTTCCAAGAGAGTCAAGCAGGAAGGCCTGGACAACGACCTTCTGACAAGGATAGGAAACGACCCTTCATTCAGGCTTGGCAAGGATGAGCTCAAGGATATCATGGAACCAGGCAACTACATCGGCAGAGCTCCCGGACAGGTCGTTGACTTCATAAAGAATGAAGTTGACCCTATCCTTGAAAAATACGCAGACGAAACTGCACAGGAATCAGAGATAACCGTATAATTTCAATAATTTGATACTACGCCATCCACTGGATTTAATCAGAGGATGGCGTTCTTCATTTACACCAACATTATGGAAAATCAGGATATAAAAAAGGATTCGAATGAATCCCCCAGTTGACATAATTATGGGTAAGTCACAAACCCTGTGGGATTGAGCATTTGAAACTGCACCTCTAAATTGTCTAAAACAACTGAATAAATAACCCCTTAGAACTAATCTAAGGCGTTTTTTCTATGCACATTTTTAGTAGTGTCAGTAGGGTATGTCGATCTCTTCCGTCCTCTCATTGCCATGGTTGTCGATTATGACGGCAACAGCCCTAAGACCATTGCCACCATATAGGATATCAACATCCAAAGTGATAATGTCAGTGTAGAGATTCGCTTCTGTAATCTCCCCGGAAAGGTCCGTGAATGCCTCAGCGACAGGCAGTGGTGCTTCCATAAGGAATGTTGTGTCGTTGTATAGCATCACCTTTCCTGACACAGGCCAGTTTGAAATCTTCCTGCCCTGCTCTCCTCGTGAGAATGAAGGGTACACCTTCAGCATTATTTGACCTGATATACTTGATTTTCCATTCCTAACCCTGCTCGTACCTTCGAATTTCAGTTCAGTCTTCATGACATACTGGGACTTAAGGTCCCTGATTATCTCTAAAAATTGTGGCTCAGATACTGTTCCTTCTCTGAAAACCACGGAAAGCCTTATTTCATCGCTTAGTGGAAGCTTGACCTCACCTGCGAACAGATATCCTGTCGATTGCTCCCCCTTGACGGTTATGGGCTCGCTGCCCGGGATAGAAGCAATGAATTCGGCAGTCATGCCTTCCTTATGTACCTTTGGGGAAGCGGTAAGCCCGAGGACTACAGTCCCTTCCTTCTCATTGAATTCACTGACCATGACAGAGTAGTCCGACAGGTTCGTGTTTCCTGTTTTAAGCTTGTCTTCAAGGGCATCGGCAATGCTGCCAGGCTGGCTGATTATTAGGCTGTTCAGAAGGTCGACCCTGCTTTTAAGCTCAGCATTCCTTGATTCTTGGGCTGCCATTTCCGCCTTCATCATATCGATGCTTTTTGAGAACAGAAGATATAGAGAAAGCATTGAAATGGCTGTGACAGCTACTGCCACCATACCGATCGTCCTGTTCCGCCTTGCGGACCTTAAATTGGCTTCATTCTGCTCTGTGAATAGCCTTACAAGCTGCGGGTCTATCTCAGTACCTTTGACCTCATTTTCCGGCCCGTCTCCGAAGAGGCTGCCAATGGATACATCAAATGCCTTTGCCAAAGCGATGATGTTCACCATGGTCGGCTGGGCAGCGTCAGATTCCCATTTGGANNTTCAATCCCTCCTAAGCTGCATGGTATCATCTGTCATAAATACCCTCCACCAATTTAGGCTTCCAAACCGTCAACCGGAGGTTGCACTTCAAAAAAAGAGGCCTTTCGGCCCCGTTTGGTCAACTTTTCCTGCTTCCGATGTATTTTTCGGTATATTTCAGGAATATGTAGTCCAGGACATAAAGTGAAGCATACCTTATCGAAAGGTTCATTACCGACATCCCTGTACTGCCTGTAAGCTTGAGGTATACATCAACCTTATCGAAGAAATCCCTGTAGTCCAGCTGGGAGATGAATATGATCCTGCATTTAGATGCTTTTATCTTTTCAGCTATGATCCTGTTTCCAGCAATGAATTTGCCTGAAGGGCTGAATATGATCGCAAGGCAGTCCTTGTCGAAGGTATCGAGCAGCTCCATCTGTTTCTGGATATCCAGAAATGCATTGATGAACTTTCCCTTGGCAAGGAAGTTGATCTCCAGGTCCTGAGCATACGCCTGTGAAAGGTGTGTCCCGAATACTCCCACGGTCTCCGTATCATGGATCATGTCTACTATCCTGTTAATGAGCGCTTCATCCATGTTGTTAATGCTGTCCAGGTCACTGATTATCTTGTTGTAGAGCATTTCCTTTAAGGTAGCTTCCTCACCGAATTCAGCCCTCAGGTCATGTATGAAGTCCCTCTGCCTGTAATTCCTGATGGTTGCAGCCAGAGTTTCCTTGAACTCACCGAAGCTCTCGTAGCCAAGCTTCCTGCAGAACCTTGAAATCGCGGAAGGTGAGGTATAGCACTTGTCAGCAAGCTGGTTTATGGTGAGCTTTCCCACAACATTGAGGTTCTTAAGGATATTTATGGCGATGTTGTAGTCAACATCGTTATTCTTGTTTGTGCTTATGAATACTATGAGCCTGAAAAGAATATCTCCCATTTTATCGCCTCCGGGTAAAGTCCTATACGTTTATTATATATCATGCCCAAGGTTATTCATAATGCTATTGTCCGTTTTTTTGTCCAACCGGCCATGAAAGTGGACATTAAGTTACAATATGAGCTAAATGGTCTATACTGTAGTCAGAAACGATCAGGGAGTTGATTGAGATGGATGAAAAGGTCCTCAGATGGCTTCTGGAAGGATCAGACCCTTGTGCAAGGCTTGCTGCGCTAAAGCTCCTGCTTGGGAAGGATGATGCTGATCCTGACGTCAAGGATGCAAGGGCTTCAGCAATGAATACCGGAACTGTCGGGAGGATCCTTCTAAGTCAGAATCCAGACGGTTCATTTGGTGATCCGGAGCGGTTCTATCTTGACAAGTACCGGGGAACCGTATGGACGCTTCTTTTGCTTGCAGAGCTTGGTGCGGATCCTCACGATGAGCGGGTCAGGAAGGTCTGCGGCTTCATACTCGACCATTCCCAGGATCTATATTCAGGCGGATTCTCCATGAGAATGGGCACAAGGACGGGAGATGCCCTCGGCAGCTCGGTCATACCATGTCTCACAGGTAACATGACCTACAGTCTCCTTAGACTGGGTATGGCAGAAGACGAAAGGGTCCTGAATGGAATAGAATGGATCCTCAAGTACCAGAGGTGCGATGATGGTGAGTACATTACAAGCCCTTCAAAGGACTATGACAAGCTTACATCATGCTTTGGCAGGCATACGTGCCACATGGGAGCAGCTAAGGCTCTTAAGGCCCTCGCAGCGGTACCGAAAGGAATGCGGACAGCACTTATCAGTGAAAAGACCGATGAGCTTGTGGAATACTTCCTTATCCACAAGCTATTCAAAAAAAGCCGCGACATTGAAAAAACCTCAAAACCCGGCTGGCTCAGACTTGGATTTCCGCTAATGTATCAGACTGACATCCTTGAGCTCCTGATGGTCATGACTGAACTGGGGATTCAGGACAAGAGGCTCGAGGATGCCCTGAATATCCTAAGAGGTAAAATGACAGCCGAAGGAATGTGGATCATGGAGACATCCAACAACGGCAAGATGATTGCAGACATAGAGAAGAAGGGGAGTCCTTCGAAGTGGATCACTCTCAGAGCCCTGAGGGTCCTGGAATATTATGGCGTATCGGGCAATACTTTATGAATTGGTATATAATATATTTAGAATATATCTGGAGGTAAACTTAATTGACTGGTATCGTGCTTGGAATCGTCTCATTCACTTTTATTGTCATTTGGTACCTTGTGGACATTAAGAAGATGTACTGGCTTATTGCAGGAGTCAATACAGCCTCTGATGAGCAGAAGGCCAATATGGACCTTGAATCGATAGGTAAGGCAGTAGGCAAGATGAGCCTGACCCTTGCCCTCATCAACCTTATTTCAGCCCTAACCTGGAAGTCCGGAGGATCCTCGTTCTTCATCGCCATGGCAGCCAACATCCTGATTCCTATAATAACAATAGTGAAAATAAGAAAATATGACTCTAACAGGAAGACCAGGGGTGAGACAATCCTTGCTTCCTCGTTCACCTTGGTAATATTGATCGGTGTCGGGATACTCTTTCTGACTACTATGCAGGAGAGCAATGTGACCGTTGCAGGAGATTCAGTGAAGATTTCCGGACTCTTTGGACGGAGCGTTCCAATTGGTGAAATTGAGGACATAAAGATCGTTGACACACTTCCTGTGGTGACTATGAGGACCAACGGGGCAGGAATAGGGAGCGTCCTGAAGGGGAGGTTCAAGCTTGTCGGTGCCAGCAGGGCGTATCTGTATCTATATAAGTCTGGCGGACCCTACATACTGATTGAGACACTTGATTATCCGGTTTACCTTAACTTCAGGGACGACAAGACTCTATACAGTACCATGTCCATATTGTCTTCTGCAGACCCGGTCAAATGAAATTAATTTCTTAATAAAGTCTTAACATTTTGATATTCAAACAATCCTGGCACTATAATTAGAGCTGTATCTACAGCAATTGCGATAGGAGTTTGATTATCATAGGGAAATTGAATGAGTTAAGATTAGGCGACCTTGTCGCCAGGGTTCCGATAGTTCAGGGAGCCATGGGAATAGGGGTTTCACTTTCAGGCTTGGCTGCCGCGGTAGCAAATGCCGGAGGCATAGGCGTCATCTCGGGAGTGCAGACAGGCTTCAGGGAGCCAGATTTCGTGAAGAACAACCTCGAAGCCAACAAGAGGGCGATGATAGCCCAGATAAGAAGGGCAAGGGAGCTTTCAGACGGGATAATAGGGATAAACATGCTGGCTGCCATGAACAACTACAAGGAGCTGGTGATGACAGCAATAGCTGAAGGCATAGATCTTGTAGTATCAGGTGCAGGTCTTCCTCTTGACCTTCCTGAGCTTGTCAAAGGAACAAAGACCAAGATTGCGCCAATAGTATCGTCAGGCAAGGCAGCAGCACTTATTTCCAAGGTATATGACAAGAAGTTCGCAAGGACCACAGACATGTTCATAGTGGAGGGTCCGGAAGCAGGCGGTCATCTCGGCTTCAAGAGGGAAGACATTGAGTCAGGAAACGTGAAGCCACTCAGGGAGCTTATACCGGAAGTGCTTGAGGCTATCAAGCCATATGAGGAAAAATACGGGGTGAAGATACCGGTCATAGCTGCCGGTGGAGTATTTACAGGCAAGGATATTGCAGAATACCTTAATCTCGGAGCAGCTGGCGTTCAGATGGCAACCAGGTTCGTAGCCACAGAGGAGTGCGATGCGGACATCAACTTCAAGATGGCTTATGTCAATGCAAAGAAGGAAGACATAAGGCTCGTGAAAAGTCCGGTCGGCATGCCCGGAAGAGCAGTGAACAACAGCTTCACCAAGCAGCTCGATGAAGAGGATATCAAGGTAAAGAGATGCTACAACTGCCTCACACCTTGTGACCCAAGGACTACTCCTTACTGCATATCTGATGCTCTGATGAGCTCGGTATCCGGTGGTGAGGGACTTGTATTCGCAGGCAGCAATGCATACAGGGTTGAAAAGATAGTAAAGGTTCAGGAGCTGATCGACGAGCTCGTCACGGAAGCTGAACAATATGTGAAGTAGAAGGCCTCAGGCCTTCTTTTCTTATAAATATTTATCTCATTTCTGGAATTCTGATTCAATTGGCATCTGAAACATGATACTATTTTCAGTGACGGTAGAAATGGATGTGTCTGATGAGATATCGGCATTCTTTATAAGTAATTCATATCTTAGACATATAATAAGGTAGATTGGAGGGATAGTATGATTCGAGGCTTAAAATATATTGCACCATTGATTGTCGCATCATTTCTGTTCACTTCATGTGAAACAAAGGACGAGAATCCCAAGGATGTTTACATATTCAAGGTCGCTACCTTTTCTGAGCTTCCTGACGAAAGCATAAGCTTCGTAAGGAACAAGACCTATGATGGCAGAATCGTAATGGAGTTCACCGATGAAGAATTCATATATGAGCTGGATGAGGCAGGAAGGTTCCTGAGCATATTCGTAAAAGATGAGCCGAAGAAGGAGGACCTTAATGAGGCCCCACCAGAAGTGCTACTGGAGAAGACCACTGATTATCTGTTGAGGCTTGGGGTCAATCCGGAAACCTAT
Source organism: Clostridiaceae bacterium UBA6085 (assembly GCA_002428605.1). Classification (GTDB taxonomy): domain Bacteria; phylum Bacillota; class Clostridia; order Clostridiales; family Clostridiaceae; genus Youngiibacter. The sequence goes on from DIXH01000075.1 coordinate 26,461, forward strand.
GAGATAACCTATGCAATCAGCAGCAGCAAGGAACAGATAACGGCTGTAGCGCGTCACAAGAGCGGGGATTACTTTACAGGCAACAATATCTACCTGCAGTACATTAAGGATGGTACCCTCATAAGCATATCCATGAAGTACGAGGATCCTGCGATACTCAACAAACCCACCACAATATCCGAGGAGCAGGCAAGGAAGATACTCTTCGACTACTTTGAAACGTCAGAACTCATGAAGCCTTATATGACTCAAATCAGCGCAGACAAGATCAGCAGCGAAGTTGACATATACTATGGAAAAAAGGTGTACAATTTCTACTTTACGATTGCAACTGCTAACTCAGGCAAATTCAAATGCAAATATGTCATATCCACAGAAACCGGATCAATACTCTCAAAGCTTGAACCAAAATAGAAGCAGATTCACTGACTGGGAATCTGCTTCTATTTTGGTTCAATTTTATATTTTGCCCAATTCAATTTTATCATTGACATTTTATCAGTTTAGATTTAAACTGATACCAAGGAGTTGATGATATGGAAAGAGAGGACATAGTGGACAGCATACTAATCTGGTTCAAGATATCCGGAATACACACTGACAACATCAGGGAGTCAGGCAACATAGCCAGGGAATTCGGTCTTACTCTTGCCCAATCAGATGTCATCGCTCAGCTCGGAATAAAAGAAATGACCCAGAACGAGCTTGCAGAAAGGCTTCTTGTAACAAAAGGCGGAATAAGCCAGCTGCTGCAGGCCATGGAATGTTTAGAACTGATTGAAAGAAGACAGGAATGGAAGACCAAGTATGTCACCCTCTCTAAAAAGGGAAAGGAAATCCATGACAGACTCGTACCCGAGCTTGAAAAGTTCCAGGGGGAGTTCTTCAACGGTTTATCGAAAAATGAAAAGAAAGTGATGCTCGAGATGCTGAGGAAGATATCGGGCAAAAAGGAGAAAAACAATGAAACTTAAAGGAATACATCATGTTTCTGCTATTACAGCGTCAGCTGCTGAAAACTATATGTTCTACACGAAGGTAATGGGGATGAGGCTTGTAAAGAAGAGCGTAAACCAGGACGACGTCTCTGTCTATCACCTGTACTATGGTGACCAGAAGGGCACACCGGGAACAGCACTTACGTTCTTCGAATTTCCTGGAACATCAAGGAACAAAGAGGGAATTTCAAGCATATCACTCATATCCTTCAGAGTGAGGGATGACAAGGCTCTTGAATACTTCGCAAGAAGATTCGATGAGTTCGGAGTCTGGCATGAGGATATTACGGATCGTGCAGGAAGAAAGACACTTTACTTCAAGGATCCTGAAGGCCAGAGGCTTATGCTTGTTTCAGACGATGGCACCGTATCAGAATCATTCATACCATGGGAACATTCATCGGTTCCCATGGAGCATCTGATAATGGGACTCGGACCTGTCAGACTCACAGTCAAGGATCCTGAGGATACACTCTACGTGCTCATGGAAATCATGGGATACAGGCTTAAAGGATCTTACAGGGCTGAAGTTCAAGGACAGAAGGACATAATCGTGCTTGAAGTTGGCAATGGAGGCTCCGGAACAGAGATCCATCTTGAGGTGCGCAGCGACCTCCAGTTCGAGAGACAGGGTTATGGCGGAGTCCACCATGTAGCCTTCAGGGTAGAGGACGAGACTGAGCTCAGGGAATGGATAGACAGGGTAGATACCAACCGGATCAGGAACTCAGGATTCGTTGAAAGGTTCTACTTCAAGTCACTTTACTTCAGGGAGCCGAACGGAATACTATTCGAGCTGGCTACGGATGGTCCTGGATTTGATACTGATGAAGAACTGGAATTCCTGGGCGAAAGGCTTTCACTTCCTCCATTCCTTGAGAACAGGAGAGAGTATATAGAAAAGGTACTGAAGCCTCTTGATACAACGGTCAGGAGGTCATGATGATACATTATTACAAGAAGGCTGAGGAAGGTAAGAAGACCTTCCTTCTGCTCCACGGTACGGGAGGGGACGAGATGGACCTTGTCCCTCTGGCAAATATGGTCGATAAGGCGAATGGCATTTTATCAATCCGAGGTGCTGTTTCAGAAAACGGCATGAACAGGTTCTTTAGAAGGTTCAGCGAGGGAGTGTTCGACGAGGATGATATCAGGCTCAGGTCGGATGAGATTTCCGATTTCATCCTTGAAGCATCCGAAAAATATGGATTCGATCCTGCTGATCTGATTGCCCTTGGCTATTCCAACGGAGCCAACATGATTGCGGCAATGCTGCTTCTAAAGGCCGGTATATTCAGACAGGCCATACTTTATCACCCTATGGTTCCGCTCTCACAGGCTGGTGATATTAGTCTTGACGGAACCTCAGTGTTCATCGGTGCAGGAACCAACGACCCTATAGTCACAGGAGAGAATTCAAAGGGACTATACGAGTTGCTTAAGAAGAATGGCGCTGATGTAACAATCAGCTGGTTTGATAAGGGCCACTCCCTTACAAAGGAAGAGGTATTAGCTTCAAGGGAATGGATTTTATCACTATACTGACTCAGATTAGGAATAAATCGAAGGGGAGCGCAAATGCGCTCCCTTTTTGAAAAAATACTCCTATCTAAAGCTTCTCAGCGAAGCTCTTTCCGAACTCACGGCATCTGGCAAGGCCTTCCTCGTCCGGATTCCAGAGTTCTCTGATACCTGGCTGGACTACCTCAAGTCCTGCTTCCTTAAGCCTCTGTTCGATAACTCCTATATGTTCTCCGCTCCAGCCATAGGATCCGAACGCGGCTGTCTTCTTATCCTTGAAGCCGATCCCCTTGACCATGTCCAGCATTCCTGAAATAGCAAACAGTACATTTTTATTGATAGTAGAGGATCCAACCATGAAAGCCTTGGACCTGAACAGCTCAGTAAGAATATCATTCTTGTCTGCATGGGATGCTGAGAACAGCTTGACTGCAACATCACTGTCAACTGACTTTATTCCTTCGGCTATCGCTTCAGCCATTTTTCTGGTACTCTTCCACATGCTGTCGTATACAAGGGTTATCTGATTTTCATTGTATTTGTCAGCCCATTCCATATATTTCTCGATTATCTGCTTAGGATTGTCCCTCCATACTATGCCGTGACTTGGGCAAATCATGTCTACAGGAAGATTGAATGAGAGAAGCTCCTTGATCTTGTTAGTAACCAGAGCGCTGAAAGGGGTTAGGATATTCGCATAATACTTAATCGCTTCCTCAAAAAGTTCACACTGGTTGACCAGATCATTATACATGAGGTCCGATGCAAAATGCTGACCGAACGCATCGTTGCTGAACAGGATGTTATCCTTTGTCATGTAGGTCATCATGCTGTCAGGCCAGTGCAGCATCCTTGCTTCGACAAATATAAGCTTTCTTTCACCGATATCGATAGAATCCCCGGTCTTCACTGTAACGAAGTTCCAGTCCTCATGGAAATGCCCCTTAAGGTTCTTCATGCCGTTAGCTGTGCAGTACACAGGTACATCAGGTATTTCCTTAAGGAGAAGTGGGAGAGAACCGCTGTGGTCGATTTCCGCATGGTTAGCAATTATCATGTCTATCTTCTTCAAGTCAATCTCTTTCTTAAGGTTCTCCACGAACTCCTTGTCGAAAGGATCCCATACAGTATCGATCAGGACGGTCTTCTCATCCCTTACCAGATAAGAATTGTAGTGGGTTCCTCGATGGATGGAATACTCATCACCATGAAACGATGATAGTTCCCAGTCGATCTTACCGACCCAGGTAACATTGTCGTTGATTTTGAAGCTCAAAAAAACCACCTCCGTTTAATCATCTAACCTTATTATAACCCCTCAGGCAAACGATTACGCAAATACTCTAAAAATCTTACTTAACGGCATACCGGACATTCAAAACTCAAACAGGGTAGAGGGTTTTGATGGTGAAACCAATTCTAAAAATATTCAAAATCAATAGTTTGAGAGCGCTAAATCAACAATACTCTTTTGAAAATTGAACCTCAGGTAATAATGGTATATGTCGGAATATTAAATCTAATAATATTACATTAGCGATAGAATGGTATAGATATTCCCTTGAAATACACTCAATTATGTAAATACCGCTAAAATAGCCGAAGTTTTATGTCATGTTCTGAAATTTCTGAATATTTAGATATTAATGCTCAATTTGTGTTATGATGTATACAGGGAGAATAGCAACCAAAAGCAGTTCTGAGATTAATAACTGATTTGTGATGAAAAATCTTTGTAATCCGGGAATGCTATAGGTGAAAGGACGACCTTTTTTAATAGTACTTACTGAATGAACATTCATTCAATATTCAAATTTCTTGCTTAGACAGGAATGTTTAAATTCATAAATTGCAGCTAAGTGTATCTCAAGTATTCAGAATATTGCGATTTAGATGATGCATAAGATTCAAGGAGACAGTATGAACCAGAAGGACCCTAATCATTTATCGGAGGCAAAAGTCATTCCAGAAGAGAGTTTCATTAAAACAGAGGTCCAAGCCTTAGCTGACAATACTGAAATAGCTATCGGTACGGTATATATGTATTTCGAAAACAAAGATGATATCCTTGAATATTTTTTAAGGCATAACATGTTTGGACCCTGATTTATTTATGGACTCTACTACCTTTACTTGAGCTTATCAAAGGAAGGCAAGAATAATTGAGGTGTAAACTTGGATAATCTGACCAGCCATACGGAGACAGCCAAATCACAACAGAAAAGGAACATACAAGAAAGTATCATTGGCATACTCTACGGCATTATCGAGATACTTCTGGCATTTCGCCTGGGTTTCAAACTACTGGGGGCAAGTCCAGATAATGAATTTGTTCGTGGAATCTATACAATCACACAGTATATTGTAGGTATCTTTGAAGACATGTTCTCTCGGACCACAACTTCTGGTAGCGGTACCACTGCGATTTTTGAACCAGCAACCCTAATCTCAATGTTGATAGTTGCTTTGATTGTATGGGGGTTGATGAAGGTTATCAAGCCGCGTGTCAGCAATCGTTATGCTAGAAATGAGTACACGGGTAATAGCTATCATGAGAAATAAATATTGAACGGCACTTGGTTGATTCCAGTCTTGCGGTTGTTCAAATGCTGCTTAGCAAGTAAGTTCTTGGCTCAATAGCAGATAAATAAATGGAGGTTTATTATGGAAGAATTTAGAGAAAATATTGGTGACGCACTTGATGCAGCAAATGATAAGGCAGTAGAACTTAAGGAAAAAGCCAAAGCCAGGATGGAGGATATCAAAAATAAAACCAAAGACGCTATCGATGAAGTCAAAGATACGGCCGAAGATATAATTGACGATATAAACGCAAAGGCAAAGGCGGAAAAAATTGTAGCTAAAGCAGAAGAAAAGGCCGAAAAAACTAAAGCAAAAGCTGAAGTTAAGGCAGATAGGCTGCTAGTGAAGGCCGAAGAAAAGGCCAATGAGCTAAAATCTAATTCGTAACTTCTGGTGCATGTAATACTGGTGTGAAAATATGTATTAATGCTCGATCAATATTAAATTGAGAAAGGAGATAAGTTCAATGGGAATCCTGGGAACAGTACTAGTTGTAGTTTTAGTTATATGGCTGGTTCAAAGAATAATGTAGCTAAGAACTGGAGTATCAAAACGAGGAAAAACTAAGTAGTATCCGTGCATTGTGCTGTGTTTGCTTCAAATATGGTATGAAACTACAGATTTATGTTAGCATCGATGTGGGGTGTTATTGTCAATTGTAAGTAATTACTTATAGTCTTTGAAATAGGAAGTTCATTAACAATATATGGCAGAATATCTTATTCAAAAAAAGTAATTAAACTGTTATCAGTGACAATATTCCAGTATTGAAATCAAACTTTTTGTACCCACTCCACATCGAGACCGTAGTTACAATGAAATAGGAAAATCCCAATAATGCGAGAATACAGGAGAGGTTAAGATGAGATAGGAGACATCATGAACAAGAAGGATATTATCCGTTTATCGGCGACAAAGATCATTGCAGAAGAGGGTTTTTATAAAACAAGGGTACAGGCAATAGCAGATGATGCTGAAATCGCAGTTGGAACGGTATACATATATTTCAAAGACAAAGATGATATTCTTGATTATATCTTCGAATCTCAACATATCAGAATAATAGCTTTCATAGAAGAACTTGAGAAAAAGAATATACCTCCATTAGAGAAAATTAAAAGAATACTAAAATACCACTTCGAAGAATTGAAGAATAATCCGAATCTGGCAAGGGTATTATCACAAGAAGGTGGAGGCTCAATTGAAAGCAAGTTGAATGGAATGAAGGATGACTCATTTGGCGTTCCGGAGATTTTCCATAGAATGCTAGATGAATCAAAGAAAAACGGGGAAATCAGAGATATCGATACTGAAATTTTTGCACCTATCATTTTCTTTGTCGGAAGAGAAACCGCATATTTACTGCAGGTTAAGGGGAAAGGGGACAGATATTATACAGCGTTTGAAGAGTTAATAACATTCATAATCAACGGGATCAAGAAATAACATGAAGAAAAGTGATACTTTGTTCCGCCTTTGGTGAGCAACAAGGTAATAATAATTGGAGGATAAAAAATTGGACAACATGACCAAACAAACAGAGATTCGTAATACAAAACAGGAAAGTCACTTGGGGCAGACCATTATTGGAATTGCCTTCGGCACAGTCGAGATACTTCTTGCCTTTCGTCTTGTTTTCAAACTCCTGGGAGCAAATCCCGGAAATGACTTTGTCCGTGGTATCTATACGTTCACCCAGTATATTGTAGGTGTCTTTGAAGGTATTTTCCCAAAGGTTACCACCAGTGGCTTCGAGACAACTGCTATTTTTGAGCCGGCAACCGCGATTGCAATGTTGGTAGTAGCCCTGATTGCATGGGGTGTGATGAAGCTGATCAAGCCGCGCTCTGTAAACCGGTCTGAAACGACAGAATTCACGGATCGAAGCACTCAGGAAAAATGATTTATGAAGCAAGTTCTTGATAAAACACTCTATACAACAATATCAAAGCTACAGACAAATGAGGCAGCAGCACGAAAACAAATGGGTTGAGATAGATTGCTAATCATATAACTTTGCATTGATAAGCTTTGAATCCCGGTCCTGATATTTCTACTATTGCTATTGGTGTGTTCTATTACTGATTGCAGGTAGGCGCTGGCTTAACTACAGATTATAGAATGGAGATGCTAAAAATGGAAAGTTTCAAGAAAAATATTGGAGATACATTTGCTGCAGCAAAGGATAAGGCTGAAGAACTTAAAGAAAAGGCTGAGGATAAGATTGACGCTATTAAAGACGATGCAGAGGACGCTGTAGAGGATATCAAAGATAAGGCCGAGGACATAATTGATGACATAAAGGCAAAGGCGAAGGCTGAAGAAATTAAGAACAAAGCCGAAGTAACGGCTGAAAAGCTGTTGAAAAAGGCTGAAGAAACAGCGAATGAACTTAAGTCCAATTCATGATTCCGGGTTCTTAAAAGCAAAAGCAACTCAACAAAAAGGGAAGGTATTAAAATGGCAGTAGTTAAAGTTATAGAAGTAATAGCAGAATCGACGGAAAGCTGGGAGGCAGCTGTTCAGGATGCAGTGACTGAGGCTGGAAAGACCTTGGATAGTATTCAGACTGCTTATGTACAAGATTTCCAGGCTATTATTGAAGGAAACAAGATAGTCAAGTATCGCGTGAATACCAAGATTTCTTTCATAGTAAAGTAATTGAGGAGTGTTCCTGGCTAATGTGAACGCCTGATGCGGATCAGGAAAATACTCAACTAGAAAAGGAGAGTTTATTATGAGTTCGAATCGTTTAATGGGAATTCTTGGAACAGTTCTGGTTATTGTATTAATCATTTGGCTGGTTCAAAGAATATTATAGCTTATAAATAATAGCTTTTGAAAAATAGCTTAGTGAAATACTTAGTATTCATTAAGCTTTCTTTTATCTATTTTTTACCTGATCTCATCCAGAACTTTACGGCTATGGTTACCATCTGGACAGGATAATGGAAGGGGATATCCTGAAATCAGATACTTCAGGAAGGAAGAACTATTGTTCAAGTGTACCTTCAGTGGCTTGAACACAACAAAAGAACATCCGTTCTTTTATAACTACGATTTATCATCCATAATGTCGTTGACCTTAATCAATGGAACAGAAGGTGATAGGAAAGTGGCCTCAACTCAGGTTCTTCTGGACGGCGAATATCTGTATTTCACTCATTATGAGGGAATACTCAGTAAGGTCAGGTATGATGGTACGGAAGCTAGCTTCTTGAAGATGTCTGGGAGGGTTTCATATATTATAAATATATGCATTTTAACAGCAGCGACTTAAACAGGGACTCATTTGATTGCAGCAGATTTATATACGGCTGCCAGTAAACGGAGGAACTCCGGAAAAGGTTGTTGATGAAGAACTGTTCAAAACTTTGATGTCGATGAAGGATACATATTCAATGAGACCGTAATCAATGGAAGCTCGACAATCAGAAGTACAGACATAGACGGAACGAAGGTAGTTAGCTGGAAATTCTCCGTATTTTCTAACTGATGATAATGAAAAGTAACTCAATGCAGTTGATCTGGATGGAACTGACCCGAGAAAGATTCCTAAAGAAGTGTAGATTTTAGCTTTTTTCCACCTAAAAAGGGGTGGAGAGGGCAATTCCTCAAAATATAATTTATTTCGCGAAATGTAGATTTCGCGAATATTTTATGGTAAAATTAAAGAAATAGAAGAATTAACCTCCCAAATAGCCCAAATCCCCCTACCGTAATTTGTTGAAAGGATGAGATCATGAATAGCGAAAATAACCAGTATTTTGATCCATATCCGCAGCGTGTCATGGATTTCCTGAATTATTCAAGCACCATACGCGGAAAATCAGACAGTACAATAGATGCTTACAGATATGACCTTGGACTATTCCTCAGATTCCTTAAAAGATACAGGCATCTGGTTCCATCAGACATTCCCTTCGAAAATATTGATATAAGCGATATCGATGATAACTTCCTAAGACTGGTGTCACTGTCCGATATCTACGCATTCCTTTCATTTGCAGACAAAAAGCGAATGAATTCAGCATATGCCCGAGCAAGAAAAACGGCCTGTATCAAAACTTTCTTCAAATACCTGAATCTAAAAGCCCGTATAGTCGACAAGGATCCGACTGCTGAGCTGGAAAGCCCAAAGATCAAGAAGCGAAATCCTGTATACCTGACCCTGGACCAGAGCCGGTCTCTGCTAAGGTCGATGGATAAGGATAATATAAATTATCACAGGGATTACTGCATCCTTACGCTTTTCCTGAACTGCGGCATGCGACTGTCCGAGCTGGTCAATATCAGGATCAGTAAAATCAGGAATGATACGCTTACTGTAATCGGTAAAGGCAACAAGGAACGTGTGATTTACCTGAACCAGGCATGCATAAGCAGCATCAACCAATACCTCATTGTCCGTGAAAAAAAACAGATTCCTGATGAAAACAAGGATTTCCTGTTCATTTCAACGCATCTGAGACCGATAAACAAACGCACTGTAGAGGTCCTGGTGAAGAAGCATATACGTGGTGCCGGTCTGTTTGACAATCACTACACACCACATAAGCTCAGGCACACTGCAGCTACACTCATGTACAAGCATGGCAAAGTAGACATCCGAAGCCTGCAGATGATACTTGGACATGAGAACGTATCGACTACACAGATCTATACGCACGTTGACAATGAGGACCTCAGGGAGGCTGTTAACCTCAATCCGCTTGCTGATGAAAGTGAATAGAATCCATTTTTCTGGTATTAATATGCAAGTTTCCATTACCCTTGAATCATATCGTCTTTAGTCCAGATTTTGCGTCTTGTAGTTTATAAAAGCTTATGACCACAACATATTGTGGTCATAAGCTCATATTTTCCACTTTAACTTTACATAATTTATGATATGTAGTTATAACTTGGCCGTATCTCCCCCACTCCCCTCTTTCAGAAAGTAAACTTTCGCATATATATTCTGTTACTGCTGAAGTTGATTGTATCGATATTTATTTTGACATATGATTGTCACATAGCAGTTTTATACTTAAACTGTATTAATTTCAAGGAGGCATTATTTTGATCAGATTTTTCAAGTTAGCATCACAGTTGACCAGGTACCTGTTCTATGCCATGGCTGTATATTTCATAGGGATACTTACAAGCATCGCAATCGGGTATTTCAAGTTTGCTTCTAACGACCTGCCGATGTACTTTCTTATGGCAGCCTCTGGTATTGCCCTGCTTAGCTTTTTGCTTAATGATGCAGCTAAGTTAATTGAACATTTTTCACGAATACACGAAGAGGCTCCAATCCAGACAGAAGCTGAAAATCAGGGAGACGAATAAGATGCTCCCAAGAGCTGCGAATAAAGTAAAAACAGAGACTATACCTTTACTGACTGAGGTATAGTCTCTGTTTTATTCCTGATTCAATGATTTTACGTATTTTTCAAGCAGGGCTATTGTTTCTGCTCTGCTCGCTTCTGTCGTCCATCCCGGATAGGCCTTCCTGTCAAGATAATCCCAGAAAGCCGCAGTAAGGTTTGATTCCTTCATGATGAAGGTAACTGATGGCGGACTGGTCTTGCTGACTAGTACTCCCCTCTCCTCTTTTGCATAGAGGATATAGCCTTTGTTCTCGCTGTTTTCGATTATCCTTACATGATAGTTACGGAAATCCTTAAGGTACCTGATGATATTCCGGATGTGACCGGTAAGCTCTGCTACAGTGTAGTAAATCGGACTGGCACAGAAATAATCTGAAAGTGCGATTTCGGCAGTGCCATTCCTCGCCGCATCGATATCAGGGAGGATTATCTGGTGCAGATACTCGTTGGCAATAATGTTCCTCTCGAACCTTTCAGTCCTGCTTCTCATGAAATCCATTATATCATCCTTAGGTAAGGTGCCCATCCTGCTGATTACCTTCTCGACCGTATCAAGAGGAAGAGTATATATCGACGGCGGACCCTCGACCCTCACATTGCTGCCTGAACCTTCAAAATCAAGGAGGGCGCTTGTGAATTCGATGGTATCGCTCTTTCTATATATTTTCATAAGGGGTTTGCACATACTTAGATATCTTGTGAATTCCCGTTCAAAGCCTGCGACGGATACAGGGTCTGTAACGATGAAAAGAGTCGTATCTGAAAGTTCGCTGCCCATTGCCGCAGAGGATACTGCTGCGGTACCCGGTGCAACATATAACGTACGCTTGAACAGTCCATCCCTGATCTTTGGATAATAGAAGGGTTCAATGGCACCGGTCATATATAGGGGAACCCATGCCCTTATGGCTGTCATCATCTCATCTATGTTCCTGCTGACTGTATGGATTATCCTGATCCTGTTGCCAGTCATAATGGCCTTTGTTATTAGTCGGGCCCACTCCTTCATGAAGCCTGGTTCCTCTGTAATCCAGGAAGTATCTTGGTCACTGAACAAGAGTAGTGTATGCTTCTTTCCAGACTGAACTACCTTTTCAAGAAAAATCCTCGCAGCTTCCCTCATGCCCTGGTTTCCAAATGTAATGCTTGCATTCTCAAGCACCGGACTGAAGGCTTCTTCCCCACTCAGAATAACGCTGCTAACTTTTAATGGCTGAGAAATCGCCATATTGTCAAGAAAACCTCTGACCATGCTGCCTTTTTCAGGCTTTTCCTCATTGAGCCAGCTATATATCAGGTCTTTTCTTGACTCCTTGTCAGCTATGCTTTTTGATGCATCAGTCGCTCCCATAATTTCAACTATTGCGTTCCACTGAAAATCCTGGCTGCAGTTCTTCGAAAAATACACAGCCATGGCCATTGTATACGATTGGTTTGAAGCAGGGTTTCTGTCCCCTCTCCTCAAACGGCTTATATAGGAAGGATCAATGTTGGACCACTGCGCAAGTGCGCTGTTAGAAGTCTTTGTAAGGGTCATGAGAAAATCCAGTTTTTCTGCAAATGTCATATCCTATCCCCTCCAATCTGATGATAACAAACACAGGATCGACTGTAAATGATTTCTGTCACGATTCGTGCCAAAACTGTCAATGACAAAACATGAAGAATGGTTAAAACCTTTAACGAATCTTGCTATAATATTTTACACAGGCAATATTACAACTGGTGGTGATGACCTTGAAAAGGAACATCCTGCGTTCCATTGCATACGCTGTAATTGTTTTACAGCTGTTGTCAGATACTTCAGTCACAGTGCTTGCTTCATCAAGTGTCGCATCCTATGCAGCAAGTGAGACATCGATCGCCCCTTTCATTTCTTCTGCGGTATTCGGCAGCGTCGCCCTTTTCATATACCTGTTCAGCCTGAAAAGTGGAACCGAGGAATAGCAATTATCACTCCTATCATATTTTAAGGGCATTGCTGCATTAGCAATGCCCTTATTGAATTTCTGAAAAAATCCTCTATACTTCCTTCCGATATTCCAGGATGTCCCCGATCTGACATTCCAGAGCCCTGCATATCGCTTCCAGCGTGCTGAACCGTATGGCCCTTGCCTTTCCTGTCTTTAGGTTTGACATGTTTGAAAGTGTGATCCCCACCCTTTCGGAAAGCTCGGTAACACTCATTTTCCGCCTTGCCAGCATTACATCAAGATTTACAATGATCCCCATTTCCAGACCTCCTATACGGTCAGTTCGATTTCTTCCTTGTATCCAATGACCTTCCGTAGAAGCTCTTCCAGAATGCCGGCAAATGAACCGACCATCACTGAGGCCAGGATTATCATAAGTACGAGAAGTCCTATGGGAGGGCTGATGTCAACAAGTCTGGAGAGTATTACAGTCCCCGTTATATACATGATTGCAAGGGCAAGCGCACAAATCCTGATTGCCTTAAGACAAAATACAGCATCCTCAGAGAATTCTTCGCACCTTTGAATGATAAAGGTCAGCTTCATCGCGTAGAATACAGCTGCCATGAATGGGATGAGCGTCGAGTATATAGCTAATAGAAGAGGGTACCTCAAATATGCCCATTCAGGAGCGATCTCAGCATAGAATTCGGCAAGTTCAGGCAGTACAGTAGCACAAATCAGAAGCACAATACCTGCTCCCATAATGAATCCGAACCTTAATACTGGAATAGCAAATTTCTTCATGGCTTCCTCCATTGATTTTCCATAATCACGATATTTCGTCTCTTAATCAAAATCAGGATACCATTAAATTTATTGTTAATCAATATATTATTGCCGTAACTTATTATATTTTTATTGTAATTATTGATTACTGCCTTAGTTTACCCTTTAGTTGTAAATTGAGAAGCCATTTTTAAATCAGGAAGCTATATTTATAACCGGAATACAGATGTTAGAAAACGGGATGCCTGATGTACCTCGATTAAGTCTGGCAGGGTTCACCGGTCATAGCATCTTCCTCACAGGCTGGAAAACAGTGCAAGAGCTACTGTAATGTCAGTCCCGGCGTGAAAAAGTACAGATCCGAGCAGGCTGTCGTTATCCTGGGAGATCCTTCCCCAAACAAGGGCCAAAGGTAATAGATAAGCCAGAAACATGAGAGAGTCGTTGGTATATGTTACTCCAGTATGGTGGAGAACAAAAGGTATCGCTACTGCCAGGTTGGACAGGCTTCTTCCAAGCTTTGGCTCCATCCTTCTGAGGAAGAGCCCTCTGAAAAGAAGTTCCTCGTTAATAGCGTTTCCCATGATAAATACAGCTATCCATGGCAGCCATTCCAGAACCTCAATGAGAGTAAATCCTGACGCTCCGAAAAGCTTAGCCAGGTATGGAGACAGGAGCGCTGCTGCTGCAAAGGCTGGAATACCTATGGAAAGTCCTCTCCTCAGGTTGCCTTTCTGTAATCTCAGGTCCTTGAGAGATCCGCCCGAAAGCCTGTTGAAAATTATGATAGTCAGGATTATTATAAGGCTGCTGTCAAGCTTATCAAGCGCCAGGCCCATTGGAGTGGTGTAGTCGGTACCAACGGACTTTACTATCCACCTGCTTGTCGGTAGGTACAGATCCAAGGATATAGCTGTCATTGCGATGAAGAACGACATTGGCAGTCCGCTATCAGCCTTTTTGTTCTTTCTGTCCTTAAGAACAAAGGAAAGGGAAAGAAATGCTCCAGCCAGTATGATACGGAAAAATACATCAGGAGCACCTTCAAAAAAGGGCCTCATATGGCTAAATACTACAAACACCAACAATCCTGCCAATAGGTTAAGAACGAAAGGAAAGACTCGCTTAGAACCACTTTCCATGATTTTTCTCCTGTAGACGACAAAGGTCCGCACAAGAGTGCGGACCTGAGGATCACCTGTCTGAAAGCGCGACTATAGCTTCCAATGCTATCTTCATCATTTCCTTGAATGTTTCCTGCCTTTCCTGAGGTGTTGTAGCCTCACCTGTAATAAGGCTGTCTGAAACAGTAAGTATGGTTAGTGCTCTGGCACCGGCAAGTGCAGCCTCTGTATACAGCGCCGCTGCTTCCATTTCGACACCAAGAGTGCCTGCATCCATGAACATCTTGGCAGCATTGCTGTCATCGTAGAACAAGTCTGAACTGAGAACATTGCCTACATGCACGTTGATTCCCATTTCTCTGGCCTTGTTGTATGCAGCCAGAAGAAGCTCAAAGTCTGCAGTAGGTGCAAAATCAAGTCCCTTGAACCTGTTTCTGTTGATGGACGATGTAGTTGAAGCTGAGCTTGCGATTATTACGTCCCTTATCTTTACATTTTCCTGCATTGCTCCGCAGCTTCCCACTCTTATGAGGTTCTTGACTCCGAATTCATGGATCAGCTCATGTGCGTAGATTGATATCGATGGTATTCCCATACCCGTACCCTGAACCGAAACCGGTACTCCCTTGTATGTTCCCGTATATCCAAGGATACCCCTGACTTCATTGTATAGGACCGGATTTTCAAGGAAGTTCTCTGCAATGAACTTTGCCCTTAGAGGATCTCCCGGAAGCAGTATGGACTCTGCAATATCTCCCTTGTTTGCATTGATATGTGGTGTTGGCATATCATCACTCCTCGTCATCTTACTCGCCCTGTGAGGGCTCTCGTCACCTAGATTATACCATAATCAGAGACTATTTAAGAACGTCACCAAATGTTCAAAATTGAACATTTGTTTGTATTTTTAGCTGTCTCATGATATAATTTAGAAAATGATCAAGAGAGGTGCAAGAATGGCTCAAAAGGAGACCAGGAAGAAAGTATATGAGTATGTGCTGGCATTCACTGAGGAAAAGGGCTATCCGCCTTCGGTCAGGGAAATTGCCGCTGCAGTCGACCTGAAGTCCACATCATCAGTCCACAATCATCTACAGAAGCTGGAGAAGGATGGATTGCTAAAGAGGGATCCTACCAAGCCTCGTGCACTTGAGATAGCTGAGCTTGGAAGCAGAGCGGAAATGCTTAACATTCCAATCCTCGGAAAGGTTACGGCTGGCGTTCCTATACTTGCTGTAGAGAACATAGATGATTACTTCCATATGCCTATGAATTTCGTCAAGCATGACAATGACCTGTTCATACTCAAGGTAATCGGAACCAGTATGATTGAAGCAGGAATTATCAATGGCGACCTGGCTATTGTTGAGAAGGTAAATGCAGCGAACAATGGCGACATAGTCGTGGCCATGATAGAAAATGAAGCTACCATCAAGAGATTCTTCAAGGAACATGGACATATCAGGCTTCAGCCTGAAAACTCGACCATGGAGCCTATAATTGTTCCATCGTGCGAGATACTTGGAAAACTCGTAGGACTCTACAGGAAATTATAGAGTAGAACACTGATTTCAATGGGCAGCCTAATGGGCTGCCCATTTACTTTCAGCATCCCCTCATCAAACCGTACGTGAGGTTTTCCCTCATACGGCTTTCCTATACTCTTCGTCATGTGCATTATAGCTACTTTCTAAGCGAGTTTAAGAAGCCTTCCTTCCAGCAGTCCTTTGACTACCTTCCAGTTGCTTCGCTTGTTACTGTTTGTACGACGTTTGTTATAGTGCAGCAGCAACAGTTCCCTTATGTACCAGTCTATCCTTGAAAGCCATCTGGTAGACAGAACCGATATGTCATAGTAATTCTTCAGTCCTCTTATCTTCCGGTTAAGTCCCGGGATGAAATCCAGCGTATCCCAATATAGCCTGTTCCTCGGAGAGATATACTCCTTGAACATGGCTCTCATTTTCTTCATGGCTCCCTTTTTGGGTATGTGTTCCATGAAGTAGAATATTTTGCCACCTTTCTTCACCCTTGGGAATTTCCGGTTATGGAAACCAAGAAAGTCAAATCCATCCTTATCATCCCAGATATTCACTATCCTGCTCTTTTCCCGATTAATTTCGATTTCGAGCTTGTGGAATACTCCGTTCAGGACTTTAAGTGCTTCCATGGCATCCGACTTCGACTTGGTCATTACTATCATGTCATCAGCGTATCGTACTAGTACTCCGAGATGCTTGTGTCTTTTTTCCCATAGGAAGTCCAGAACATTCAGGTAGATGTTCGCAAGAAGTGGCGATATCACCCCACCTTGCGGGGATCCCAGTTCAGAGGCTTCGATACTCCCGTCCTCCATGATTCCGGCCTTCAGCCAGGTCCTGATGAGTTTCAGGATTCTCTTGTCCGAGATTTTCTGCTCGATGAGCATCATCAGCTTTTTGTGGTTGATGTTGTCGAAGTATCCCTTGATGTCTATGTCCACAACCCAGTAGGCTTTCTGGCTTGCTTTCCTTATTGCCTTCATGGCTTGGTGTGCATTCCTTCCCGGTCTGAAACCATAGGATGAGTCCTTGAATGTTGTCTCGAAGATTGGCTCCAGTATAAACTTTGTTGCTTGCTGAACAACCCTGTCTTCTACGGTGGGTATCCCAAGTGGCCTCATCTTGTCGGAATTGGCTTTTGGTATCCACGTCCTTTTGACTGGGCTTGGCTGATAGGTTTCATGCTTTAGTTTCCTGTACAATTCGTTCAGAAACTTGCTTTCTCCTATCTCATTCACTATTTTGTCGATGGTTATCCCATCGATTCCGGCGCTCCCTTTCTTTTCCTTCACCTTCAACCATGCTGTCTTCAGGATGTCCGGCCGGTATATTTTGTCGTACAAGGCATGAAATTTCCGCTCAGGGTTCGCCTTGGCACACTGATATAGCGTTGTAGAGAAGCGAACCGCTCTTTGTTTCAACACGGCATTAGTCATATTTCGGACATTCATGTGTAAATTCGCTCCTTTCCAACTCTTGAGGTATAGCAGGGATCCTTCCCTACATCAGGTTATGTTGTCCTGATGGTCATCAGTACTATGTTCCCCTCTGACTCCCTTCCGCCAGGTTCCCATTTCGATTCACCTTATAGGGTTCCTCTTTACGGCCAGTTGGTCGTGACGGGGAGGGTCTCCCCAGTTCCGTTCAATTGCTTTCCCAACATGTCGATTCCCATACTCCGGGAGATTCTTTGGTGCTGACTTCCAAGTTCATGGCACCTTCCGTGGCCTTCACCCAATCTAGACAGGTTCGGCTTCTCCTTGTCTGCTTTCGCAGTTTTTTATGACGAAGCTGCAGAATTCACTTGATGTTACAACCTGTTGGTTTGCTCGCCCGACTTTCATCGGTACTTTTTCACAGGGCTTCAACCTTAGAATTTCTCCACCAGTTGCCTGATAGCTACTGAGCATCTTGGTATTTACTCAGACTGGACTTTCACCAGTTAGCAGTTGACGGCCTGCTGGGCACGCCTAGATAATCCAAAGCCCCCGGCAACCGCCGGGGGCTTTCTTCATACCTGGTATGCTATATGCTGATCACTCCAATTGCATTTAGGAAAACAATAAGAAGAAGTACCGGTGTCACGAATTTAAGGAGAATGTGGTAAACAGGGGCAAGCCGTGAATCACCACCATTGCTCTCTCCGCCAAATGACAGGCCTAAATCCCTTGTCTTTACCTTCCACCCCACAAATATCGCTATGAGAAGACCTCCCACCGGAAGGAATATGTTCGAGGACAGGTAATCGAAGAAGTCAAAGAAACTCTTCCCATAAATCATTGCTGATCCGAACAGGCTTTCAGGGTGTACTGTAAGCGCACCTACTGCCAGGATGACTGCAGAAATTGAAATAACAGCATTTCTTCTGCTGATACCAAGCTCTTCAGTAAGCACTATAACCGGAACCTCAACCATTGAAATCATTGCTGTGGTCGCAGCAATGGCAGCAAGACTGAAAAACAGGACGAGAAGCACATTCCCAAAAGGAATCAGTGAAAACACGAGCGGGATAGTGTTGAAGAGAAGCCCCGGTCCGCCACCTGGCTCAAGCCCGAAGGTGAATACGACCGGGAATACCGCGAGACCTGCCAGAAGCGAAACCATCGTATCAGACACTGCCACCTTGAAGGCGGTATTGACTATCCTGTTATCCTCGTTGAAATAGCTTCCGTATGTTATCATGGTCCCCATTCCTAGAGACAGCTTGAAGAAGGATAATCCGAGGGCAGTAAGTATGACTGAAGGTGAGATCTTTGAAAAATCCACACCCATCAGGAAATCCAGTCCTTTTCCTGCACCTTCCAGAGTAAGGGACCTTGCTGCGATTATCACTATAAGGATAAGCAGGACCGGCATCAGAGTCTTTGTCACCCTCTCTATACCCTTCTTGACTCCGGCTACAAGTATTATCGTAACCACAGCTACTGCAGCTGCCTGCCATGCAAATGGCGCGAAGGCGCCTCCCACAGTGCTTCCGAACTGAGCTTCCACTGCTTTTCCGGCCTCATCGAAAGGCATCGTTGAAAGCACCCTGAAATCCCCTCTTATAGCCTTCAGGACATACGAGTAAACCCAACCTGCCACAGAGCTGTAGAAGAACATTATGAGAAGTGCTGACATCATTCCCATGAAGCCTATGATCCTCCAGAACCTGGATGCCTTCAGCTTTTTGAATACGCCTACGGCATTCGCCCTGGTTGTCTTTCCCAGATAGAATTCCGCTATCATTATGGGGACACCCACAAGGACAACGCTTATCAGGTAGACAAGTATGAATGCGCCGCCGCCGTTCTGGCCTGTAAGATACGGGAATTTCCAGATGTTTCCAAGCCCTACAGCCGAACCCAGAGTGGCAAAGAATACCGCAAGTCCGGAGGAGAATGTCTCCCTTCCCGGCCTCGCACCGTTTTTAATCGATTTATCAGTCATTTTATACCTCATTGTGTTTATTAGCCAATACATATGGCAGTAGAATATTACCATATGCGAGGAAAACAGACAATATGGATTATGGTTTCAGGCGTTTCCGTATACAAAAAAACAAGGGCGCATAATGCGCCCCTCAGCTAATAACCACCGGAATCCTCGTACGAAACAGGTTCGCTGTCGTCATCCTTTCTTTTATCCTCGGGTCTTATCGTCACCTTAAGTTCCTTGATCCTTTTCCCGGACATCTTCAGAACCTTTAGCTCAGTTCCCTGATGTACCACAGTGTCGCCCTTGACAGGCACCCTTCCAAGCTTTTCTATGACATAGCCGCCAAGTGAATCAGTATTCTCGGAATAGAGCTCGAGCCCTGACCTGTCATTGAAGTCATCTATCGACACGAGCCCGTCGACTATGAATATGTTGTCAGTCACCTTGTTCATGTATCCATCTATGGTGTCATGCTCGTCATACATGTTTCCTACGATTTCTTCAAGGAGGTCTTCGATTGTCACGATCCCTGAAAATCCGCCGTACTCGTCGATAAGGACTGCAAGCTGCTGTTTTTTGCCCTGCATCTCCTTGAATAGGTCATCGATATATTTGGTCTCAGGTGCGAACATGGGCTTCCTCAGAAGGCTTTCAAGGTTGCCGGGCTTTCCGGTGTTGGTTATCCTTCTGAAAAGGTCCTTGACATACAAGATGCCGATTATGTTGTCCACATCCTCATCGTAAAGAGGGATTCTTGAAAAATTGCTGTTTATCGCCTTTGTGACAATATTGTTTACGGGCTCCTGCATTGAGATCATGTCCACTTCAGTTCTTGGGGTCATGACTTCCCTTGCAAGCTTGTTGTCGAATTCGAGGATGCCTTCCAGCATGTCCCTCTCAGTCTGGTTTATTACTCCTTTTTCTCTGCCGACCTCAATCAGGGACTTTATTTCCTCAAGAGAAACCTCCTGGTCCAAAGTGTCTGAGTGGATTCCTATAAGCTTTGCGAAGAAGCTTGTCGACGCGCTGAGAAACTTGACAAACGGTCTTGCAACAACCGACACGACCCTTATGACCCCGATGGCGCTCAAGGCTGTCTTCTCAGGATTCTGGAGTGCCATCCTCTTTGGGAGCAGCTCACCGAACACCAGCGTGAAATAGGATATTATTATTGTGATCAGGACGACAGAAATAGTCTCGCTGTAAGGCACATTGAACCTTACAAGGAGTGCTCCCATTTCCTGCGCAAGTCCTGTAGCAGCCTGTGCGCTGGCGAAGAAACCGGCAAGAGTTATTCCAACCTGGATGGTTGAAAGGAAATCACTTGGTTTCTCGAGTATTTTTATTAGATTCCTTGCGTTCTTGTCACCTGCCTCCGCCTTTACGCTTATCTTCGTCCTGTTTGATGATACTGTGGCCATCTCAGCCATGGCAAAGAACGAATTGACAAGTACCAGGACTATTATGAGGACTATCTGGGATATCAGTTCTGTTGTGCTCATAGGTATGTGCAGTTCTCCTTCTCTGTGCTTGATGACTATATTTTAGCACAAATGTCGCCTGCATGCGCTTTTTACATCTTTCTTACTCCAGGAGCCCTTCGAATTCAGGAAATGGTGATATGCTCCTTGCAAGTATCCCGTTCATGTAGGCTATGGCAATCCCGTAGTTTGTCATAGGAATTCCTTCTGCCTTTGCATAGCTAAGCCTGGACTGAATCTCCCTTTCGTTCAGCATGCAGCCTCCGCAATGAACAACCAGTCTATACTCTGAAAGATCCCTCCTGAAGCCGGTTCCACTCGTGAACTCAAATTTCACTACCTTTCCAGAGTGTTTCAATATCCACTTTGGCAGCTTTACCGTACCTATGTCATCACATTGCCTGTGGTGTGTGCAGCCCTCGGAAATAAGAACCTTGTCTCCATCCGACAGTGAATCAAGGATTTTCGCAGCCCTTATCGCCTCTGACAGGCTACCCTTGTAGCGTGCGAAGAGAATGGAGAAGCTTGTGAGTGGAATATCCTCGGGGATCTCCTTTTTCACCTTTTCAAAAACCTGGCTGTCAGTGACCACAAGCCTGGGTCTTACTGACAGGGAACGAAGCGTCCTGTCGATTCCGTCCTCCTTGATGACCATTGCACAGGCCCCGGCTTCAAGTATGTCCCTTATTACCTGCTGCTGCGGCAGAATAAGTCTTCCCTTCGGAGCTGCAGAATCAATGGGAACTATAAGCAGAACTACATCTCCCGGCAGGATGAGGTCAGCCACGAGCTTCCTTTCACCTGTGCACTGGGGCACCATCCTTGCAAGCATTTCCTTCAGTTCATTGATGTTTGCCTTTGTTTCGGCGCTTACAGATATGGAAGGGCTTTCATCCTCCGACTGAACCCTTTTCCCTCCGAGGTCGCACTTGTTGTAGACCGTTATGCAGGGTATCTTCTTTTCCTTGAGTACCGCCAGGATTTCTTCATCGAAACCATTCCTGCCTTCTGTTGAGTCGACTACAAGCACAGCTATGTCGGTCTTTCCCAGCACCTGATATCCCTTTTCAACCCTTTGCCTTCCAAGTTCCCCGACATCATCAAGCCCGGGGGTGTCTATTATAACAACCGGCCCTAACGGAAGTAGCTCCATGGATTTGTATACAGGGTCTGTGGTCGTTCCAAGTACTTCGGATACTATTGCTAGGTCCTGTCCCGTTATCGCGTTGATCAGGCTTGATTTCCCGGAATTCCTTCTTCCGAATATTCCTATATGTACCCTTTCAGAGCTCGGTGTGTTATTGAGTCCCATTTCTTCTCCTCCTAGAACCTGAAGTC
>DIXH01000037.1 GCA_002428605.1 Clostridiaceae bacterium UBA6085
TGAGCTAATATTGACTATTCCAGAACATGAGACAGATGCAGCACAAGGCAACGCTTGAGGCCATAAGGTCCGCAGTGGACAAGATGGTCGACTCGGTTGGATTTGATGAAATGACAATAAGGGATATATGCAAAGAGGTTGATATAACCGTAGGTACCTTCTATCATTATTTCAGCTCAAAGAATGAGCTGCTTAAGGACAGGTATATCAGGTCCAATGAGCATTTCCAGACATTCTATGAGGAAAATCTGGTTTCGCTGGATGAGCTCGAAGCTCTCAGACTTTTTTTAGACCATTACTTTGAATTCTCCTCAACCCGAGTCTATCAGTTGTACAAGCGATTCATGCAGGTAAGGATAGATGAGTATGAAAAATGGTCTGCAACAGATCCCGACCTGATTAGAGGAATCATACTTGAGATCATCCAAAGCGGACAAAAACATGGAAGAATAAGGTCTGACAGAAGCGCTGAAGACATGGCTGAATTCATAAACATTTTGCTTCAGGGCTTTACAACTACATATATCACATACGACAGGGAAGCTCCGAAAAGAAATGGAATAAAGGAAATCATAAAGGAATGCATAGATTCACTGGGAACTGGCAGCAGCAAGGGAATGTGAATATTCCCTGAAGGGCCGTTTTTTGGGACATGAATGAATTAAGCCGGAGAATCACTCTGATTCTCCGGCTCTTTCGGTTATGACTCCTTATAAAGTCTGGGACTTGGGGATTTGATGACGAACATGCTGAGCACTTCTTCATCTGAGTTCCCTACATTCATTTTAATGTTGTAGGGAATGCTTACAATGCTTCCTGCAGGATATCTGTGTGTTTCCTGGTCTCCCAGCTGGAGTGACAGGATTCCGCTTACGACGATCATGTATACATTCGAATTTGAAAAATGTTCAGGCAGTCCTGCGCCCTTTGGGAATATGAAGTGGTTTATCAGGGCTGCATCGTCATCGATTATCTTCTCGACCTTCTTTTCATCGCCAATTGTAAAGTTATAGAGTTTTTCAATCATTTTTGTAGGCTCCTTTTCCTTATTGGAAATCAGTATACTTCAAAATATCATTAAAGAGTGTTTCATAGGAAACACTTGCTGGAGGCTTTTATTACTATGGTGAGAATTACGGATACTTTGAAAGACATGCCAATGTTCAGTTCATTCGATGAAAGGGACCTTGACTCAATGGTCAGCAGAATGAAGGTCAGGGAGTATGGCAAGGGCCAGGTGGTCCACCTCCAGGGTGATGTATGCACTTCAATGGATGTTGTCACAGAAGGGAAGATATCTGTCGAGAGCATAGGTCCTGACGGCAGTATGCTCAGAGTGGCGACGTTCGGCAGAGGTTCGGTAATTGGGATGAACCTGTTGTTCTCTTCCAAGAACGGGTACCCGATGACTGTAGTTGCAGATACAAGGTCGGTGATCGTATCGATACCGCGTGAGATGGTCCTTGAAATGGGAAGGGTGAGCTTCAGCTTCACAGAATGGCTTCTTATGGAGATTTCGGACAGGACCCTTCCTCTGACTGACAAGCTTGGGTCAATATCCATGAAGACCATAAGGCAGAAGGTCCTGGAATACCTTTACGGGGAACACCTGAGGCAGAAGTCCCTTGAGATCAGGATGGACCTGTCAAAGAAGGAGCTCGCTGAGAGGCTCGGGATAAACAGGACTTCACTCAGCCGTGAGCTGGACAGGATGCGAAAAGAGGACCTTATTGATTTTGACAGGAAAAGCATCACGATAAGAGACATCGAAGCGGTTTCCGGGATAACTGCAGGAGATCCTCATATAAGGTATTGACTCTCCCGCTGGGGGAGGCAGTAACATGGTGGCAGGAGGGAGAAATGTACAGGATAGGTGAATTTTCTAAGCTGGCAAAGACTACCATAAAGACTTTGAGGTACTATGACGAGCAGGGGCTTCTTGTTCCTGCATCGGTCGACGCTGAGACTGGCTACAGGCTCTACGGCACCGATCAGCTCGCAAGGCTCAGCAGGATCGTTTCTTTCAGGCAGGCAGGCTTGTCCCTTGAAGAGATTGGACGGATTTTAAGTGGTGAAGACCTTGAAAGCATACTCTCGGGAAGACTCAGGGAGCTTTCCATGGAGCAGGAGTCGGTCAATGACAGGATAAGAAGGATCAGAAGCCTCATTTCCCACCTGAAGGAGGAATATTTCATGGAATACCAGGCTGTTACAAAGGACCTTCCTGAATGCATCGTATATTCGAAAAGGATGGTTGTTCCTGACTACGACGCTTATTTCAGCGTAATACCGAAGCTTGGCGAGGAAGTGAAGAAGCATAATCCGGACCTTAAGTGCGTGGTTCCGGAATACAGCTTCATAATCTACCATGCCGGGGAATACAGGGAAAAGGACATCGACATGGAGTACTGTGAAGCGGTGGACAAGGTAGGTGTCGAGTTTGGTGATGTGGTGTTCAAAAAGATGGAAAGCATACCTGCAGTATGTGTCATGCACAAGGGACCTTACAGCTCGCTCGGGAAGGCATATGCATATGCCTTCAAGTTCATCGGGGAGAACGGATTTGTTGCTGCAGACAATCCTCGTGAAAGCTATATAGACGGAATATGGAACAAGGAAGACGAATCAGAATGGCTTACTGAGGTCCAGATACCGGTGCGAAAGATATAAAAAGCGGCTGAAACTGCAGTTCATCAAAGTTTTACAATTAAAGGAACAGGCACTGGAGCCCTTTCGGGCTCCTTTTCATTTGCATGGTGTTGAGAAATGGTTTTCAATAACTGATAATGGAAATAGGAAGAATTGATGCGAGGTGAAGTATATGGACAGCTTAGACAGATTCAGGGTGCCGCTTGAAAAACTGAGGAAGATCTGTGAGTGCAGCGAGGAGCTTGCGTCCTGCGGTTCGTCCGGAGATATTCCGTCATATGAGGGGGTCATCGGTCAGGACAGGGCGGTGGAATCCATGCATTTCGGACTGTCGATGGATGTTCCC
Organism: Clostridiaceae bacterium UBA6085; assembly: GCA_002428605.1. Classification (GTDB taxonomy): domain Bacteria; phylum Bacillota; class Clostridia; order Clostridiales; family Clostridiaceae; genus Youngiibacter. Next base: position 2,996 of record DIXH01000037.1, read on the forward strand.
GGCTACAACATATTCGTTGTCGGACAGCATGGAACAGGAAGGAGCACATATACCCAGACCATATTGCAGCAGGCTGCAATGAAAAGACCTGCACCGAAGGACTGGTGCTATGTCAACAATTTCCTGGACAAGGACAGGCCGGTTGCAGTTTCACTCCCTGCCGGACAGGGAAAGTCATTCCAGAAGGATATGGATATTCTGATCGAAGAGCTTAAGTCTTCAATGCCCAAGGCATTCGAGCAGGGAGCCTATGAGCAGAAGAGGGATGCGATAGTAAGAAACCTTCAGGAAACCATGGAAAAGCTTTATGGCAGCGTGGAAGAGGAAGCGGTAAGGGAAGGCTTCACGATGAAGCAGGTTCCGCCGCGGTTCGTCTTCATACCGGTCAAGGATGGAGTGCCGATGCCCCAGGACCAATATGAGAAGCTCACTTCGCAGGAGCGGGCTGTACTCGATGAAAAGGGCAGAAGGCTTATGAAGAGGCTGGATGAGTCGATGAGGCAGGGCCAGGAGCTGGAAAGGCAGGCAAGGGAAGAGATGACCGAGCTTGAAAGGCAGGTGGCGATGTCTGCGGCAGCCCAGAGGGTGGGTATACTTAAGGCGAAATATGCTGATGTCCCTAAGATCGTCGAGTACCTGTTCATGGTGCTGAAGGATGTGGTGGACAACTACAACCTCTTCAGGGCTGGCGAAGCGCCGAAGGCTCCCGAGGCACCTCAGGCGATGCAGGGCTTCAAGGAAGAGTCTGATCCGTTTGTAAAGTACAAGGTCAATCTGTTCGTAAACAATGAGAGGTGCAAGGGTGCACCTGTCATCATAGAGTCGAATCCGAACTACTACAACCTTTTCGGAAAGCTTGAATACATGAGCCACATGCTCTCTGTAAGCACCGATTTCACCATGCTCAGGGCAGGAGCAATACATAAGGCCAATGGTGGATATCTGGTGGTTCAGGCGAAGGACATACTGACAGACCCCTATGTCTGGGAAGCATTGAAGAAGGCCCTCAAGTACAGGCAGACGGCCGTAGAAAACATTGGAGAGCAGTACAGGCTGATACCTGCCGGAAGCTTGAGACCGGAGCCTTTGCCCCTTGACCTGAAGATAGTTGTCATCAGCAATCCACAGCTATATTATCTGCTGTATACCCTGGATGATGATTTCCAGAGGCTGTTCAAGGTAAAGGTGGACTTTGATGTCGATATGCCGAGGACTCCTGCTAACATCTGCCAGTACGCTGATTTCGTATCAGCGACCTGCAGCAAGGATGAGCTTCTGCCTTTTGGCAGGGATGCTGTGGCAAAGGTGATCGAATACGGCTCAAGGCTTGCAGGAAACCAGAACAAGCTTTCAACAAGGTTCAATGAAGTGACTGAGATAATCTACGAGGCCGCATCCTTCGCCAAAGCGGACAAGGTGACCGAAGTCAGGGCAGCCCACGTTGACACTGCAGTAAGGCATAAGAAGTACAGGGCAGGCATCCTTGAGGAAAAGATACAGGAGCATATCTTGAAGGGCAAGATGCTGATAAGGACTGAAGGGAAGGAGGTCGGGCAGATCAATGGTCTGTCGGTCATATCGACAGGCGGCAACATGTTCGGAATGCCGTCGAGGATCACTGCAAGGACCTATTCCGGCAGAGGCGGAATAATCAACATCGAGAGAGAGACCCAGATGAGCGGTCAGATCCACACAAAAGGAGTTCTCACATTGTCTGGTTACCTCGGAGGGAAGTTCGCTCAGAAGAAGCCTCTGGGCTTTACAGCTCAGATCACATTCGAGCAGTCCTATGAAGGCGTCGACGGAGACAGCGCTTCAAGCACGGAGCTTTATGCCATACTATCCAGTCTGTCAGGGATACCTCTAAGGCAGGATATTGCAGTAACTGGTTCCGTAGACCAGAGGGGTAAGGTTCAGCCTATAGGAGGAGCCACAGAAAAGATCGAAGGCTTCTTCGACATTTGCGCTTCAAGAGGCCTTACAGGAACACAGGGAGTCATGATACCGGTTCAGAACATCGATGACCTGATGCTTAAGGATGAGGTTATTGATGCTGTAAAGAACGGGAAATTTACAATATATGCAGTAAAGGAAATCGATGAAGGCATTGAAGTCCTTACCGGGATGCCTGCAGGTGAGCTTAAGGAAGACGGGACATACCCTGATGGCACGGTATTCCACGCGGCAGAGAGAAGACTGCATGAATTCACAAAGGCACTTGAGCCGCCGCATATACCTGGGATGAAGAATGACATGAGGAGAAGGAACAGAAGGTAGTCAAATCTCCACAATTCCTCCATAACCTCCGTTTAGAATGCATAGTGTATTCAAATAAACGGAGGTTTGTCATGAAAAGAAAGATATTTGTGATCATAGCTGCTGCGGCAGCGTCCGCGGCGATACTCGCTTCCTGCGGCACGAAGGCTGAACCCGAAGCGCCAAAGGATCCTGGCATAGCAGCTTTTGAGAGGGTGCTTGCATCAGACCCCAAGAGTGTGGGTTTCCATGAGGAGCTGTCCCATTATGGCTTTGCACTTGCTTCAGGTGAAAAATTCGAGTGGTCCAAGGACATGGGAGAGAATAAGGCTGACCTTGCAATGGTGATGCCGGCAAAGGAATTCATCGATGCAGGTCTGGATGTTACAAGGCTTGATCCGGCAGACTGGCTTTATGCTGAGGCTGAACCGGCACACGGTACGCCGGCACTTCTCATTAAGCTCTGGAACGTAGCGGATGAGAAGGGTGAAGCTAAGAATGAGCCGGAAGCCATGGAGAAGATCGTGGCAGCCGACAAGGATATCCTCGCTTACCATGAGGAAAAGGACCATTTCGCATTATTCATGGGTGAAGGCTTTGAAGTGGTATGGGCGGATGACCTGAAGGCTCAGGCCGAGGACCTTGTGTTCGTACTAAAGGCTGAACCTCTTGTTGCTGCAGGACTTGATATCGCGAAGCTTGAAGGCTTTGGCTGGTCGTTCAAGGCATCTAGCAACGACAACATGGGAATGGGAGCCAATCCTGACCAGATAGTAAAGTCATTTGACCTGGTAAAATAAAGAATCAGAGTATTGAGAAGGCCTGCACTCCATTGGGGGGTGCAGGCCTTCTCGACAGCTATACTTTTTTCCTTAGCTTCCTGACCAAGTCCTTCCCTGAATCATCTACCTGCCTCGACTCGATTATCTTGCGGATCGACATCCTGCGAAGTGTATCATCAATACCGTCATTTTCAAGTACGACAAGAGTCTTTTCAGGAAACCTGACATAGCAAATGGATAGGGTCCATGCTGCTGCAACCGCTGCATAGTATCCTGTTGAAGCAGGTCTGGATGCAGCCTGAAGCACCCTGTCTATGTATTCCTCATTGACAAAGTAATTCAGCATCATCACGAATGCGAATCGGGAATCGAACTCTTCAGCCGAGGCTGCATACGGCTGGATGAAGTCCCAGACCAGTCCGGGATGCCTGCCTGTGAACTTGAGACCGGAACAGAAGCTGTCACAAACTCCCCAATTATTCACCCTTGGTATGAATGATCTGGCAAGTCCAAGCTTTTCAGCTGGACTGGCATCTGCATATCCAATTACCATCCCCTGGAGCATGATTTCTTCATAATATAACATGTCCTCTGACTCTACATAGGTTCTCCAGTCTGATTTTGCGATCTCCCGGGCTATTTTTCTGAGTTTCGGAAGCCTCACACCGAGGATATTCCCGGTACCGGGCAATAGCTTTGCAGTAAATTCCCTGTAGACCTCCTCTGCGGATCCAAGAAGTATATTTCTAATCTCTGATACCATAAATTCACTCCATTCCATTTTTTCAGTCAATCCAATTATAGGTTCAATTGGTCTAGATTCATACTCTTGAAATTTAAAGGATCATTGGAAAACATCTCCTGCTGATATATTTAAATTATATTGATTCAGAAATATCTCTGAAATATTCCAAGAGGATTGGAAATTGTATATTGGATTTTACTTGAATAATTGACAAAGCATTAAATATTCTGAAAATATACAAACTTCATGCGATTGACTCGGATTTGTCTTATGCATATAATGACAACGTAGGACATTTGAGGAGCAAAAGATAATGATAAGCAGAGTAACGATAACCGATATTGCAGAAAAGTGCGGAGTATCAATAAAGACTGTATCCAGGGTCTTGAACCAGAGTCCTGATGTTAAGCCTGCTACCAGGGAAAAGGTCCTTGCAGCAATGAAGGAAGAGGGCTATCAGGTAAATCTGTTTGCAAGAGGACTTAAAGGAAGCAGGACAAATATCATAATCGTGTTCATAGACAGGCATCAGGAAGAGCACTTCAGCCTGTGGCACAACATTATGATCAAATACCTCATCCAGTATGCAAAGAAGAACAATCTGAAGATAGTGATCTCACCGTCGAACAGTGAGGAATACCTTGAGGATGAGACCGACGGCTTCTATCTGCTTTCAAGCGGAGTAGCTGACGGAGCGATACTTCTTGAGAACGTCAAGAACGACAAGAGGGTCGAATATCTTGAGGAGCATGGGATACCTTATGTCGTATTCGGAGAGCCCGAAGATGAAGATATCTATTCAGTCAGTCTGGATAATTACGATGTAGGCTTCAAGGGCGGAAGTTTTCTTGTCGGCAAGGGTTTCAGGGATATAGTGTTCATGCTTGGTGAAACGAGGTTCCTTTCAAACCAGAGAAGGATCAGGGGATTCCTGGATGCGATTGAAGGTACGGATACAAATCACGAGGTAGTCCCGGGAATCGATACGATAGAGAAGGCCTACAGGGAGACGCTGTCCATACTTGACAGGCGGAGAGTAGATGCATTCTTCGTTTCGGGAGACGAGAGGGCTATCGGTGTATACAGGGCAATTTATGAAAAATCCTTGAGAATTCCAAAGGATGTGGCTGTGCTGGGTATAGACAACATACCACAGGGAAAGTACATGTTTCCGCCGATGTCCACCATCGACCAGGATTTCGAGAAGCTTGCAGGTGAATGCATCTGCAGGGTGGTGATGCTGCTCCGGGGTGACGTCCCTGAAGACATCAAGAAAAAGATACTGGTCCCAGGCGGGATAATTGAACGTGACTCCACTTGAGTAGAAGTCAGCAGATCGCGGAAACGTGATTTGCGCTCTAAAATGACAACGTTGTCTATTTAATAATGATTATTCCTCGATCTTATATGTCTATGCATGAGCTGCATGTAAACGATAACAAGAAAAGGTTCCATTTCAATATGTTGGTGAATGGCCGGTACGGACGGTTGCCTGGATAAAAGCCTTATGTGCCTTTCCGGGATTTTTCAGGGGGGGGATAGCCGTCTGATCGGACATTGATTATAAAAAATAAAAGGAGCGGAAAAAATGAACAAAAAGATCATCGCAGCATTTCTCGCGGCCAGTATGCTCGTCATCGCATCAGGATGCGGAGCCAAGGAGCCGACGACGCCGACTACACCATCAGCTACCACAGCGCCGACACAGCCTGCATCGACACTGCTCAAGATAACCTACAGCGGAACACCTCAGGTCCATGAGAAGGAATACCTGATGAACTCATTCTTCAAGGGATTCGAGGCCAAGTACAACGTGAAGGTTGAGGTTGATTTCGTGGCTCAGGCGGATGCCATAAAGAAGATAGAGTCAGAGCAGACAACAAAGAACATAGTGTCTGACATCATCTATGCTGACACTGCAAACATGGCTCCTTATGTCAATGGAGGATGGATGGAGGACATCACTTCGATCGTTGATAAGACAGGGTCGACCTACACCAAGATGTTCGATGGATCGACCAATTCCGGAGGAAAGAGATATTTCGCACCGATGAGCTATGATGTATACATTACCGTAGCCAACGTGAAGGCTCTTGATTACCTGCCAACCGGACTTACTAAGGAAGATGTCGTTAAGGGCATAACCTGGGAGCAGTATGCTGACTGGGCAGTAGCAATAGCTAAGGGCGAGGGTGAAGGGAAGACCATGATGCCTGCAAACCTTACAGGCTCACAGCTGCTTTATCCAATGGGCGGAATGAGCCTTGCATACGGTGGAGCATTCCCCGAATTCACATCACAGGGCTTCAAATCAGCGCTTGGGATCATAGCAAAGATAGCAGCTGCAGACGGATTCTATGCTGAACAGGACCAATATACGGCTCCGACAGAACCTCTTAACAGCGGAGATGTCTGGCTTACCTTCGCACACATGGGACCAGTCGGAGTAAGCTACTCGGCAGCACCTAACAATTTTGTAATAGGTGCGGCACCTAAAGGCAGCAACGGCGCTGGATCGACTTCAGGAGCATGGTGCTATGGGATCCAGAAGGGTGCTCCTCATATGGACCTCGCTGAGAAATTCATAGCATATGTTGCAGATCCTCAGGTCAACTATGACTTCTGCTCAAATTATGGCGGATCTCTCAGTCCGATCGAAGAGGTAGGAGACATTCTTGAATCAAGTGATGTTGTCATGAGGGCCGGAATCGAAATGCTCAAGACAACAACGGTAACTGGAGTCCCAGCAACCAAGTACACAGACTGGAACGCAGTCAAGCTTCTTTACGGAGATGTCTTTAATGGCATTCTGAAGAACAAGGCGGTTCCATCAGACGATTATCTCAAGGAGATGCAGACCAAGCTTGACGCATTGAAGAAGCCCTGAACAATAACTTAAGAACAATGACCTTGGGAGAAGGGGGACATCTGTCCTCCTTCACTCATCAAGAATGGAGGAATCCAATTGAGAAACAGGCTTGATATGAAAAAGGACAAAGGCTCAGGGCAGGTTCAGGGGAAAAGACTTGTAAGCAAGGAAACAATGCCATATCTTCTTCTGCTTCCCGTGTTTATTTATTACGCAGTATTCTGGCTCCTTCCTGTGGCATCGGGCATGAATGAGGTCTTCACAGGCCTTGACGGGAGATTCACGCTTTTTGGTAATTTCAGGCTTATGCTGGAATCTGACCTGTTCGACCGGGCAGTCGTGAATACTGCATTGTTCGCTGCAATATCTGTTGTCATACAGTATTTTCTTGCACTTACTCTTGCGGTGCTGCTCTCGAGGAAATTCAAGGGGTCAAAGCTTCTGATGTTCGTGACAATGATCCCCATGGCCATAACCCCTACCGCAGTCGCCATAATCTGGAAGACCGGACTGGTAAGGGACGGGTGGCTGAACACAATGCTTGTAGGTTTGAATATCATCGACAAGCCTTTCGTATTCATGAATCTTGAAGGACTTTCCATGCTGCTACTCATAATCCTGATCGACACATGGACCGTGACTCCGTCGGTAATGATAATCCTCATAGCAGGTTTGCAGGGTGTGCAGAAGGAGCTGAAGGAAGCAGCCTACCTGTTCGGGGCGAACAAATGGAGGATCCTCATGGACATAGTGATACCGATACTTAAGCCTTCGATAATAACGTCTGTGATCATGAGGCTGATCGCTGCGATCCAGGTCTGGGCAATTGCCGTTATGGTACTTGGATACAGCAAGGTTCCGTTCCTTGTTGAAAGGATAGCGTTCTTTGTTGATGTTGTACCTGGAATTGAAACAAGCAGCAAGATAGCGTTCACCCTTTCGTTTACGACTACGATGATCGTCCTTTTTGCCACAATCATATTCCTGAAGGTATCAAAGGGCAATGCAGTGGGAGGTGGCAGGTGATGGACAGGCTGAACATAGTACAGAAGACAGTTATGAGCATAATACTTGCAGCTGCAGTAATGACCATACTTATACCGCTTGTATTCTTTACCACAGTATCATTTTCGAATGCGGTTGAAATGTCGCAGTTTCCAAAGAAGCTGTTTCCAGACTTCAGCGTAACTGTAAAGATAGTGCCAAATGACCTTGGTGAATATGAGCTCTTCTACGACAGTGGAGAAGGTTATACTTCAATAATAACAAGCAAGAATTCCGTAAAGCTTGAAAATCATTTCGCAAGGCAATATGGGGTGACCATCGAGGGTGAAAAGCTTCTTGAAGATTTTTCACAGACACTTGAAAAGGGACCCATGGAATTCACATACAGAAAAAATATATTCAACAATTTCAACCAGTTCTTCAAGATAGTTCCAAATGCAAGCTCGGCTCTGAAGAACAGCATAATAGTGGCCCTCTATACGATCGTAAGGATGTTCCCCATGGTAGGAATAAGCATTCCGATGGCGCTGCTTCTGATACGATTCGGATTGTTCGATACCCTTATAGGACTGGCACTTCTATACTCTGTTCCCAATATCGCGCTTACAGCATGGATCACAAGCAGCATATTCATTGGTATCAACAGGGAGCTTGAAGAGGCGTCCATGGTATTCGGTGCAAACGGAATACAGACATTCATGAAGATCACGCTTCCGCTGGCATTCCCGGCACTTGCGGCAAGTTCGATGTACTCATTCCTTACTGCATGGAATGATACTATCTCTGCCCTGATACTGACTGACAGGAACCAGACACTGGCTCTTGTCGTATACAAGGCGATTGGAACAACTTCAAGCGGTATACAGTATGCGGCAGCAGGAAGCATCGTTCTGATCCTGCCGGCACTGGTGTTCACGTTCATAATAAGACGCTACATCGGCCAGATGTGGGGCGGCGTAGAGCTATAGGAGGATGAGATATGAGTTATCTGGATATTAGAGACCTGCAGAAGAGGTACACGAAAAACGGTCCTCTTGTAATTGACAATGTCAACCTCTCGGTAGACAAGGGGGAATTCATAGTATTTCTAGGACCTTCAGGCTGCGGAAAGACAACAATAATAAGGATGATAGCCGGTCTTGAAGATGTGACATCAGGGGAAATAATGATCGAAGGAGAAAGTATAGTCGGAAAGCAGCCGAAGGACAGGGGAGTATCCATGATATTCCAAAGCTACGCCATATGGCCGCACATGACTGTATTTGACAATATCGCATATCCACTGAAACTGCAGAAGATAAGTAAGGAAGAAATCGAAAGGCGCGTAAAAAGCGTAGCACAGGCAACAGATATTGTAGGTATGCTCGACAGATACCCTGCCCAGATGTCGGGAGGACAGAGGCAAAGGGTGGCGGTATCCCGGGCAATAGTCGTGGAGCCAAAGATCTTCCTCATGGATGAACCCCTTTCTAACCTTGATGCCAAGCTCAGGGTATCAATGAGGACCGAGCTTAAGAACATACACGAAAAGCAGCACTCAACAAGCATATTCGTGACCCATGACCAGTCTGAAGCCATGAGCATGGCTGACAGGATAGTCGTAATATTCAAGGGTAAGATTGAACAGATCGGAACCCCCATGGAGGTCTATATGGACAGCGCCACAAAGTTCGTGGCTGAATTCATAGGAACTCCACCAACAAACTTCTTTGATGTCACGATCAGGGAAATTGACGGCAGCCTCAAGGCCGTGAATCAGGCGTTTGAATTAAGAGTGCCGGATGAGCTTTCTGAAGCCTTGAGACCTTATGAGGGGAAATCTGTCGATATGGGTATAAGGCCTGAATTCATAGGTATTTCTCCAGAAATGGAAAGGACGAAGTGGCATTTGAGCGACGCGGTAATAAGCTTCGTGGAGCCCCAGGGATCCCATTCGATACTGATCACGAGGATCGGCGAGACCGAGGTAAAGATACATACGACTTCGCATATGTACATAAAACCAAATACCGCAGCAGCGCTGAATGTTGAACCGGACAAGGTGATGTTCTTTGACAGGGAGACAACAAAAAGGATACGAAATGCATAGCATATGGGGAACCGGCGATACCCCAGAATAATGGAGGTTACGATATGAGTGTGAAACAAAGACTTCAATTCCTGTATCCCGGAAGAGAAGATGAAATATTCAGAAGGATCCTAAAGCTTGTCGAAGACTTCAAGAACTGCGACAAAAGAAGTTATCCGTGGGTAAACGAAGAAGACATAGTCCTTATTACATACGGGGATGCTTTCAGAAAAAAAGGTGAAGCACCGCTCAGGACTCTTTGTGAATTTATGGATAAGGTGCTTGACGGCTACGTGAATACTGTACATATTCTCCCTATGTTTCCTTATACCTCCGATGATGGATTCTCTGTTTCGGATTTCAAGGTGATCGATCCTGAGCTTGGAAGCTGGGATGACATAAGGGCACTTGATGAAAAATATAATCTTATGTTTGACGCAGTCATAAACCATGCTTCTGTTTCAAGTGACTATTTCAAAGAATTCATTAAGGGTACGGAGAAGTACAGGGATTTTTTCCTGACCGGAGATCCTGATAAAGACTACAGCATGGTGACCAGGCCCAGGACACACCCGCTTCTGACAAGATTCGAATCAGAAGTCGGCACAAAATATGTTTGGACCACATTCAGCGAGGACCAGGCGGACTTCAACTTCAAGGATCCGGAGGTCCTTATTGAGATCCTCGGGATCCTTCTTCTGTATGCTTCCAAGGGTGCAAGGTTCATACGATTTGACGCCATAGGCTTCGCATGGAAGGAAGATGGCACCACATGCATGCACCTTCCGGAGACCCATGAGCTGGTCAAGCTTATGAGGGAGGTCATCGAGGAATGCTTCAGGGGAGTGTCAATAATTACTGAAACGAACGTACCGCACAAGGACAACATCAGCTATTTTGGAAACGGACACGACGAGGCAGGACTGGTCTACCAGTTCCCGCTTCCACCATTGACGCTTCACACATACCTCACAGGAAATGCATCGAAGCTGTTGAAATGGGCTGATTCCCTGGAACCGACGACGGAAGATACCACATTCTTCAATTTTCTTGCTTCCCATGATGGTATTGGTGTAAGGCCTGTAGAGGGGATCCTTGAAAAGGAAGAGGTTCAATCAATGATCGAAGAGGTTCAGAAAAGGGGAGGACAGATAGGCTGGAGGACTCTTCCTGATGGTTCAGAGACGGCTTATGAGCTGAACATCAACTACCTTGATGCCATAGCTGGCGATGAAACTGATTTGGTTACCATGGCACGAAAGTTCATGGGATCCCAGTGTATACTTCTATCCTTCGCAGGCATGTCGGCAATCTATTATCACAGCATCCTCGGCTCCAGGAATTCCTACAGGGATTTCGAGGGATCTGGCATCAAAAGGAGGATCAACAGGGCGAAGCTGGATTTCGATTTGCTTCTGAGAGAGCTTGAAGACAAGACTAATCTAAGAAGGATCGTACTTGACAGCTATAAGAAACTGATTGCAATAAGGAAGGTACAGCCGGCTTTCGATCCGAACAGTACACAGAGGATCCTCTTCCTTGATGACAGGGTGTTTGCCCTGATCAGGGGAGATGAGGATAGTATCCTCGTGCTCATTAATATTTCAAGGGATGAGCTTGTTTTAGAGACTGACTATTCAGGTACCGACCTGGTAGAGGGATCTGAGATTAATGGAAGCATAATGCTTTCACCGTACCAGTACAGATGGATAAGACTCAGAGGACCGGTAAGTATGGTTCAGGCGGAGGCATGATGGAGAGAGATCACACTTTTTTAGACAATTTGGAAAGGGGCATGTATTTCAATAAGAAGTCATACTCTGACACTGAGCTTAAGACATTCGAGGAGGTTCAGAAATTACTGCCTCACCCGATACTCCCCGGCAGAGAGGAATGGACCGCCTGCTACTGGTATGCGCTCAAAACACTCTTCAAAAACCAGCATGTTCCTACCAAAGAAAGCGGATACGTCAGCAATTTTGTTGATGCAGCCTTCAATGAGAACATATTCCTGTGGGACACTGCCTTCATGACGATGTTCTGCAACCTGATACACCCTTATGTCCCTGGAATAAGGTCTCTGGATAACTTTTATTCCAGGCAGTTCGATGACGGGGAAATACCAAGGGAGATGGTAAGGGATACAGGGAAGGATTTCCTGGTATGGGTCAACGGATATGATAAGCCTCTCTATTCATATTTCCATAACCATTACGGCCACAGAAGGCTGAAGGGGCAGTCACCCATACCATATGAGGAGATGTACAAACCGGATATGGGAAGGGTAATAGAGAAGAACCCATACCTGACTTTGGATAACCTTAACCATCCTATACTCGCTATGGCTGAATGGGAGAGCTATTGCCACACGAAGGAAATTGACAGGCTCAAGCTTGTGCTTGAACCTCTTTGCAGGTATTATGCAGCCCTTAAGTACCACCTGAGGCATGCAAACGGACTATATGTGACAGACTGGGCAAGCATGGACAATTCTCCAAGGAACAGGTACCTTGGCCTTGCAATAGATACGAGCTGTGAAATGGTACTGTTTGCCAGGAACATACTGGACATAATGGATGAGCTTGAGAAGAACGGCAGGACAGTTGCTGATGGATCACTTAAGTCGGAGCTTAGGGAAGATATCAGCGTTCTTTCGGAGAGGATAAACAGCCTCATGTGGAACGATGAGGATGGATTCTACTATGACCTTACATTTGATGGCGATCAGACAGGCATGAAGACGATCGCGGCTTATTGGGCCCTGGTGTCAGGAGTGGCTGACCCAAGGCAGGCGAGACTCCTTGCAGAATGGCTGAATGACAGGGATACCTTCAACCGGCTGCATCGTGTTCCCGTGCTTGCTGCAAATGAGGAAGGCTATGACCCAGAAGGAGGCTATTGGAAAGGGTCGGTATGGGCTCCAACCAATACCATGGTAGTACTAGGACTTGAAAAGAACGGATATCATGACCTTGCGAGGGAAATAGGACTAAATCACCTTGATGCGGTCTCGAAGGTGTTCACGAGCACCGGAACCATCTGGGAGAACTATCCGGCTGATTCAATAACCAGCGGCAACTCAGACAAGAAGGATTTTGTGGGCTGGTCAGGAATGGGACCGATAATGTTCCTCCTGAGGTATGGAATAGGTCTTAGGAGCGATATCAAGAGAGATCTGCTCGTATGGGATATCAGCAATGACATTTTGAAGGACGGGCCTATAGGCTGCAAAAATTACTGGTTCTTTGGAATAACCGCTGACTTTATGGCACATATGGATGATAAGAAGTTGAAACTAGAGGTTAATACATCAAAGCCCTTTGAACTTGAAATATTGTTTAATGGAAAGAAGCGGCAATACCATGTCGATGGCAGATTTGAAGCGATCTTTGGTGATGAAAATGAGCAGCTATGACAGGTATCCAAAGACCAGGATAGACTTTGAAGGTGAAGCAGCATGGGATGGGTACAGTAAGATAAGTGAGATCCTAAGGGAACGTTCAAGGTCCCTTCTGGAGACAAGAGAAAGGGTGGTAGTTGCCATCGACTGCTATCCGGGCATGAATTACGAGGAGCTGGAAGAGGAGCTTATAAAAAGGCTTGATCCGAGCCTCGCAATATTCACTGACAAGGAGATATTCCAAAGTGAGGAAGCGGTCACTTCAAGGGTGATAGGAAGGCTCACGGATGACCGGGTATTCGGGCAGATGTGCCTTGAGACCTATGGTGATCTGGTCGATAAGGAGAAGCTCAGGTCCGCTGCCCAGCTTGTCAGCTCAGCAAAGGGGCTTGTCATAGTCTACGGAGCTGCGGCAAATATGATCGTTACTCCTGATATCCATATATATGCTGACCTTGCCAGATGGGAGCTTCAGGGCAGGCTGAGGAGAAATGAGACAGGAAGCTGGAAGAGCTCGATATTGTCTGATGACATTCTTCAAAAGTACAAGTGGGGCTACTTCTTCGAGTGGAGGGTAGCTGACAGGCATAAGGGAAGACATTTCTCTGATTTTGATTTCGTGTTAGATACGAACAGGAAGGGCAGTCCTGTAATGATTACAGGTGATGCCTTCAGGTACGCCCTTTCACATCTCGCTTCAAGGCCGTTCAGGCTGGTGCCTTTCTTTGATCCTGGAGTGTGGGGCGGTCAGTGGATGAAGAAGGTATTAGGACTTGATGAAGGTGAGCCTAACTATGCATGGTGTTTCGACTGCGTGCCTGAAGAGAATTCCATACTTCTGGATTTCAAGGGGACGATAATCGAGCTTCCTGCAATGGACCTGGTACTGTATGAGTCAGGAAGGCTTTTGGGTGAAAGGGTAGTTGCAAGGTTCGGGACTGAATTCCCCATAAGGTTTGATTTCCTTGACACCATGGACGGACAGAATCTCAGCCTGCAGGTGCATCCAACTGTTGAATACATACAGGAGAAGTTCGGCATGCACTATACGCAGGAGGAGTCCTACTATATCCTTGACGCATACGAAGACAGGGACCCTCTGGTTTATCTTGGAGTTAAGACCGGAACCAAAAAAGAGGAATTCTTCAGCGAGCTTAAGAAGGCGCAGGATGGAGGTATGGATTTCAATGCGGAACGGTTTGCGAACACAATAAGGGTCAGGAAGCATGACCATATCCTCATACCTCCGGGAACGGTGCATTGCTCAGGAAAGGATACCATGGTACTTGAGATCTCATCCACTCCCTTCATATTCACATTCAAGCTCTGGGACTGGGGACGACTGGGGACTGACGGCAAGCCGAGACCTATAAACATCGATCACGGCAGAGAGGTGGTAAAGATCGACAGGGACACTGAATGGGTGGAAAGGAACCTGATCAACAGGGTGACATTGCTGCATGAGGAAGAGGGCTGGAGGAGCGAGAGGACAGGACTGCATGAGCTCCAGTTCATAGAGACTGTCAGGGACTGGTTCAGAAAGCCAGTCAGGCACAGTACTTATGGAAGTGTGAATGTTCTTAACCTTGTGGAGGGAGAAGAGGCAATCGTAGAATCACCGGATGGAAGCTTTGAACCTCTGGTGGTCCATTATGCGGAGACCTTTGTTATACCTGAATCGGCAGGCGAGTATGTAATCAGGCCATATGGGGCATCAGAAGGCCGGGAGATTGCTACCATAAAGGCAAGGGTAAGGCTATGAGAGCTGCTTTTGACCTGGGGGGTACGAATATAAAGGTCGGTATCATAGCTCACGGGAAGCTGATCAGGAAAGGCTCTGTCGAAACCGAGCCAGAGGCTGGGATCATGGCGAATCTTAAGAAAGCATCCGGACTTCTGAGAGCAGGCTGCGATGAGAAAATTGAGATGCTGGGGATCGCTGTCCCGGGGATAGTAGACATAAGGAACATGAAGATTACTTCATCCAATGCAAAGTTTGCGGATGCTGTGGGATTTGACTTTCAGAAGTGGTGCCTTGAAGAATTCGGCTGTCCTCTGGTAATGGATAATGATGCCAATGCGGCGCTTATCGGTGAAGCTTCAAGAGGCTGTGCCATGGGTGAGGACAATGCGGTAATGATGATCCTTGGTACCGGTATAGGAACAGCCGCGATCATCAATGGAAAGCCGCTCCGTGGGAAGCATTACCAGGCCGGGATACTCGGGGGACATTTTGTGGCGGACATCAATGGAGACGCATGCACCTGCGGGGGCAGAGGGTGCCTCGAGACTATAGCAGGTTCCAGGGAGCTGGAACGGTCAGTTTCAAAGATGGAAGGCTACTCTGGCAGCATGCTTTCAAAATGCAGGCAGGTCGGGATGAAGGAGATCATTGACTGCATGGAGAAGGGGGATGTCTTCAGCAAAATCGCATTTGAGATGGCAATTGACGTCTACTCAGCAGGAATTACAAATCTTGTCCATGCTTACGACCCTGAGGTAATTGTCCTCAGCGGTGGAGTGATGAATGGCAGAAAGCAGATACTTCCTGCGATAAGGAGAAGCGTTGAGAAAAGAGCATGGACACCCTGGGGAAAGCTTCGGTTTCTTGTGGCAGAAGACCCCGACAGCTCGGTACTCCTGGGACTGCAGACGCTGATGGAGGAATACAAGGATGGACATTAGAGGATCGAAGCTTGCAATATATGGAGACAGCCTGTCTACCGGAACTCATGGTGAAGGAGGATACGAGGAAAAGCTTAAGGAATCACTTGGCCTTTCTGAGACCTGTAACATGGCTGTAGGCTCAAGTTCACTTTCAAAGGGTCCTAAAGGCTGCATGGCAGACCTGCTTGAGGAAGGAAAGCTGCCTGAAGCAGCTGATATCATCATAGTCTGGCATGGGAGCAACGACTGGTACTGGGGTGTCCCCCTGGGCAGGCAGGGAGACAGGGAGCCATTTACATTCTACGGTGCCATAAGCTATGTCATAGACACTCTTCGGAGAGAGTTTCCAAAAGCAATGATCGTATGGGTCACCCCGATCTACCGTATGGAGAAGCCTGACGGAGGTGAAAATGCTGGTGATGCATTTGTTACTCCAAACAAGACTGGCAGAACTCTTCTTGATTATGCGGCAGCCATAGAGAGGGCAAGCCTTCTTCACGGATTTCCTGTAATCGACATGCGAAGGCTCTGCGGGATCCATGCACACAATGCAGGATACTATCTGGAGGACGGAGTGCACCCGAATAAAAATGGCTATGTGCTGATCCACAGCATTCTGGAAAGCGAAATAAGGAAACTAATATTTTAGGTGAAGCTGGTGTAGAAATGCAGAAGAAGATAGTATATGCAGATGATTTCGTCAAGGACAGAATGCATTCGGCATCCGGAATACAGGCTGCTGTTGATCATGCAAGGAGCATTCAGGCTGATGAGTTAAGGTTCGGTGAAGGTACATACAATCTAGATGAATGGCAAAGGATCGAGACCTTATCCATTGCCCATGATGATGGCTGTGGTGACATCCATGAAAAGGATGTGCACCTGCTTATTGAAGGGATGACCGGCATAACTCTCAGGGGGGAACGTCTTGAGGATGGCAGCCCGGGAACGATACTCGCGGGCTCAAACAGCCGGATCCCTGATACTCTTCTGCCATCGATACTTTGGGCAACAGGTTCAGGGAATCTTACATTAAGAGACCTGGCGTTCACAAGGAGTCCTGAAACAGCAAGTGCGGGAAGGGTAGTGGCGATTCACGGGTCAATACTTACGATTGAAGTTTCCGAAGGTCTTCCAATTGGCGATGGAATGGGAGCATACTGCATGAACAGGTTTGACCTTACTGACAGAAGTTTGCAGGGAGCAAGCCTGACATTCGGCTTTGGTTATGACAGGCGATTCATCAAGACAGGAGAGCGTACGCTGGTGCTTGAAGATGACGATCTCTCCTCGATCCTCAGGGTCGGGGATGGTGTTTCCTGGCACCAGTCCGGAAAAACTGATTTCCAACTGTTTTTCGGTGAATGTGAGAACATAAGGCTTGATAATGTGAGGATATACAATTCAAACAGCTTTGCATTAATTACCGAACATTGCAGGAACATCAGAGCCCGGAGGCTTGTCATTAAACCGGACAAGGGTCAGCTTTTCACTGGTTCCAGGGACGGCTGGAAGATATACAGATGCAGCGGAAAGATCGAACTGGACGAATGCCACTTCGAGGGGGTCAGGATGGACGGTCAGAATGTCCATAGCAACTTCATGGTGGTAGAAAAGCTGCTGTCATCTAAAAGTTTGGTCTGCTCATGCAAGTATGCCCCTATTCCCCTTGAAGAAGGATCTGAAATGGAATTCCATGACGGAACGAGAATTGTCCGGAACAGGATAGAAGCATGGAAGACCACAGGAAGATACCCGGTAGTTCATTCAAGAAGGGATAGTGACACCGCCGGCGCTGAGGTCCCGGGTGCCACAAACTACATTACAATGTATGAGGTGTCTTTTGAATGTGACCTTGAAGCTTTTGTCACGAAAGGTACCCTCTTGACTCCGGAGTGCTGGGAACCGGAATCATACATATGCAGGAACACTGTGTTCAGAAACATCGCAGGTGCGGGTCAGCTCCTGAGATGCAAGGATGTGCATATTGAAGGATGCAGCTACGAGAACATGATGAATGCCGGGATACTTATGGGTGCGGAGCTTGATACTCACAGCGAGGGTGGCCACGCCATAAATATCGTAATAAAAGACTGCAGATTCGATAATTGCGGCTTCAAGCCAAGATACGGAAGATTCGGGGGAGCCTGCATTGCCATAAAATCACAGGGCTTCAACGATCCTCATAACAGGAACGTCCTGATCGAAGGAAACCTGTTCAGAAACAGCAGCATTGCCGTGGAGGTACGTGACGCCTCAGATGTATTAATAAGGTCAAACATCTACGAGGGGATCAGGGAAAGATATGTCATAGACAGTGAGACAACAAATGATATCAGGATTTCGGATCGTTGAAAGTAATAACAACAAGGAGCTAAGATTATGAGGAAACTTATTTGTAAAGCACCAGGCATTGCCGAGCTGGCAGGCTATGAGGACTTACCTATCAGGCCAAATGAAGTGAAGGTCAGAGTATTATTCGCATCTCCCAAGCACGGGACTGAGATAGCTGATTTCAGAGGTACCACCCCCTTCATAGACGGCAAATATGATCCGGAGTGGCAGATCTTCAAAAACCGTGACGAGGATGAACCAAGAGGACTTGAGTATGGTGACCTGCCGCTTGGAAACATGTTCGTGGGTATAATAATAGAGGCTGGAGAAAATGTGACTGACTACAGGATAGGAGACAGGGTATGCTCATATGGCTCCATAAGGGAGACCCAGATAGTGAATGCCGTGGGCAACTACAGGCTCAGGAAGATGAAGGCAGATGATTCCGAAAGAAACGCAGTATGCTATGACCCGGCTCAGTTTGCGCTTGGGGGCATAAGGGATGCGAATGTAAGAGCCGGTGACAATGTAGCTGTCATAGGTCTTGGTGCCATAGGTCAGATCGCTGTCCAGCTGGCAGCTAAGGCAGGGGCAGCAAATGTTATAGCGATAGACCCAATTCCCAAACGACGTGAGATCGCACTAAAGCATGGGGCTCATTTTGCTCTTGACCCTGTATCATGTGATGCAGGACTTGAGATCAAGAGGCTCACGGGCAAGGCCGGAGCTGATTCGATAATTGAAACAAGCGGAAGCGTCAACGCACTTCAAACCTCGCTCAAGGGGCTCGCATATGGAGGTATAATATCCTATTTGGCATTTGCCAAGCCGTTTCCGGCAGGTCTGTGGCTTGGTCAGGAAGCACACTTCAATTATGGCAGGATAGTTTTTTCAAGGGCCGGCAGCGAACCGAATCCTGAGTATCCAAGGTGGTCCAGGAAAAGGATAGAGGATGTCTCGTGGGAGCTCCTGATGAACGGGTATCTTGACTGTGAAGATATCATCGACCCGATCGTTGACTTTGATGACTGTGCTGAAGGCTTCAAGAAGTATGTGGACCTTGAGCCTGACCTTAGCATAAAGCTTGGAATAGCTTTCAGGAGGGACAAATAATGAGGCTTGGCACTCAGGACAAGGATTTCTTCCCGAAAGGGCTGACTGAAAAGTTCATTCATATCAAAAGGCTGGGCTTTGACTGCTTCGAGATAGACGGTAAGGTGCTTACTGATGACACGACTTTGGTGAAGGAAGCTATCCTGGCTTCAGGACTTCCTGTAGTATCCGCCTGCGGTGGCTACAGGGGATGGATCGGGGACTTCATTGAAGAGAGGCGTCAAAATGCAATTATTGACCTGAAGTCTATAATAAGGGCACTCAGGGAGGTCGGCGGAAAGAACGTTGTTGTTCCCGCCGCATGGGGAATGTTCACCTACAGGCTTCCGCCAATGGTATCTCCAAGAAGCATGGAAGGTGACCGTAAGGCAATACTTGATTCTCTTAAGGAGCTTGATCCGGTTGCAAGGGAATGCGGCATCACGATCTGTCTGGAACCATTGAACCGGTACCAGGACCATATGCTGAACACATTGAAGGATGCAGCTGATGTCATAAAAGCAGGAGGATTTGAAGCAGTGAAGATAACTGCTGACTTTTATCATATGGCAATCGAAGAGGACGATATGGCAGGATCACTCGAGAAATATTCAAGGGAAATCGGGCATGTCCATATTGCTGAAAACCACAGGTATCAACCGGGTACCGGGTCAATGGATTTCGGAAGGCTTATGGGGACTTTGAAGAAGATAGGATATCATGGATCGGTCGTGTATGAATGCAGGGTGAGGGGCGAGGACCCGGAAAGGGCTTACAGGGAATCGGTTGAATATATGAGAAGATTCAACTGATGGATCGGAGGATGTGGAGAAAATGGCAAAACTAAGGGCTGCGATAATCGGTGCCGGACAGATAGCAAAGAAGTCGCATATACCTAATTACCTCTCAATGGGAGACGAAGTCGAAATCGTTGGCATCTGTGACCGAAATATCGAGGCTGCGAGGACTACAGCAATAGAGAATGGGATCCCTTACTGGTCTTCGGACCATAAGGAAATGCTTGACATGGTCAATCCTGATATAGTCAATGTATGCGTCCCAAACAAATTTCACTACTCAGCAGTCTGTGATTCACTTGATGCCGACTGCCATGTTCTGTGTGAAAAGCCTCCTGCTGTTTCTTACAAGGAGGCAGAGCTGATGATGAAGAAAGCGGATGAATGCAGTAAACTCCTCAGCTACGGCTTTCATCTGAGACATGGGGAAAATGTAAGGATAATGAAGGAAAAGGCACTTAATGGTGAATTCGGACAGATATATTTTGCAAAAGCAGAGTGGCTAAGAAGACGTGGTATACCTGGCTGGGGCAATTTCACGAACCGTGAGATCCAGGGAGGAGGACCTCTTATAGACATTGGTGTTCATATGCTTGATATTGCAGTTTACCTGATGGATTATCCTGAAATTGACCATGTATCAGCTACCTCCCATGACCTTATCGGAAAGAGAAAAGGTGTAGGACTGATGGGTGACTGGGATCCCCAGAAGTTCAACGTAGAGGATTCGCTCTTTGGTTTCATCAGGTTCAAGAATGGAGCAGGTCTAAGCATATCAACTTCATTTGCCCTGAACATGAAGGAAAAGGACAGGAAGAGTCTGGAGATCTATGGAGACAGGTTGGGGGCAAGTCTCTTTCCTCCTGAAACCTTCGGTGAGGAAGGAAGCATGCTGACCGATTCCTCATATACCTTTGCCAAAGACGAGGACCTTCATTTAAAAAGCCTCAGGAACTTCGTTAAGGCGTGCAAAGGGGAAGAGAAGCTTCTCGTCACTGCAGAGCAAGGGACCTACGTCCAGAGGATAGCTGAGGCACTGTATGCATCAGCTGAAAGTGGTGAAGCTGTCATACTGTAGTAACGTAACATGAATTTTAGTTTTAGAATATCAAAAAATCAATCCATAAACAAAACCCTGCAGTCAACATGATCTGCAGGGTTTTGATTGTATTTAAGGAATCAGAAGCAGTACTAAGTAGCATTTATATAAAATATTAATTTATTACAGTGAATGATAATTGTAAAAATTCTTCAATTGTGTATGTAATGTCCATTTCATAATGAAAATGTCCGAATTTTGAATTAATGTGATATAATATGATTGTTGTATTGTATGCACTGTTGTGTTGGAGGTAATACCTTGGTTGTATCGTAGGAGATGCTATTTAACCATTGAGCGATTAGGTATTTTAGAATAAAACTTAAGTGAAATGGAAACAATCGGTAGCATTATTATGATAAAGCTGGTGAGTAATAAAATGTTACTTTATAAGCTCTGATAATTATTGTTCTGCGCTTGAGTGAAGATGTCCGAAAATATAGAGATTTTGCCTTGTAAAAGATTCTTGTATATCAATAAATGTAAATTTAATTTTTCTAACGTGTGACATTAGAGTGAGCAAAGGTGAATAACATCATGTCAAAAACAGTGGAGCAAATAAGTTTTAACATGAAACATGTTAAGTCGAAAGATTCTGAAATTGAATTACTTTTGAGATGTGAATTATGGAAACGTGGACTGCACTATAGAAAAAATGTAAAGACGATAATCGGGAAACCAGATATTGCTTTTATTGGAAAAAAAGTAGCTGTTTTTTGTGATAGTGAGTTCTGGCACGGCTATGATTGGTATCAGAAGAAGACAGAAATTAAGTCTAGACGTGAATTTTGGATACCAAAAATTGAGAAGAACATGGAAAGAGACAAAGAGGTTAATGCTAAATTAGAAGCGGAAGGATGGATTGTGCTGAGATTTTGGGGCAAGGATATTAAGAAAAATGTTGAAGCCTGTGCAAACTTGATCGTTGTTGCACTCAAGGAGAGAGAAATATGAAAATAAAGACGATTGATTTGTGTGCAGGAATTGGTGGGATCCGAAGAGGATTCGAACTGGCTGGAAATATAAATAATGTTGCCTCTGCTGAGATAGATGAATTGGCATGCAAAACGTATGAGCATATATATGGAGATAACCCACGAAATGATGTGAAAAGCGAAGAATTTAAACGATATTTACAGACCTTAAATTACGACATACTATTAGCTGGATTCCCTTGTCAGACCTTTAGTAGTGTTGGTTTGCGCCAAGGATTTGAGGATAATACTAAAGGCACAATATTCTTTGATATTGCAAAGATCATCAAAATGACTCGGCCTAAGGTCGTATTTCTAGAAAATGTGCAAAATCTACTTATACACGACAAGAAATCAACTTTCAACACAATTATTGATACGTTGGATCGTCAGCTTGACTATCATATTGTAGGGATATCCTATGATAAAAATGGAGATTATAGGTTCGATAATAATTCTTTTATCAGAAATTCCCGCGATTTTGGAATTCCACAGAATAGGCCAAGAGTATATATTATCGCCTTTAGTAGAGCTTGCTTTGGCCAGCATTTAATGCAGTTGCCCAATGAAATGCCAGCTGTAAGAGCGCAAGCGCCTATATATAATGACTTGAATGATATTTTAGAAACGAATGTGGATGCAAGATTCTTCTTGTCCAGCGGATATTTGGAGACTTTGGAAAAACATATAGTACGACAGCATGCAAAGGGTTATGGTTTTGGGTATAGAGTGGTTAATTCTCCAGATATTGACAAACCAATAGCAAACACATTATTGGCGACAGGCGGATCTGGTAAAGAACGTAACCTAATATATGATCCCCACAATGGGAAAAGATATGCAGGGAGAAAATTGAAAAGAAAGTACTCTCCAATTAACGAAAAGTGTATACGGACCATGACTCCTACTGAATGGGGGCGTCTGCAAGGGTTTATAGGCTATGCATTTGTTGACGAAACTGGAAATGATAACTTTTCTTTTCCAGAAGGGATAGCGAATGTACAAAAATTTAAACAGTTTGGCAATTCAGTAACGATTCCGGTAGTAGAAGAGTTAGCACGATTTGTATTGAACAGTATCGACGCAATGAAAGCAGAGTTTTCATCAATTGAAAAACTATTGTTTAACATGTATGGTAATGAATTCTTATTGTGCCACAAGATTTGGCAAACACTAGGGGATAAAATAAGAAATACTACATTAAGCAAGTGTTTCAACATGGCTCATCACTTTGGATTAGAGCCTTTTAGAACAAAAAATATAGCAGCATTTCTAAATTGTTCATCGGCCAGAGCGTCACAGCTGTTAAGCCAATTAATAAAGTCAGAATGTATTTACAAATTAGCTGATGGAAAATACTGCTTTGCAGATCTACTTTCAATTAGTCAGTAAGGAGAGGAGGTACTTAAATGGATTCAATTTGCAATGCGATGAGAAAAATAATCAACAAATGTGACATTTGCGTTAATGGTGATATTATTTCAAAAGAATTGCTATTGACTACTTTCGCGGAATTCATATCTTCTACAATTGAAAAAGAGAAACACAATGTGGGAATTGTATTGCATACTGGATCCGTGTGCTTTGATGCCTTGGTGCTGGCTTACGCTGCAATTTCAGATATTTTATATAATAACATAGATGCTAAAGAAGTAGTCCATTCGCTTAATCCAGGTGATTTAGTACTCTACTACAACGGAAACAAAGCAAATGCAAAAGCTCAGAGATATACTTTCATAGGGTTTGCAAATTCGATGGATGAAGAACCAGGCAAAGAAGGTAAATTTGTCATATTAGAGCAAGGACCTAAATCAAAAACTGCAGTTTTAAATACTAGTTGGTCAAAGATAGTACCATATTTGGGTAACTCAAATTCGATGGATGGCAGAGGTTTAAGAAGAGATAATGGGAAGAGATACCTATTTTTTAAGAATGTTTTGGAAATGAAAGACTCGGAGATTCCTAGGACCATTGACGCATCAACAGTTGTAGTTATGTCCCGCGATATTTCAAATGAGCTAATAAATGGATTATCTTTTAAGTTTGAAGGTAATGAAATTCAATTTACTGAACTTGTAACTGCATCGTATTTTACCGAAAGTGAACAGGAGCATTCATACGGTTGCAACCCAGCCAAAGTCGAACCTGTTATTAAAGTGACAAGTAAGATATCTGTTGCACGTAAGTTGATGTTTAGACATGATTGGAATAGAAATATCGGCATAATTGTCCTAGGTGATGAATCACTCAGACGTGGAGAGTCTGAAATTCCAGAACTTATAGAACGGAAATCTATTCAGTATGTATATATTTGCATGCATATTGACTCAGAAAATGCTATACAGCTACTAACAAACTATGATCGTGCAAGTTTATTCGCTTGCACAAAGGATTTCTTACTTTCCAATAGTATTGAACCGATAGTTAAGAATAGATTGACAGGGCAGCTAGCAGCACAAATAAATGCTATTATTGACAGAGAGATATCTACTATTGAACTACCTCATTTTATTGAGTGGCAAGACTATCGAAAATTCAAGAAATCGATGTTATTTATGAAATCATCGGATTACGACACTGAAGAAAAGGATAAATTTATAATACAGGCTTATTCATTAATGAATCTGTTCCTAACAGCCGTATTTCGAATTCAAATGTTGGATGTGGTGATAAATGATGGGATAGTTGAAAATGTTGAAAAGCCAGAAGTTCGGCTTAGAAAGTTATCGGAGTATATAGGGACATTCCCTAAGTATCTGAACAATGCTGCCGAAGATGTAGTAAGTATATTGGAAAGTGCTTACATAAGTATGATTGACAATTGCGAAAAGGAAAACGAATTAAAACGGATCATTTCTGAAAACTGCAATAAAAAAATAGCCATTATTGTACCGAAGGCATATTACATCACAATTCTTAAAAAAATTGATATTTTTTCTCTATCTATTGATCGCAAGCATTTAAATATAATTACAGCAAATCGCTTTAATAATACAGATCTTTATGATTTGATAATTGTTGTTGGCAATATTACTGGGACTCGCTTTGATATTTTTAGATGCAGATCAGCTCAAAATATAGTTGTTTTGTTATATGAAGCAGAAAAATACCAGTATAAAAAGAAAGCAAATAATGCAAAAATGGCAGAACATGCGTTCAATAAGCGTTCAACAATCGTAACAATCGATGAGCTTGAGGAAGAATATATTGATATCGAGTCAGCAGAAATCGAGGAGATGGAAAAAATCGATGTTGAAATGACAGAATTTATCGCCAATTCCGTGGCGAAATCATTAAGGTATGATGATAGCTCAGGAAGCAAGCACAGTTTGGCAGAAATAATAGCGATTGCTAGGTTCGAAACTGGGGAGGTTGCTTTCTTCACTAAGAATTATATGGCGTACATTCTTGATGAAACAGATCAGACAGTTAAAGATGTCATGGTAAATGAGTTGGTTGAGGATGACACAATTGTCTTTACTAGAAGCACCTCCAAAACTAGAGATATTGTTGATGGATTACTGCGCGAGATGATAAGTAAAAAACTTGTTGGAACAGATGTGGAGGATGATTACAACAAATCAAAGGTATGGAAAACTAAACTAATTGACTATATGAATAGCACAGGAACCAGCGCAAAAAAAATAGCTGAGACTATGATCAAGAATGGTGTATCCGTTCAGGAAATTACAATAAGAGGATGGCTTGACGAAGATTCTCATACAGTAGGGCCTAGGCATTTGGATTCAATTCAGCAAATAGCGCTAATTGCTGGAGATGATCAATTGTTTGATAATGCCGAAGTTATTTTTACAGCCTGTGCTGCAGTAAGAAAAGTAAGAAGAAGAATATTGGATGCTATCGCCCAAGCCATTCTCGGAAGTATAACAGGTGGTGATTCCAAACGAGATCCTATTGTAAAAGCGGTATCAGAGCAGGTGAAAGATCTTGCTGTAATTCTACAGGTTGAATCTATTTCTTTTGTGAATGAATCTGTACCTATAAACATGACTAATCATCCAGTTAATATTGAGTAATATATTGGAGGAAAAGATGTGGCTGATAATAAAGAATATTTAGCTAGTCGTGACGAGTACATATCTCTTATTAAAGACGAATTATTAGGTCCAGGATCGGAAATATCTATACCAGATGCGGAGCATGAACTAATTACGAATGCTCCAGATGTTCGTTATTCAATAGGAATACTGTTTCCTAAAAATAATAAATTGAACGCAGACAATAACGATACTGCGAGAGTTGAAGAGTCAGCTGTTGAGTTGGATGAAAAAGATGAAGAGATTGATAGGGCTGACCCTCCAACTGAGGAGAGCGTAGATTCTATCAACATGGCTGAAGAAGAAAATTTAGATGAGGAAATAGGTTTGGCTTCACAGAATATGCCATCATCCCTGGGCTTAACTTTTTTGGCGTCTATGGATATTAGAAACTTGCATTGTAAGGTAGAGTTCGCAGTATACAGACATGCCCAGGTAAAGGATTGTAGAATCCCATTCTTTCCAAATGATCCAGAGAATTATTGTGTACCAAGCCAATTCGGAGATTATGTAGTTTACGACAAAATTGAAGGATGTCTCAAATTGTGTATGGGTTTGAATAAGCGAACTGTTTCTGAGCTTCGGGAAAAAGACCTCCTAGAAGGAGAGGAGTATGGCATATTTTCAGCGATGTACAAACTTAGTGATCAGTTAAAGGGCGGATATGTTCGTGTTCCGCATATTATTTATGTCAACATTGATTTTTCAAACGGTGATTATGTTGATAACAATAAGAATTTGGATGAAACTAGTGCAAAGATTACCGCACTTAAGCGTAGGGTTGCTGATGATCTGTATTCTATAACTGTAATGCTAGTAAATGAAACCGAGGAAAAATCTAATGGGACTCGTTGCTTATTTCAACCTCGTATAGAAATAAATACGGATGATAATGAGTTCAGATTCATGGAGTATGCATCATTAACGGATTTCTTATTATTGGATCAAGAAGAACAGTCACTGGAACTGCAGTATCGGAATAAAAAAGTATTTGGTACCGGATTGGGGACGTCTGTAAATTGGAATATCGATCAGAATGGACAAGGTATAATTTTCAATGAATTTTTCCCGGATGTTGAAGTACCATCAATGGATTTTTCAATTCCTGATAATTCTGGAATTGATAAGGAGGCGCTCTCAATGCGCTTCTTATCGGATATTGATAACAATCCAAGAAGCGTGAAGATTGAGAAATTGCATACTATAATTAGGGCATATGAACAATGGATAAATCTACTGGAAGAAAAGAAGAAAGCCCTGGATAATAAATATGTAAATGCCGCTAATATAAATATCCAGGGTTGTAGAGATGCAGTGGTACGAATGGAGGAAGGTTTACATACCTTAAGCCAAAATTACGCTGCGTGGGATGCCTTTGCTCTTGCTAATAGAGCTATGTTTATGCAGAGAATTCATTTGAAGCTGCAGGAAAAAACATCATCAACTGATAGATACCCAGATGATGAAGAACTATCGAGTTTACTCCACTCAATTGATTACAAGAGATCTGAAGGGTTGACTGCTGATGAGTACTATTGGAGACTTTTCCAGATTGCCTTCCTACTGATGAGTGTCAATTCTATTGTACTAGATAGCAACTCTGAAAGAGACTTAGTAGATCTAATTTGGTTTCCTACAGGTGGAGGTAAAACAGAAGCTTATCTCGGGTTAACGGCCTTTACAATTTTCTATCGGAGGCTGGCTAACTCTTATTCATCTGGTGGAACCGCTGTAATAATGCGGTATACACTAAGACTTTTGGCTGCCCAACAGTTCACCCGTGCATCAACACTTATTTGCGCATGTGAGTATATTCGTAACGATGCTACTTCAAAATACCCAGAATATAAAAAATACTCGCTTGGTGATCAGGAAATAAATATTGGTCTTTGGATTGGACATGACCACATTCCAAATACCAATACGGATGCAAAAAAGCATTTGAAAGCGTTGAATGATGCACAACCTCAAATTTTACAGTATGTTAAAGAACAACACAACAAATTTCAGGTGTTGAAGTGCCCTTGGTGTGGCACAAAAATGGTTAAAGATCGTGTTAATGGAAGAGTTGTTGGAACGTTCGGTTATAGAATGCGTAACAACCGACACTTTGAATTGTATTGTTCACAGGAAAGCTGCTTCTTTAACCAACAAGGTAAATTACCAATCCAGATAATTGATGAAGAACTGTATGCAAATCCGCCAACATTGTTGTTTGGAACTGTTGATAAATTCGCAATGATACCATGGAAAAAAGATATTGGTGCGTTCTTTGCAGTAGACACAGGGAATAGATCCCCAGATTTGATAATTCAAGATGAGTTGCATTTGATTTCCGGGCCTTTAGGAACTATGGTTGGGCTTTATGAATCTATAATAGATGCTTTCTGTAAAAAAAATGGAGTTAGTCCCAAAATAGTTGCTTCTACCGCGACTATTAGACGTGCAAAAGAGCAATGCTCGGCTTTGTATAATCGAAAAGTAAGTCAATTTCCACATCCAGGTCTTGATGCAGAGGACTCATTTTTTGCCAGAGAATCAGAAATTAATTATGAAAATGGTGTATATGGAAGAAAATATATTGGTCTGATGCCGTCAGGAAAGACAAAAGCAATGATGGAAGTCAGATCTATTGCCGCACTTATGCAAAAGATCAACACAATGGACTTACCAGATGAAATTAAAGATAAGTATTGGACATTAACAGTTTATTTTAATAGCTTAAAGGATCTTGGGAAATGTTCTACTTTAGTTGATGATGATGTGAAAGACTTTATAAAGAGGACTGCATATCGTCTTGGTGATGCAAGAGATGCTCGAATGATTGCAAGGGCCGATGAATTGACAAGCCGAGTAACCACAACCCAGTTAAATGAAACATTGGATAAACTTGAAAAGTTGAACTATTCAAAGGAAAATCTGGAAAAAAGACGTTATCCTTCTAACGTTCTCCTCGCAACAAATATGATTTCTGTGGGTATTGACGTGGCTCGATTAAATGTCATGCTCTTGGTAGGACAGCCGAAACTTACAAGTGAATATATTCAGGCCTCTAGTCGAGTTGGAAGATCATATCCAGGGGTAGCATTTGCAATGTACGATGGCTCAAAGAGTAGAGATAGGTCGCACTACGAGCAGTTTAAGCCATATCATGAATCTTTCTATAAATATGTAGAACCAACTGGAGCCACTCCCTTTTCAAAGCCCGCTCGTGATAGAGCATTACATGCTGTAGTAATAGCTTTGCTAAGAATGCTACAGTCAGATCTGACTGCAGAAAAAAACGCAGCAAGTTTCAAACGTTCAGAGTATGCTGAAATGATCACAAAGATTAAGATTTATATTGTTAACAGGGCTACAGAAATATCTCGAAGATTAAATCCAAATATGGATGATAATTCCGCGGAGATATCTCTTGAGATTGATTCTATTTTAGAAAAGTGGGAAAAGTTAGCTGAAAATTATGATGAAGAACATTTTTTTTATGGTGAAAAGTTCATGTTTAATACTCCGGAAGATGGTGAAGGTAGACTCTTGAAACCGTTTAATACCAGTAGACATGATCCTGCATTTGATACCATGACATCAATGCGTAACGTAGACTCTTCAGTTGCTGGTAACGTGCTTTTATGGGAGGAAGAATGATATGGTATTAGAATCAGCAAAGAAATGTTCACTTAATCGATACACTCATTCTGTACGTGCATCTCAAGCAATTTTGCAATATGGGGTTGGCGCAATGGTTGATTTTCCCAACCAAACATTGATGACTGCAGCACCAGAGTATTGGCAGGAACAGGTTATCCAGATTCATGATGAAAGACTTGAAAAAGTTTTGCATGTTGATTATTTGGGCCTCCCTGGAGGACAGGATGATCCGAGATGTAGAGAAGGTGTATCATATGCTCGCTTTCCTGAATGGTATTTTTGCCCAAAATGTAGAAAATTCCAATCAATAAAAGATTGGGTGAAAGAATATAAAAAGAAAGCTAAACTGAAACAATTAGATAATGATCCTGACATGGTCAAATATATGCAGTGCCCTATTTGTAGACAAGATCTTGTAGTTACTCGTATAGTAACAGCATGTGAGTGTGGCCATATTGATGATTTTCCATGGATAAAGTGGGTCCATTGTAAGAATACGTATGGTGGTCCTAAATCAGTTTGTGATCATCCAGTATTAACTTTTAAAACAAGTGCCTCATCGACGGAAGGCCTGGAGGGACTTACTGTTTCGTGTGAATCATGTGGTGCTCGAACAACCTTAAAGGGGGCCTTCGACACGGGAATGCTGAAAGAATTAGACGAAAAATATGATGATCGTTATAACTTCCGATGCACAGGTCGACATCCGTGGAAAAATACGAAAGAAAAGTGTGGAAAATATCCTAAGGTTCTTCAACGAGGTAGTTCATCTGTGTACTTTCCTATTACAGCCAGTTCACTAGTGATTCCACCGTATTCTAGTCTTCTAACAAAGAAAATTGAAGCAAGCACGGCATTTTCAAAATGCAAGGATGTTATTGCTGGATTCAAAAAAAATGCAGTTATACCGAAGATTATACTTCCTACAATAATTCAAGATAGTCTTATCACATTTGCAAAGGATATTGCACTTGAAATTGGTGTTCCAGTTGATAAGGTCAAGCCTATCATGGAGAGAAAATGGATCAGTCCAGGAACCGAAGAAGATTATTCGACTGTAAGCGTGAAGTATCGTTCTGAAGAATATGAAGCGTTAAGCGGAGAAATATCTCTTGAAACTGACGATTATGGTGATTTTCATAGAGAAGCAACTAACATTACCGACTATTCTATTCCATTTGTGAAGAATATATCACTTATCCATAAGGTCCGCGAAGTACAAGCATTAATTGGATTTTCACGATTGAAGCCTGCTGAGCAAGTTGGGGTAAACGAACAATCAGAACATGTTGTTTCAATTAAACGACCTGATACCAACTGGTATCCAGCTTATGAAGTACGTGGTGAAGGTATTTTTATTGAATTTGACGAAAAGTCAATATTAGATTGGCAACGAAGGAATCCGGATTTTCAGCATCGAGTTGATACATTAAATGAAAATTACAAAAAATCCTTTGTTGGATCATCTAGGCCAAGAACAATAACGGCAAAATTTTTACTTTTACACACGATTTCACATTTGCTCTTAAAACTGCTCAGTTTTGAGTGCGGATACAGTATTGCATCTTTAAAAGAACGATTATATTGCAGCGAGGTTTCTGAAGGTAGGCAAATGGCAGGTATATTGATCTATACTGCAAGTGGCGATTCCGAAGGAACAATGGGAGGACTTGTTCGGCAGGGTAGATTTGATGCATTTCCAGGTATATATAAAAAGGCTATTGAATCTGCAATGACGTGCTCTAATGACCCAGTTTGTAACTTAAGTATGGGTCAGGGGCGTGACTCGCTAAATTTGTCGGCATGCTATTCTTGTTCTCTAATCCCAGAAACAAGTTGTGAAGAATTTAATATATTCTTAGATCGCGGCACTGTTGTAGGAACCTATGAAAAGCGAGAAATGGGATTTTACTACGATGAATTATATTGTGGTGCGCCATGGAAGGCTGTAGGTTTTACTGGTATCGCAGAGAGGGATATTGAGAAGGATCAAATTGAATTTTTACTGGTTGATAAGGGACTTGATTTGGTTGATTCTATATATTCAGAAATCTGGAAGGATTTGAAGAACTGGTCCGATGATGAAGCAGAAAAAAGTTTACTTGCGGAATTAGAAAAAATGGGTAGTCAGTTTGCAGTTAAAGAAAAACCTTATAAAGACTGCCTTTTTCAAATTACGAGTGAAAAAGAGCAGTATAAATGTGATTTGTATTGGGAAAAATCCAAAGTGGTATTTTTCACTGTATACAACGAAGAGTCTTATGTTGCTGCTAGAAAGAGCAATATATTATGCTTCTTCTCTGGAGATGTAGAGACGGATTCAAAGGTTATTTTAGCGGCAATTAAGGAGAAATAAGATGGCAATTATGATTCCACAGCAACCGCGAGACTTTGATTTAGGGAGCCTAGAGGGATTAATGTTTGATGCGCTCTCTCAACTATCTGATGAATATTATGTTTTTCATTCGTATCGTATTATAGAAATACAGCAAAATACATTACATGAAAGTGAAACAGATTTTGTTGTTCTTAACCGTTATAAGGGTGTAATTTGTCTTGAGGCAAAGGCAGGCCAAGTAAGATATGAGAACGGCGTATGGTTGTATGGCAGTGGAATTCCGATGCATAATGGTGGCCCATTTAATCAGGCTAGTTCAAATAAGTACAAGTTGATGAAGTATATTTCCAATAGTGGATTGGCTTCTGTTTTAGAGAGGTGCAAATTTATCCATGCAGTATGGTTTCCATCTATCTCAAACGATAAATTAAGAAATATGACATTACCCTCTGAAGGGGATAAGACACTTGTTTTGACTAAAGAGGCAATGACAGATCCAGAACTCTTCATTGATAAGATATATTCAATTGAACTTGCTAGTAAGGTTGAGACTAAACTTAATGAGTTGGAGTTTAAGCGCATTGTTAGAGAAATCTTTTGCCCGCAGTTTAATGTATTTCCGTCGGCTTCCTTTGAAGCTGATCTAAAAAAAATTTCATTTCACAGGTTACTAAAAGAACAATCAGGGATACTTAATTTTTTAGACGAGCAGTTAACTGCGGCAATTAATGGTGCAGCAGGCACTGGGAAAACAATGATTGCAATAGAGAAGGCTCAAAGACATGCAGCTGTAGGAGATAATGTTCTTTTCATTTGCTTCAATTCTCAGTTAAAGGATTTTTTAGAAGAAAACTACCATGACAATTCAATTTCGTACTATACTATTGCAGGCTTTGCATGCAAATTGTGTGGAACAGCTAAACCAAACTACACGAAAGTAAATAGCATCTTGGAGGATTATTATATTTCAGGCAATTTTCCATACAAGCACATTATTATTGATGAAGGCCAGGATTTTGGTAACGAAGTCATTGAAGAAGCGAATATAATTCAGTTAATTCATGATATTGTCGTTGATGGCGGCCAGGGCGGAACATTTTATGTTTTCTATGACAGATTACAATTGATTCAGGCACGTGAAATGCCTAAATTTATTGATGAGCTGGATTGTAAACTTACATTGTACCGAAACTGTAGAAATACGGAGAATATTGCTACTACCTCTCTACGTCCAATTACTGAACGAAAACCCAAATTATTTGAAGGAGCTGTCAAAGGTGCACCACCAAAACTGCATTTTTGTAATGATTTGAGAGATGAAAAGGATTGTATCGATCTTACTATTAATGAGCTTATAGCAGAGGGATTTAAAGATATCGTCATTCTAACTTGTAAAACTGAGACAAACAGTGTTCTATACAGCGCGACTAAAGATGGCAAATATCACAACAAGTATCTATTTACAACATGTAGAAAGTTTAAAGGCCTTGAGGCTGACGCCGTTATTTTGATTGATGTCGATAAAGATACCTTTAAAGAAGAAAACGTTCTTATATACTATGTTGGTACTTCACGAGCTCGATTGAAACTGGATATATTAGCGGTTCTAACAGATGATGAATGTAAAGAAATATTGAGCAACACATTGCATTACAATGGTAAAATCCGAAAACCAAAAAAGGACCTTGCTAGTGTTTTAAATGCAGTTGGAAGTATTAGCAATTGAGAGTAGGTAATAAACAATGTTAGGAGCAGGTACCATGAATAATGAAAAATGCCTTCAATTGCATAATGCAGTAAAACGATTTATTTATGAATATGCAGAGATGTATGATCATGTTAGGAAAAATAATGATTGGAAAAATTCATATCGTGAAATCATAAGTACCGAAATACCGAATTTACTAAAAGAATGTGCGGATATTGAGGAGCCATATTCGGTTGTTGGTAGTTACGGTAAAGGTCGCTGGACAATAGTACCTTGGATTGGAGTATTTGACACCAGAATTACAACATCAGCTCAAAAAGGTGTTTATATTGTATATCTCCTGAATAAGGACTCAAAAGAACTATACTTAACATTAGAAATTGCTGCCACAGAGGTATTGCAGACAGACGCCGATGAGGGTACTTCAAAACCCTTTATTGGAATTGTTGGTAATATTGGCAGTCAAGTAGCGGATACATTAAAGAAAAGAGCAACTAAGATCCGCGAATTTCTAAGTGATAGTTATTTTAACACTGATGATAAAATTGACAGCGGTGCGATAGGATATAATGCTGGGGCGGTATATTATAAAAAATATTCTTTGGATAATTTGGTTTCAGGAGAAGAGTTGGTTGCTGACTTACAGCGTATGATGGACCTCTACCAGAAGTATTTTAATCAGATGTATAGTTCTGATATTGGTATAGTTACGGATGAATGGTGGCCTACGGTTATAGAATATGATCCTCAAATTACCAAAGATCATTGGCTTGATTTGCTTAATAATCCAGATATTATTGGTCCTATTTGGGGCGCAGCATTGGCTATGTTTTATACTGAAAAAGAAGGCGCTACTTGTTTAACTCTTGGCAAAAAATTTAATCGCACGCCCACGTCAATCAGTAGTAATTGTACACAGATAGCGAAGCGCATTTATGCAGAGACTCAATGTCCGCTTTCAAACAATGGAGAAAAAGAGCAGTATTGGCCTATTCTTTTTTTTGGTCGAGAGGCTGATAAAACCGAAGTTGGGACTTTTTTATGGAAGCTTCGTCCGGAATTGTATGATGCGCTTACTGAATTTGATATTTTAAGGTTTTTGCCGAAAGAAGTGGGTATGGAAGAAATGCCGCTATCAACAAAGGAAATAATTGATAAGGTTAAAGCATATATTGCTGCCAAAGGTTTCAACTATAATGATGGCCTTATAGAGAACTTCTTCCTCAGTCTTAAGAGTAAGCCATTTGTGATCCTCGCGGGAACCTCAGGTACAGGTAAAACCAGGTTGGGAAAGCTATTTACTGAAGCCATAGGAGCTGAATACAAATTAGTTCCGGTTCGTCCGGATTGGTCCGATTCAACTGATCTGTTTGGTCATTTGGATCTGAATGGACGATTTGTACCCGGCGCGGTGATTGGTTTTATCAAAGCAGCACTGGATCAACCCAATAAACCATATTTCCTTTGGTTAGATGAGATGAACTTAGCACGTGTGGAATATTATTTGAGTGATATCCTATCGATAATCGAAACCCGAGATTTAATTGACGGCAAAATTATATCTGACCCGTTATTTACTCTGGATAAGTACGGGGTGGATGTGGATGCTACTAAGAAGTATGGAGAAATACGATTCCCGCAGAATCTTTATATCATCGGTTCGGTCAACATGGATGAAACCACCTTCCCGTTCAGCAAAAAAGTGTTGGATAGAGCAAATACAATCGAATTTAATTATGTGGATTTGATTCCAAATCTTGAGCCTGTCGGAGAAATACCAGAGAGACTGCAACTGTCGAACAGTTTCTTTTGTAGCGAATATCTGCTTTTAACTCAATGTTCTGATGATGCCGAATATGTAGGCTCTATTTGCTCTGAACTGCAGAAAATCAATCAAATTCTTCAAACTGCAAATGCTCATGTAGGTTATCGTGTTCGTGATGAGATTGTTTTCTACATGCTTTATAACAAAAGGGCAGGAGAACTTCTACCTTATAACAACGCATTGGATAATGAGATCATGCAGAAAATCCTCCCTCGTATCCAGGGGAGTTCTGCAAGTGTTCGTGATATGCTTTGTACATTATTTAAGGAGTGTGCAGCGGACCACAATCAGCGTTCCGGTGAAAGTGATTCTGAGAAGATGCGTAAAGTAATTTATGATGCGTCTGCTACCTGTAAGTACAGGAAGAGTGCAGAAAAAATAGAGTTGATGGTAAGAAGATTTGAAGAGGATGGATTCACATCGTATTGGCTCTAGTACTAATGAGCATGGTAAGGATTTAGCAAAGTTTTTATCGAGGTTAGGGGGTGATCTTAGATGGCATTACAGCAGAATATCGAGAATGCCGAACTGGTCCATGTACAGACTGATCGCTTAGCTGTAACAATCAAAGGATCCGCCTCACACCCATCCTTCCCAGGTGTTGAGTTTAAAGGGAAAGAATCAACTTTCAGTGTTACCTGCGATGATCTTTATGAGCTCACTATGTCTGGAGATTCAGAACAGGTGGTCAAGCATAATCTTGGCAAGGCCTACATCGGCGAGTATCGGTTGGGACCATTATTCTTTGAACAGCAACGCTACGAGATAATTATCGAGCCTGAGGAAGGTCACACAGTAGAATTCTGGCATGAGAACTACAATATTCGGAAAGCGGTCACACCCGTCGGTCATCGATCTACTATTCTGTCAGGTATTATCAACTTCGGTAATGACATTGGTATGTCCGATTTGGTGATTCTAGTTGACGGAAGAAGCTATCTGAAACTGACCCTGGAAGTATTTCCTTCCAAAATCAGCTATAAAGATGATTATAAGTCAATCGTAGCCGATGTTACAACTGAGGTTTACAATCTGGTATTCGACTTTTTAAAGAAGACATATGATTCATTTGATATTACTTCAAGGCAGCAAGCTTCGCCTGTAGAGTTTTTTGCCATCATACAAAAAATATACGATGAATTTCTAGCAGCTGCTGATATGGTGATTGCGAAACCACACCACATGCTAAAAACAGAGCATGAGGTCCTACAGTCTCATAAAGTAAAGCGAATAGATAACAAGACTTTGCTTTGGATTGAAAAGCACCAAGATCAGATATTGAGGTCGGGTGATCGAGTGTTAGTTGCCAGAACACTTGCAGTAAGGAAGTATGTTACCTATGACACAAAAGAAAATAGATTGACAAAATATATGCTTCTAATTACCGCAAAGCGTCTTGAAAACTTCCGAAGGCAGTATTTCAAACTCGGCCGTGATACAGATGATGCTATTGTTACTAAGATAGATGCGATGATTAGTGGCATTCAGCGTCGATATAATACCAGATTTCTAAAAGATGTTAGTGCTGTACCGGCAAATTCCGGTATGTCTTTGGTATTTAGTATGGCACCAGGTTATAGAGAATTGTACAGGTGCTATCTGTTGCTTCAGCATGGTCTTTCTGTTACAGGAAGTGTCTTTAATGTTTCAGTGAAAGATCTAGCCGTTCTTTATGAATACTGGTGCTTTATTAAGCTCAATAGTCTCATGAAAGATCGCTATCAGTTGCTTTCTCAGGATATTATCCAAGTTAGTGGGAAAGGACTCTTTGTATCATTGATAAAGGGGCAGCGAAGTACTGTCAGGTATTTGAATCTAGAGAGCGGAGAAATCATCACGCTTTCCTACAACCCTAAAGAAATTAATGTTCCTACTGTAGCACAGAGACCGGATAATGTACTTCGACTTGAAAAGAAAGGCTCGAATAATATATATGAGTACGTATTTGATGCCAAATATCGTATTAATGCTGCACCAGACGGAAGTATTTATCAGCAATGCTATCTGACACCTGGCCCTCAGGAAGATGATATCAATACTATGCACCGGTATCGTGATGCAATTTTATACCAGAATAAAGCTTCCCATTATGAGAGAACAATGTTTGGAGCATACGTTCTATTTCCGTATCATGATGAAAAGGAATATGAAAAGCACCGATTCTATCAGAGTATTGACCAGGTTAATATTGGTGGGCTGCCATTTCTTCCTTCTGCGACGAGACTAGTAAAGGAAATGCTGGATGAATTGATTTCGGATTCTCAGGAGTCAGCATTTGAAAGAGCGACATTGCCATCTGGTATTGAAGAGCGTCTTGCAAAAGTGGATTGGGACAAGCGAGAAGTTCTGATTGGATTTGTAAATGGCGATGATCAGATGAAACAGTGCCTGAAGTTTGAATACTACTACACGTATGAGTCCCAAATTGCCAGAGATATGCTGCCTATCCATTATGTTGCACTTTACCAGAAGAATAAAGGTATTGAATATTTCGGAAAGGTTCTGATGATGCAGAAGATAAAAAGAAGCTTGTTGCCAGGTAAGGCCAAGTGGCCAAATAAAGACTGCTTTATATTTGAAGTTGATAAATGGATTGTTCTTCCAAATCCCATTCGTCCAGAATTATACGGACCGAATCCTATAGCATACACCAACTATTTTCTGTTGACGCATAGCACATCCTACCCAGAATTGAATTTCAAAAATGAGGCTGAATACCGTTTCTTTACCGAGCTTAAAAGAAGGACAGATAAAGCTGTAATTGAAGAGGGAACAGACACGTCCGGTTTTGAACTAAATGGGATAAAAGTCCTTTTTAAGGATGATCGAATTCAAGTATTCCGAAATAACAATCCTGTTGATGAGTGCGGTATTAGTGAATTCTCAAGACATCCGAACGCAATGTTCAGACGGCTGCAAAGATCTGCAACGATAGAAAAAACTGAAAATTGCGAGTTTGAATAATTGATGGGGGAATAAGAATGGGCATTCTAGAAGAATTTGATAACTTACTAACTGATGAAAAATTAAAGTACAATAAAGCAAAGTAAAGGTTAGACTCGCAGAAAATAAAAACCACAAATGGATTAGAATATTTGGGAAGAGTCAAAATTAATGTCTGGTCAACAGAAATGAAATCGTTCGCTAACATGTTTAGTGCCTTCAACAATATTGAAACAGGTGAGAACTATGACCACGCAATTTATACGATATTAAACTTTGCAAATCAGACTGGAATATCTTTATAGCACGTTTCATTTGATGATTTAAAAAGGCTATGAGATCGAAGAAAACTTTTGTTTTAGGTTGAATAACAAACAGTTTTGCGGAATTTGAAATGTTCTAATCTCAAAGCGCTATCTATGTTTATAGACTATTTAGTTGATGAAAATTTGCATCGACCTCTTGATATTCGTAGAAACTTGAGAGATATATCACTCTGATTTTGAGTTCGGGAAATCTAATTTGAGGCGGTTAGTTTTCGTAATTCACAGGGAGTGGACAGCTAAGGCGGTGATAGAAAGCCTAATGAGTGCATTAGGAAGTGAGTTGTCGAGGCGGTCCTTATTGAAGTTTTGAAGATACCGATTCTTAAAATCTGAAACCCTGGAGGCGATATCAAAATCCAAAAGGACAGTCAATTCCGATGATGTGGTCCAGGCCTATAATTCAGAGGTGAACGGGGTCACAATGCTCCTGTTTATAAGAAAAAACAAGGATGACAGGATTTCAAAGGAGTTTTATTTCCTCGGAACAATGAAGGCAATCGGAACACCAGAGGAATTCACCATGCCTGGCACCAATGTTACAGCGGTCAAGCTGTACTATTCGCTGCACACTCCGGTCAGGGGAGATATTTACGACTTTATCACCAGGTAAATGGTGAATAATATGATTTGTCCTCCGCATAATGAAGTAAAGAAATGCAGGAGGGTTATCATGAGTGAAAAATCTTTGTTCAGCGGCGGAAGGTATGCAACAAGAGGAGTGATGTCAGGACTATGTCCCGGACTTCAGTTCTATCTTTGGAATCTGATTGACAGGATGGAGATCGAGAAGGATTACCTCCAGGTATTTGTCATTGAATCCTTTGGAAGGGACTGGCTCAAGGTGGTACACAGGCAGGAGGTTCCTCATTATGAGAAGGAACACCTTATCAAGGTTGATGGTGAAAACAAGGACGGCAAGATATTTGTCATAGACTCAGTAGACTATTCAACCATGCTTTATGCTGAAGAGTACTGAGGTGGAATATGGATCCGATCAATGAATACATGGAGAGGTTCGATGGTGAAAAGCGAGAGTGGCTTCATACCTTTGTAGGCTACATGAGAGAAAACCATCCTGATATTCCAGGAAGGATATCCTATCAGATGCCTATGTTCAAGTTCAAAGGGATGTATGTTGCATTTTCGGCAGCAAGTGACCACTTTACCTTCCATACTCTTGATTTCGATATGATCGAGGAGCTGAAGGGATTGCTGCCAGGAGCCAGGTTCGGCAAGGGTTCGGCAAAGGTCCCCTATAAAGAGAAGGCTGCCGTCTCGATACTGTTCAGCGCGATCGAAAAGATAATCTCAAGGTATGGATGAATAATTGAAAAGTAAAATACCAGCCGGCGGCTGGTATTTCTCTTTGTACTAAAGTACTTGCCTGTATTTCTTCTTTCCATTTTCCTCATATTCTTCAATGAGGCCCTTCTGGATCAGATTGTCTATATGAGCACCGGCTTCACCAACGGCAAACCACTTCTGTGTCAACGGGAATTCAGTCCAATCCTTAGCCCGTATCGACCAGCTCATCCTCGATGCAATCTCATAGGTTGTCATTCCGGGCTCTGTTTTTATTATTTCTAAGGCTTCATCAAGACGAAGCATATGGTGCTCCTTAAGCTCTGTTATCCTGTCACGGACATCCCCCATAGGATTCCTGTGCGCTGAAAGGGTTGTGGTCACATGGAGCTTGTATATCTTGTCGAGACTTTTCAGGTAGTCTCCAAGTGAGTCAGGGAGCTCAGGCCACCTTGTTATGTTCGGTGATATGTCGAAAATGATATGGTCGCCGGCAATCAGAAGGCCGTGTGCTTCATCGTATAGGACCATGTGTCCCGGTGTATGCCCTGGTGTAGATATGGCAACCATACTGTAACCGGCTATCCTGAATATGGATCCTTCCTCAATGGTTTCGATTTTGAGATCCTGGGGAGGCAGGTAATTCTTGAAGGGATTGGTCTGTCTGTTCTCGACTATCTCTTCTTTGCTGAAGCCATATAACAGGGATTGCTCCTCGATCTCCTTCCATCTCAAAGTGCTTCTGAACCTGTCCAGTACAAGGAGGTCGGTAGATGAGATGAATATCCTGTTCTTCTCAGTCTTAAGTCTCCCGATGAGGCCAGTGTGGTCAGAATGTACGTGAGTCAGGAATATGTCCAGGTCATCAAGACTGACACCTAAAGCGTTGATTCCATCGATTAGCGCTTCATGGCATGCATCTATGTTGAAGCCGGTATCGATCAGAAGGCTGCGCTCAGCACCCTTTATAAGATACGAATTAAGGTTTTTAAGCGGATTTCCCGGAAGGGGGACCCTTATCAGATAAATGTCTTTCATTACCTCGTGTGGCATATCTATACCTCCTTGGCATATTAGTTCGATTATACTTCCGGATGAGGCTTATTGCAACTTGAGAAGAACCATTCCAATCTCTTCACACAGGTTAGTTTTTTGTAAACAGAGTGTAACATCATCAAATATCCTGAATATAGAATATATAATATATTTAAGGTGAATAATGTATCCTTGAATTAGTGATGAAAAATCTCGGAGAATTGGGTTCACTGATTGGATATTGGATTTAGAGGTTTGAATTAGAGGGGGAATAGCTTTGGAAATGAACAATAAGCCAAAATTTGCAGTTCTTGGGGCTGGACACGGTGGCACCGCGATGGCGGGACATCTTTCATTGCTGGGTATTGATGTCAGTCTGTACAATAGGGGAGCTGACAGGATAAGGGCAATTCAGGACAATGGGGGTCTTGAGATCGTAAGCAATACCGATACTGTCCCTCATGGGCACGCAAAATTGGATATAGTCACATCTGACATGAAGGAAGCCATTCTTGGCAAGGACATACTGATGGTAGTAGTGCCTGCGACGGGTCATGCCTTTATGGCAGAACATATGGCACCGCACCTTGTCGACGGACAGATTATAGTCCTCAATCCGGGCAGGACAGGCGGAGCACTCGAGGTACTCAATATCATAAGGAAGCTTGGCTGCACTGCAGATGTTACAGTATGCGAGGCACAGACGCTGCTGTATGCTTCAAGGGCAATAAATCCTGCCCAGACACAGATATTCAGGGTAAAGAACAGTGTACCGGTAGCGGCGATACCTGCACACAGGACACCTGAGGTCGTTAAGAAGCTTAGGGCGGCTCTCCCTCAGTTCATACCGGGAGATAATGTCATGAAGACAAGCCTTGATAACATCGGAGCCATATTCCATCCGGCAGTTACTCTGCTGAACGCGGCCAGGATCGAAAGCACGAACGGAGATTTTGACTACTACACTGAGGGTATAACAGCGTCGGTAGCCCTGATCCTTGACAAGATGGACCAGGAAAGGGTCAATGTTGCCGAATCCCTTGGCTTCAGGGCAATGACAGCCAGAGAGTGGCTGTACATTGCTTATGATGCGGCGGGAAGGACACTGTTCGAGGCCATGAGGAACAACAGGGGCTATGACGGGATCAAGGCGCCAAAGACGGTCTATACAAGGTATATAACAGAAGACATCCCGATGAGCCTTGTACCGATTGCAGAGCTTGGAAAGCTCGGAGGAGTAGAGACTCCGACCATTGATTCAATCATCCTTCTTGGCTCGCTCCTTCACGAGACTGATTACAGGGCCCAGGGAAGAAATGTAGATACAATGGGACTATCCAACATGTCGCTGAAGGACATAAGAAACTTCATAATAAACGGCGATCTGCCGAAATAAGAAGCAGCCCCGGATTTCCGGGGCTGTTCACATATGGATCGAAATATAGGGATGGAATGGGAAATAATATAGGATCTATATATTCAACTCATTCGGATAGGTCCGCTATGAATAAATCCTCAACACTCCTCATGATGATGTCTCTTGTCAAATTCACCCAGCTAGCGCATGAGTCAAGGAGTATGGAATCACCTGTAATGATGTTCGCCTTTCCTTCGATCGCCTTGTCAGTGTCATCCGCAAGTATGACCTCAACCGGAAGATGGCAGGATGAAGAGGTCTCTATGATCCTATCTCTGAGCCTGCCTGAGTTGGAGACAGGGGCATCAAGATAGATCCTTGCTGATGAAGCACCTGTTATTTCAAGTGACTGAAGAAGAAGGCCTATGGCTATGTCTGTCTGAGGTATGAGATGGTAGGTACCCCTGAGACCGGCCAGGTCCCTTATAACCCCATCTCCGCATAATATCAGAAGGCTTCCTGACAGTGCGGTCTCGAGGGTGATTATGATGTTGAAGCCGTCAACAAGGACTTCTCTGCCCCTGATTTCATCCGGAGTTATAAGCTTTTTAAGCCTTTTCTTCAGGTCATTGGTTGAGGATACGCTTCTCTTCATGGCATTCCTCTGCCTTGCGGTAAGGCTGTGGTGATTCCCTGTGAAGGTCGCGGCTGTATCCATGGAGTAGCCTCTGTCGAGAAGCCACTTCAGTTCTTCCCTGGCGGTCTTCAGGCGCAAAAGGGCGGAACCGGTGAAATCATCACGGTCCGCCCTGTCAAAGCCTCTTTTTGGTTTGATTTCCATCAGAATCACTCTCCTGAAGGTATCATCCTGTCGTCAATCGGTGTATATGATCTTAGTTCGC
The DNA here is from genome assembly GCA_002428605.1 of Clostridiaceae bacterium UBA6085. Classification (GTDB taxonomy): domain Bacteria; phylum Bacillota; class Clostridia; order Clostridiales; family Clostridiaceae; genus Youngiibacter. The sequence goes on from DIXH01000037.1 coordinate 46,526, forward strand.
TGAGATTGACATAAGCCGGTCTCATTATCTTGTCGTCGAGTATCTGTTCAAGCCTGTGGGCACTCCAGCCGGCGATCCTTGATACAGCGAATATCGGTGTGAAAAGGTCCCTTGGGATTCCAAGCATATCGAATACGAAGCCTGAGTACATGTCTACATTGGCAGAAGGCGCGTAGTCCTTGTTGGTCTTCTCCTGGATAAGCTTGCTTGATATCCTCTCGACATCGGCGATAAGGTTGTATTCCCTGTCCAGACACTTATGCCTTGATAGCTCCTGTGCCTTCTTCTTAAGAAGTACTGTTCTCGGGTCAGACAGCGTATATACTGCATGTCCCATACCGTATATGAGTCCTTTGCCGTCGAAGGCCTTCTTGTCCAGTATCTTTGACAGGTAATCCTTAAGCTCTGCCTCATTCTCCCAGTTGCTGACATTCTTCTTGATCTCTTCAAACATTGAGGCGACCATCAGGTTAGCTCCGCCGTGCTTAGGTCCCTTGAGGGCTCCGATAGCAGTAGCCATTGCTGAATAGGTATCAGTTCCTGAGGATGATACTACATGAGTCGCGAAGGAGGAGTTGTTACCACCGCCGTGCTCAGCATGCACGACCATGAGCAGGTCAAGCATCTCCACTTCTTCCCTGGTGTAGTTGGAGTCAGTCCTTATCATGTGAAGCATGTTCTCTGCAGTCCCCACACCAACCTTTGGGGTATGGAGAACAAGGCTCTCATTGTCAAAGTAATGTCTCTTGGCCTGATATGCATAGGCAGCGATGAGCGGTGTCTTGGCAATCAGGTTGATCGACTGGGCAAGCACGTTCCTTACTGAAGTGTCATCTGGGTTCTCATCATAGGAGTATAGGGTAAGAATCGTCCTCTGAAGCTTGTTCATTATGTTCTTCGATGGTATCTTCAGGATCACGTCTTCCTTGTAGGAGTGAGGAAGCTCCCTGCATGCATCAAGCAGATCGTTGAAATCAGCAAGCTGTTCCCTTGTCGGAAGCTCTCCGAAAAGCAGAAGATAAACTACCTCCTCGAATCCCATCCTGCCGTCGCTCTGGAATCCGGTGACAATTTCGCTCATATCGACACCCCTGTAGTAGAGGTTGCCTTCTATGGGGATCTTCGCTCCATCAGTCTGGTCATAACCAATTACAGAACCTACTCTGGTAATACCTACAAGCACTCCTGTACCGTTCTGATTCCTAAGCCCTCGCTTGACGTTATACCTGTTGTAGAGCTCCGGAGAGATATAGCTGTTGCTTTGAACGACTTTTGCAAGTTCGTCGAGCCTTTCTTCTATTATGCTGTTGCTTCTGATTACCATGTGTTCCTCCTTTTCCCGCAGTGCATAACGATTTCCGTTGATGTCCCTTCACTGTGGGTTATGCGTTTGTATGTAAATCTGACGGATTTGTTTTTGGAAATTGCAAAATATTATTCTCTATTCTATATCAATTGAAACGCATATGCAATACGAATATTGATTGACATAAAATATTAATTGTACGTTAATTATAAAACGTACAGTTTGGTCCTGTCAGATGAAACCGTGTTGTTTTTGATGTATAATAGTGATGCGAATTAATTACGAAAAGAATTATCAGAATAATCTGACTTGGAGGTGCTTATATGAAAGCGATAGTGATGACTGGGTTCGGAGGACCGGAGGTGTTTGCGCAGGCTGAGGTCCCTTATCCGGAGCTCAGACCGGGCCATGTGATAGTAAGGGTTGCTGCAAGCAGCCTTAATCCTCTTGAGATAAAGATAAGGTCGGGAATAGCTGCAGGAAGCTGTCCTCCGATGCCTGCGGTCCTCAACATGGATTTCTCGGGTACCATAGCAGAAGTTGGAAGCGACGTCACGAAATTCAAGCCTGGGGATGAAGTGTTCGGAATCGGCGGCGGAGTGGGAAAGATGCAGGGATCGCTTGCGGAATATGTTCTGGCTGATGCAGACCTCATTGCACTCAAGCCAAGGGGCATAAGCCATGAGACAGCAGCTCTATACCCTCTTGTCTCCATAACCGCCTGGGAGGCCCTTATGGAGGGATCTGCACTTGAAGGTGCGGCAAAGGTCCTTATCCATGGCGTAACAGGAGGAGTAGGCCATATCGCGGCACAGATGGCGAAAATGGCAGGTGCCAAGGTATACGGAACCGTAACATCAAGTGATAAGGTCAGCCTTGCGAAGGAATTCGGAGCTGATGAAGTCATTATTGTCGGGGCAGAGACCCCTGAAGATTATATGGAAAGATGTACTGGCGGACAGGGCTTCGACCTTGTGTTTGATACAGTTGGAGGACAGAACCTTTCGAGCAGCTTCATAGCTGCCAGGATAAAGGGTACTGTAGTGACTACCAATGGAAGGGTATCTCTGGACCTTTCACCGATGCACCAGAAGGCTCTTACCCTTAAGGTCGTGTTCATGGCACTTCCGCTTGTTACCGGGAAGGGCAGGAAGGAGCAAGGTGAAATACTTCATTTTGTATCAAAGCTCATCGAAGAGGGAAAGCTTATTATAAACAAGGATGAAAAGTCCTTCTACTTTGATGAGATCGGTGATGCTCACAAGTATTTCGAAGAAAGGAAGGCAAAAGGAAAGATATCGCTTGTTTCAAGGTTTTAGTGCATCGGAATCGATATTTCCCTTGCGAAGGATAAGTCCGGAACAAGGCAATAAATAGAATTGGAGGAATGAACGTGAAGAAGCTTATTTCCATGTTCTCCGCCGCTCTGTTTGCATGCTCTGTATTCGCGCTTGATGTCAAGGCTGAGGTCGTCAATGTAGCTGATGTGGTCTACCCGGGGTCGATGGAAGTTATTCTTGAGCTTGCAGGAAGATATGACTCAGAGAGCGGGGATGGCGGAGCTGTTTTTACTGCATATGCTGATAAGGCGGAGAAGCTGTTTGTTGTGAACTCAGCCGAGAAGGCTTTAGACATTGTTGACCTTTCTGATGCAGGGGATGATCTCACTCTCGACAGGACCAAGAGGATAGAGTTTGATGGTGTGGACGGATTGGATCCGATCGGGGAAATAACCTCTGTTGTTGTGGATAAAAAGGAGTCCTTCGTTGCGGTGTCACTGGCGGCTGAAATACCACAGGACGATGGTTGGGTAGTGTTCCTTGACATGAAGGGGAATGTACTTAAGGTTATAGGAGCAGGACCAAAGCCTTCTATGATGGTGCTGACTCCGGACAACAACACTCTCCTCGTTGCAAACGAGGGGGAGCCTGACGATCTATACACAACCGATCCGGAAGGCTCGGTCACTGTAATTGATGTCAGGAGCGGAGTCAGGAAGGCTTCCGCTATCAATGTAGGATTTGAAGGTGTTCCTGTAGAGGAGACTGTAAGGAAGACTGATCCTACTGCCACATTCCCTGAGAGCTTCGAGCCTGAGCACATAACGGCAGCGAAGGACAGCAAAACGGCATATGTTTCACTACAGGAATCAAACGCTCTTGCAGTGCTTGACCTTATTGCCATGGAGTTCACCGGTGTCTTTGACATGGGTGTAAAAGACCATACACTTCCTGACAGCAGGCTTGACGCAAGTGACAAGGACAACATAAACATTGCGCAGTATCCTGTCCTTGGAATGTACATGCCTGATGATGTGGAACTGGTCACGGTAAAGGGGAAGGAATATCTTATTACTGCCAACGAAGGGGCGTGGCAGAATTACAGCAAATGGAACGATACGATAACCATCAATGAGATCAAGGCAGAGGGACTCCTGGGTCTTGATGCCTCGAAATACGGAGGTTTAGGACAGGCAGCGATAGAAGCGATGGTAGCTGCTTCTGAATTCGAGAATGGTCTTGGAAGAATGGTGGTATCCAGGCTTGAAGGTATGGGCGAGGATGGGAAATACGATGCCTTATACAGCTTTGGAGGAAGGTCGTTCTCCATTGTAGACGCAAAGAGCATGGAACTCGTCTATGACAGCGGAGACGAGCTTGAAGAGATAACAGCAAAATCACCATACAAGTACTTCAATGCCTCATCTGAAGATGCAGCAAGGGATGCAAGGTCCGTATCAAACGGCCCGGCACCTCAGGCCATAGCAACAGGAGTAATAAACAACTCAACCTATGCATTCATAGGGCTCGGAGAGGTCGGTGGAGTTGCTGCATACAGTCTTGATGACATAACTGACCCTGAATTCGTGTCATATTCGGCATCAAGGGATTTTGCAGGGAACGCGGACTCAGGTCCTGCGGATATCATCTTCGTGGATGCTGATAAGTCACCTACTGGTGAAGCGCTTCTGGCTGTAGCCTGTGAAGCTTCAGGTACCGTAGCGCTTTATGAGGTAAGGGAAAGAAAGGAAAAGATGATTACGATCCTCCATACCAACGACCAGCATGCAAGGGTAGCGCCTGGTGACGGTCTTGGGATGGCAAGGGTGGCAGCCCTGAAGGATGAGTTTGCCGGCTACGGCAATGGGGTACTCCTTCTGGATGTCGGCGATGTACTTCACGGGACCACATTTGCGACCCTTGAGAAAGGCGAAAGCGTAGTCAGGGTTATGAATGAGGTCGGGTATGACGTAATGACACCGGGAAACCACGACTTCAACTACGGCAAGGACAGGTTGCTTGAGCTCGCTGAAATGGCCAGCTTTGACATAATATCCTCCAACATTGCCTATGAGGACGGGACAGGGTTCCTTAAGCCATACGTGATCAAGGAGGTCGATGGAATCAAGGTTGCGATCTTCGGGCTGACAACCCCTGAGACCTACTACAAGACTCTTCCAAGCAATGTCGCCGGACTCACAATTAACGATCCGGTGACGACAGCGAAGATGATGATGGCAATGCTGGAACCTATAAGCGATATCCAGATAGCTCTTGCGCATCTGGGTACGGACCTGTCGACTTTAGAGGATGAAAGGTCAACCGCCATAGCAATGGAGGTTGATGGGATCGACCTCATACTTGACGGGCACAGCCATAGTGTCTTTGAAAGTGGAATGGTAGTCAACGGGACGATGATTGCAAGCGCAGGTGAGTACAACAAGAATGTCGGAGTTGTAAATCTTCTGGCAGGCAAGAAGAGCATAAATGTCCTGGAACCTGTACTCGTCAATGTAGCAGCATCTACTGCCATAATGGGAGACAGCAAAGTAACCTCCATAATTTCTGAGATCAATGCCGGACAGGCTGAGATATTGAAGGAAGTGGTGGGTTCAACGAGCGTTGTCCTTGACGGTGTCAGAGATAATGTAAGAGCCATGGAGACGAACCTTGGAAATCTCATAGCAGATGCCATGCTTGAGAAGACGGGGGCGGAAATAGCCTTCATGAACGGCGGAGGTATAAGGTCATCGATAGACATCGGAGATATAACCCTTGGTGAGGTTATTACAGTGCTTCCTTTCGGTAACTATGTTGAAACAAGGAAATACACAGGAAGCATAATTAAGGCGGCTCTTGAACAAAGCGTTAAGTTCCTGCCGTCAAAGGCCGGTTCGTTCCTTCAGGTTGGAGGGATCACCTTCGATGCTGATACATCAAAGGCAGTTGGTTCAAGGGTCTCAAACATCATGGTTGCAGGTGAGCCGATCGACGAGGCAAAGGAATACACTGTAGCCCTTAACAATTTCCTCGGCGCAGGTGGTGATGGCTACACTATGCTGGCAGGATCACCGATACTTATAGAGTATCCCGCACTTGATGAGATAATGGTTGAGTATCTGAAACTTCACAGCCCTGTAGCACCGGCTGTTGAAGGAAGGATAAACATACTAAGCCGAAGTTTATACAGTCAAACGCAGGGGCCGCATAAAGCGGTCCCTTGCCATTCCCTTGAATGTCATAAGATTATTAAATTGATAAAAAACAGCATGGTTAAGCTAAATGATTATAAATATATGTACAAATGAATAGATATGCGGTAAAATGTTTTTCATATGCCTTCAGGTGAAGGGACAAAGGAGGGGTACCGATGGACGGTGGAAACATACAAATTCTTATAGCAATGGCATTATACATATCTGTAGTAATTGGAATCGGAATTTTTTACGCTAAAAGGGCAAGTGAGAGCAGTGACAATTATCTTATAGGTGGAAGGTCACTGGGACCATGGGTCGTAGCAATGGGTGCTGAGGCATCAGACATGAGCGGATGGCTGCTCATGGGATTGCCTGGAGTGGCTTACTGGTACGGACTGAGCGATGCTGCATGGACAGCGATCGGACTTGGCATTGGAACATACCTTAACTGGCTATTCGTTGCGAAGAGGCTCAGGAATTATTCTCATGCTGCAGGTGATTCGATAACCATACCTGATTTCTTCAGCAACAGGTACAAGGAAAAGAAGAAGGTGCTGTCGGTTATAGCGGCAGTATTCATACTGGTATTCTTCAGCGTTTATGCTGCAAGCTGCTTTGTAACAGTAGGAAAGCTGTTCAGTACGCTCTTCGGAACATCGTATGTCCTGATGATGATTTTAGGCGCGGTGTTCGTCGTCTGTTACACATTCATTGGAGGATTCCTCGCAGAGAGCGCATCAGACTTCATGCAGGGAATAGTAATGATAATCGCACTCAGTGCGGTATTGATTGCAGGAATATCATCTGCAGGCGGAATCTCGCAGGTCATACAAAATGCACAGGAAATTCCGGGGTTCTTCGAATTCTTCGGAATGGCACAGCCGGCCCTTGAAAATGGAGTACAGAAGGTCGTTGGAGGCTCACCGGTATTTGGTGATGCAGCAGGCTATGGACTCCTTACTATAATTTCAACTTTGTCATGGGGCCTCGGCTACTTCGGAATGCCTCAGGTGCTGCTTAAATTCATGTCGATCAATGATTCGGAGAACCTCAAGTTCTCAAGGAGGATCGCGACAGTCTGGGTTGCAATATCCCTTACTGCGGCGGTAGCAATAGGAATAATCGGAAGGATCCTGTTTCCGACCGAGCTTCTTACACAGAGTGCATCGGAAAGCATATTCATCGTGCTGTCTACTCACTTCTTCCCGCCGCTTGTTGCGGGAATCGTAATGGCAGGTATACTTGCCGCTACCATATCATCCTCTGACTCATATCTTCTGATAGCTGCTTCAGCGTTCTCAAAGAGCATCTACCAGGGAATACTCAAGAAGGATGCAACAGACAGGCAGGTCCTCAACATGTCGAGGATAACACTTGTAATAATTGCAATAATCGCTGTAATCATCGCAATGGATGAGAACAGCGTAATATTCACTGTAGTATCCTTCGCCTGGGCGGGATTTGGAGCAACCTTCGGACCTATAATGCTCTTCTCCCTGTTCTGGAAGAGGACCACAAGGGAAGGAGCTATCGCCGGCATGCTTGCAGGCGGAGCCACCGTGTTCATATGGAAGCTTGTCATAAAGCAGCTTGGTGGAGTATTCGGCATATATGAGCTGTTCCCGGCATTCGTTGTATCATGCGCAGTGATACTCATCGTATCACTGATGACAAAGGAACCTTCTTCTGAGATCACTGAAGAGTTCGAAAAAGTAAGAGCAATGTAATAATGAGGGGTCTGGAATGCCTGAGAGCACATCCGGACCCCTCTTAAATTAGCATGATTTATGGTATATTTGAGATTGGTACAAGCTATGCGTTTGCATGCAATAGCAGTATGAGGAGGTGGCATGATGACAAGTGCTTCAAAAATGTTTGTCAGGGTTGAAACTGAGATAGATTCTCCTGATAGCCAACCAGGGAATGTGAGATATTGACAGAAGAGGACTTTAATGCTGAGCTTGAAAAGGGAATTAATGACTTGAGTAACGGAAATGTCATTTCTGCAAAGATCGTAGCTGAGAAAATAAAAAGGGATTACGGAGTATAAGCAAAATATTGGTTCTAAGGACCCGTGAATGACTTGCTGATACCGCAAGGTGACAGTACATTATGAAATAAGTGCTCACATGGAGGGACAACATGCTTCAAAGGACAAGAAAGGCAATAATTCTGGTGTCGCTGCTTCTGTTTCCTGTTACCCTGAACTATTTCTCACCATATGTATCTTTCGATGGTGCCATGAACGGTCTCGTTTCAGGAAGCCTTATCCTGTTTTGTATGCTGTTCCTGTCAGGAATGTTCCTTGGAAGAGCCTGGTGCGGCTGGGCATGCCCTATGGCAGGATTAAGCGAGTATGCCCTGTCGGTTAATGGTAAAAGTGTCAATACCGGAAGACTCAGGAAGATAAGGCTTGTTGTCTTCACTGTCTGGTTCGGGGGCATAATTGCCATGTTCGTCTTAGCTGGGGGCATAAAGGGCTTTGCTCCTCTCTATATGACCGAGAATGTGATATCTGTCGACGAACCGGTAAAGTATATTGTTTACTTCATGGTCCTCATGCTATTCACTGGCCTGACCTTCGCTCTCGGTAAGAGGGGTGCATGCCATTCCATCTGCTGGATGTCACCATTCCTTGAAGGAGGCTACAGGCTTGGCAGGTGGCTCAGGCTGCCGCAGCTCAGGATATTGTCCGAGCCGAAGAACTGCATATCATGCGGAGCCTGCGACAGGAAGTGCCAGATGGGGATAAATGTGTCTTTGGACCTTAAGGAGGGATCGATCGAAGATCCTGACTGCATCCTGTGCGGAGAGTGCGCCGGTGCCTGCAAAAAGGATGTCCTGAGATTCGGTACAAGGAAACGATAAGGATATTCTCTCATGATTTTAAGGGCTTCACCCTTACCTGCCGCTATCGCGGGGTGTAAGGATGAAGCCCTTTATCCATATTATTTTCCGATGTCAGGGATCGTTGCAAAGCCCTTTTCAAGGTCAGCGTCAGTTGGTATATGGTCGACCATGTTGCCGCTGTTGTAGTTCATGTAGGCGGTCATGTCGAAGTAGCCTGTACCTGTGAGTCCGAAGAGTATCGTCTTCTCCTCTCCTGTTTCCCTGCATTTCAGCGCTTCTTCAACGGCGCCGTAGATGGCATGGGATGATTCGGGGGCTGGGAGGATACCTTCGCACTTTGCGAAAATTGAAGCCACATCGAATACCTTGCTCTGTTCAACGGACCTTGCTGTTATATAGCCATCATGGTAAAGCTTTGAAATTATGGGGCTCATGCCATGGTACCTTAGTCCTCCGGCATGGTTAGGTGAAGGCATGAAGCCTGAGCCTAAAGTGTACATCCTGATCAGAGGGGTCATCTTGCCTGTATCGCCGAAGTCGTATGCGTACCTTCCTCTTGTGAGAGAAGGACAGGAGGCAGGCTCTATTCCAATGAACTCGATGTTGTTCTCACCCTTGATCCTCTTTCCCATGAAAGGTGCTATGAGACCTCCGAAGTTGGAGCCTCCTCCCACACATCCGATTATGACATCGGGCTTTATTCCGTATTTTTCGCAGGCTGTCTCGGTCTCAAGNNCTGCTCATTGCAGTTTCAAGAGCTTCAGATATGGCACACCCAAGTGAACCGCCTGTTCCGGGATTCTCTTCAAGTATCCTTCTACCTACTGCGGTCTCAGTTGAAGGTGAAGCATGGACCTTTGCGCCGTAGGTCTCCATCAGCACCTTCCTGTAAGGCTTCTGCTCAGATGAGATCTTGACCATGAAGACATCAAGGGGTACACCGTAGTATGCGCAGGCCATTGAAAGGGCTGATCCCCACTGTCCTGCTCCGGTCTCTGTGGTCAGGCTCTCTATTCCCTGCTGCTTGGCGTAATAGACCTGGGCTGCAGCGGAGTTCAGCTTGTGGGAGCCTGAGGTGTTGTTCCCCTCGAACTTGAAGTAGATCCTGGCAGGAGTCCCGAGCTCTTTCTCCAGGTTGTAAGCCCGGACCAGAGGTGAAGGCCTGTACATCCTGTAGTAATCAGTGACGCCTTCAGGTATTGGGATATACTCATCCTTAGTGTTCATCTCCTGCTCGACAAGCTCGTCGCAGAATATAGGCTTAAGCTCATCCGCGGTCATTGGCTGAAGTGTGCCGGGATGCAGGAAGGGGTCCGGAAGCTCCTTCATGACAGCCTTGACGTTGTACCAGCTTTTTGGCATCTCCTCTTCAGAGAGATAGATCTTGTAAGGTATCTTTTCCATTTTAATCATCCTTTCAAGTAAATTTGAAATAAAAAAAGCCCTTGTCCTACATAGGACAAAGACAACAGTCTCTGCGGTACCACCCAAATTGCGATAAATCGCCGCTCGTTCTACGCACCTTCATGCGCGCTCACTTTGAAACGGGTCGAGATCCCGGCTTGCATACTGCCGATAATGGTTTCTGCTTCGCCCTCATGAGTCCATTCGCAGGGTTCCTCACACCGCAATTGCACCTTCTGCGGCTCTCTTTGGAAAGGATACTTCTGTTACTTCTCTCAATCAAAGGTTTGAGTATTAAATTGGTTAACTATGATGATAATCCATAGAAAGATGTTTGTCAATGGGAAACCTGTGTGCTTCGCTGGAACGCAGAGCGGTGTTTTTTTTTGCCTGCATTGTTTGACACCTGCAGGATATTGATGTAACATCGAAACATAACGGAATATATGGGGAGCTTGTGAGCAGGCTGAGAGGAAGTTAATAGCTTCGACCCTGGAACCTGATTTGGATAATGCCAACGTAGGGAAAGCTTTCACACAGTATGTGGGATGACCTTATAGGACATCCCGCTTTTTTTATTCCCTCCTGCCTGATTTCCTAAAGGTACCGGTATTCCAGTAATGAAGGAGTGATCAAATGGAAAATCACAAGGATCCCATTTCAAGCCATGGATTGTTATGGTTCGGGGCGTCAGTATCCATCGCTGAGATACTGACAGGGACGTTCATCTCACCGTTAGGCTTTTCAAAAGGAGTTGCTGCAATCATCATCGGGCACCTCATCGGAGGTGTGCTGATCTATTTTGCAGGACTCCTGGGAGCAAGGAGCGGGCGAGGAGCAATGGATACTGCCAAGCTTTCCTTCGGGGAAAAGGGGGCAGCTTTATTTTCAATGCTCAACGTACTGCAGCTTGTCGGCTGGACAGCGATAATGATAGCCTCAGGGGCGAGTGCGGCGAATCTTGCAGCAAACGGCACCGGCAGCTATCAGTTCTGGAGCCTTAGTATAGGCATTCTGATACTGGTATGGCTCGTCATGGGGATGAAGAACCTTGGCAAGGTCAATGTGGTAATTGTTGGGGCGCTTTTCCTCATGACAGCAGCAATTAGCCTTGCAGTATTCAAGGAAGATCCTGGAAGCATTGCAGGAGGCAGCATGTCATTCGGAGCTGCGGTGGAGCTGTCTGTAGCCATGCCGCTTTCATGGCTGCCGCTTGTTGCGGACTATACCAAAGGCGCAGGCAGAAAGAAGGCTGTTTCCTTCGCTTCAGCTTTCGCCTACACTGCCGGAAGCATATGGATGTATACAATAGGTCTTGGCGCTGCGGTATTCCTTGGTGAATCGGATATAGCGGTCATCATGGCGGGGGCAGGCTTTGGAATGCTTGGGATATATGTGGTCATAGCATCTACAGTAACCACGACCTTCCTTGATGTGTTTTCTGCCGGTGAGAGCTTTACGTCCATATCCAGATGGCCCGGCCGAAAAGCTGTCGCGATCGCTGCCTGCATCCTTGGGACTCTCCTTGCCCTCAGCACAGATGTATTCAGGTTCGAAGGGTTCCTGTACCTGATAGGCTCTGTGTTCGCCCCTATGGCTGCCATATTGCTCACTGACCACTATATTCTCGGCAAGGACAGCTCAGGTGAAGCTTTCAATGTCATGAACCTTGCCCTGTGGGCAGCGGGCTTCATGGTATACAGGCTTTTCATGACTATGGACACGATACTTGGAAGCACACTTCCGGTAATGGCGCTAATAAGCCTGGCTACGATAATGATGAATGGAGGAATTGAGTATGTCAAAAATGCATCTGGAAAAGAACAGGGCTAAGAACCCCTTGGTTCACTGCATCACGAACTACGTTACAGTAAATGATGTTGCCAACATGCTGATCGCATGCGGAGGTGCTCCGATAATGGCAGACGAGGCCGCAGAGGTCGAGGAGATGACAGCTATCTGTGATGCGCTTGTCCTTAATATCGGCACTCTGAACGAGAGGACTGTAGGATCGATGCTGCTTGCTGGGAGAAAGGCTTCAGAGCTTGGGCACCCCGTTGTGCTGGACCCGGTGGGGGCAGGCGCCACGAAGCTGAGGACAGAGACGGCTCTGAAGCTTATAGGGGAGATACCGATGGCAGTCATAAGGGGAAATATATCGGAGATCATGACGCTCTATCATGGTACCGGAAGCACCAAGGGAGTGGACGCCAGCATTGGTGATGCTGTAACAGAGGATAACCTTCATGAAAAGATCAGCATAGCCAGTGGGCTTTCAAAGAATACAGGGGCAGTTGTCGCCATAACAGGTCCAATAGACATCATAGCTGACGGTGAGTCGGCATATATTGTCAGGAACGGTCATCCGATGATGTCAAAGGTATCAGGAACCGGATGCATGCTTACAGCTGTTATCGCATCCTATGTTTCAGCAAATCCTGAGGACAAGGCGGGAGCCTGCGCTGCTGCAATAGCAGCCATGGGCCTTTCAGGCGAGATAGCCTATGAGAGGCTGATGAAGTCGGGAGGAGGTCCCTCAACCTACAGGTCATACATCATCGATGCCATGGGCACCATGACTTCCGATGAACTGGAAGGAGGTGTGAAGATTGAGGTTAGATAAGCGAAGCCTCCTTCTTTATGCCGTGACAGACCGGAGGGACCTTGGTGCCATGAAGCTTGACGAAGCTGTAAGGCTTGCGATCGAAGGCGGTGCGACCATGATACAGCTAAGGGAAAAAGACCTGAGTTCATTGGAGTATGCTGAGCTTGGGCGAAGTATTCTCGATGTATGCAGAAAGGGTGGTGTGCCGCTCATCGTAAATGATGATGTTGAGGCTGCCATTATACTGGAGGCTGAAGGTGTGCACGTGGGGCAGAGTGACCTTGATGCGAAAAGTGTAAGAGGGATCATAGGTGACAGGATGATCCTCGGAGTTTCGGCTGAGACAGTTGAGCAGGCAATTAAGGCTGAGGCTGAAGGTGCAGATTATATAGGTGTTGGAGCGATGTTTAGGACTTCAACCAAGTCGGATGCAGGGCTGGTTGGTATTGAGACATTAAAGGATATTTGCTCAAGCGTTTCCATTCCTGTTGTGGCAATAGGAGGAATCTCAGAGGACAACCTGCATATGCTGGCAGGTACCGGTATTGCTGGCATTTCGGTGGTATCAGCGATCTTTTCAGCTGAGTGTCCCAGGAAGGCTGCTAAGGAGCTTGTGTTAAAGATGGGGGGATTGGTGACTTGAAGTTAAGAGGGGCTATAGTGGACCTTGACGGTACAATAATAGATTCCATGGGAATGTGGAAGGATCTGGGAAAGAGGTACCTTGAAGGTATGGGGATAAGGCCTGAGGAAGGTTTATCCGAGATCCTTGCTCCCTTTGGCATCGATGAGGCGTGTGCTTACTTAAGGAATAAATATGACCTGCCCCAAGATGACAGGAAAATACGTGAAGGCATATTGTCCTTGATAGAGGGTGGCTATAGGAGCACTCTGCAGCTTAAGCCCCATGCTGCAGAGTTCCTTGAGGGGCTGCAGGCTAACGGGATAAAGGCGGTTGCTGCCACTGCGACGGACAGGGCTCTTGCTGAGGCTGCCCTGGAAAGGCTTGGAGTACTGGACCTGTTTTCCGGACTCATAACTGAAAGAGAGGCAGGGGCAACGAAGAGGGAGCCGGAGATCTTCCTGAAGGCTCTGAATATGCTCGGTACGCAGGCCGAGGAGACAGCGGTCTTCGAGGATGCGCTTCATGCTCTGAGGACAGCTAAAAATTCCGGATTCATAACTGTAGCGGTAAAGGACGAAGCAAGCCATGGTGAACTTAAGGAGATAGTAAGGATCGCCGATGTATATCTTGAAACACTTGCTGACTGGAGGTATTGAAATGTTGAAGGTACTTACTATAGCAGGCTCTGACTGCAGCGGAGGAGCCGGGATACAGGCTGACATAAAGACGATGACTTCACTGGGGGCGTATGCAATGAGTGCGGTCACCGCACTCACCGCTCAGAATACTACTGGCGTATATGGAATACTTGAATCCGATCCGGAGTTCCTTTCGCTCCAGCTTGACTGCATATTCAGGGACATATACCCGGATGCGGTAAAGATCGGCATGGTGTCGAGCAGGGAGCTCATCGGGGTCATCTCAGGAAAGCTAAGGGAATATGGAGCGAGGAACATTGTGGTTGACCCGGTCATGGTTTCAACCAGCGGGAACAGTCTCCTGGATGAAGGTGCTGCGTCTACCCTTGTAAAGGAGCTTATGCCGCTTGCGGACATGGTCACCCCGAACATTCCCGAAGCGGAGAAGCTGACGGGGATGAAGATCGGTTCCAGGGATGATATGGAAGCGGCTGCAATGGCAATATCACGAATGATCCCGGGGTGGGTGCTTTTAAAGGGCGGGCACCTTGCCGGAAGTGCGGACGACCTTCTTTGCAGGAAGTCTGAGCTCATATGGATCAATGGGGAGAGGATCGACAGCACTAACACCCATGGAACAGGCTGCACATTGTCATCTGCTTTGGCTGTGGGGCTCGCAAATGGAATGACTGTAGCGGAAAGCACGATAATGGCCAAGGAATATGTTGCCGGAGCACTGGGCACCGGTCTTGAGCTTGGGAAAGGAAGCGGACCTCTGAACCATTGTTTCAATATCGGGAGAGTCCTTCGTACTGGTGCGTACTAATAAGTATTTTGACATTTGAAGGTTCGTATAGCAAAAATGTGGAAAATGAATCAATGAATGAAGGTAAAATTGCATGATGATAGGCAATTGTCAAAATTAAAGCTAAAATAATCATGATTCATTAATATTTTGTAAAATAAATATTGAATTGCCATTACCTCTGGTATACAATTTTACGTATCAATCATGATGGGATAAAAGCCACGAGTGATGGAATTATTCTAACGACGAGTTAGGGAGACAAAGGGTGAGGAATATGGATCATGGGTTACCGAAGAAGCAGGGGTTGTACGACCCTCAGTTTGAACACGATGCCTGCGGAATGGGGTTTGTCGTAAACATCAAGGGTGACAAGTCGCACGACATCATAGACGAAGCTCTGACAGTCCTTGAGAATCTTAGCCACAGGGGAGCTGCGGGAGCTGACGAGAAGACCGGAGACGGATCGGGCATACTTGTCCAGATACCTCACGATTTCTATAAGCGTGAATGTGAGGTTCTCGGATTCCAGCTGCCGGAGAAGGGCGATTATGGCGTCGGAATGATATTCGCGCACAAATACGACGAATTCAGAAGGATACAGATGGATGCGTTCGAAAAGATCGTCAAAGAGGAAGGACAGAGCATCCTGGGCTGGAGAGAAGTCCCTATAGACAAGACGATGGTAGGCGTTACAGCAAAGAACGTCATGCCGAGATTCATACAGGTATTCATCGGAAAGAGCGAAGACATCAAGAACGAGAGGGATTTCGAAAGGAAACTCTACATTATAAGGAAGCTTGCAGAGAAGGCGATCGTCCCGCTATGTGAAGACAAGGGAGGCACCTTCTACGTATCGAGCCTTTCTTCAAAGACGATCGTATACAAAGGCATGCTAACTGCTGAACAGCTGAGGCATTTCTACCTTGACCTTTCTGATCTTGATTTTTCATCGGCTCTTGCCATGGTTCACTCAAGGTTCTCGACCAACACTTTCCCAAGCTGGGAAAGGGCGCATCCGAACCGATTCATAGTCCATAACGGCGAGATCAATACCATCAGGGGTAATGTCAACTGGATGAGGGCAAGGCAGAAGAACATGAAGTCAAAGTACTTCGATGACCTGACCAAGGCTTATCCTATAGTAGATGAGACGGGAAGCGATTCCGCCATGTTCGACAACAGCCTCGAATTCCTCCATATGACCGGAAGGACCCTGCCTCATTCGGTCATGATGATGATCCCTGAGCCATGGGAGAAGAACGTCCTCATGTCCAGGGAAAAGAAGGAATTCTACAAGTTCAACTCATTCCTTATGGAGCCATGGGACGGACCTGCGGCTATGGCCTTCTCTGATGGAGACATCATAGGCGGAGTCCTTGACAGAAACGGACTCAGGCCGTCGAGATACTATGTGACAAAGGATGACAGGGTGATCCTTGCATCGGAAGTCGGAGTTGTCGACATCAAGCCTGAGAACATAAAGTACAAGGGCAGGCTCGAGCCGGGCAGGATGCTTCTTATAGATACAAAGGAAAAGAGGATAATCTCTGACGAGGAGATAAAGCAGAGGGTCTCAACGATCCATCCTTATGATGAATGGAATGCAAGGCATATCTCGAAGCTTGAGGACCTGAGGAATTTCGATGAATTCGATGAGCCTCATGTCGATGAGCTGCTGAAGCTTCAGAAGACCTTCGGATATACCTTCGAGGACATACAGAAGACTATAATTCCAATGGCTGAGAGCGGAGACGACCCGATCGGATCAATGGGTATGGATTCACCGCTGGCGGTGCTTTCAGAAAAGCCTCAGCTTCTGTATCTATACTTCAAGCAGCTTTTCGCCCAGGTCACAAATCCGCCTATCGACGGAATCAGGGAAGAGCTTGTAACATCAAGCACAATGCTGCTGGGTGATACAGGAAACCTCCTGAATCCTGATGATTCGGGCTCAGTAAGCATTTCGCTCGAGCATCCGATACTTACGAATGAGCAGCTTGCTATACTTAAGAGCCAGGACCAGGGTGGATTCAAATCTTCGGTCATTCCCATACTCTTCAAGGCCGCAGGAGGCCCGAGAGCCATGGAGAAGGCACTGGACAGGATGTTCAGGGCAGTCGACAAGGCTGTAGAGGATGGCGCAAAGATAATCATCCTTTCAGACAGGGGAGTCAATGAAACCTATGCTCCGATACCGGCACTTCTGGCATCGGCAGGACTTCATAACCATCTGATAAGGAATGAGATAAGGACCAACATGGGAATCGTGCTTGAGTCCGGAGAGCCGAGGGAAGTGCATCATTTCTGCACCCTTCTCGGATATGGTGTAACTGCCATCAATCCATATATGGCATATGAGTCCATCAGGGACCTTGCATGCAGGGACCAGCTTGACGGCCTCACCTATGAGGAAGGAAAGAAGAACTACATCAAGGGCTCGGTCAAGGGAATACTTAAGGTAATAACCAAGATGGGCATCTCAACCACAAGGAGCTACCATGGTTCCCAGATCTTCGAGGCAGTAGGCCTCAGGAAGGACCTCGTAGACAAATACTTCGCAAACACTCCGTCAAGGGTGGAGGGAATAGGCCTTGAGCATATCGCCCAGGAAAGCCAGATGAGGCATGAGAGCGCATATGCGCCTAATTCGCCGTTCACTGATACACTTGAGGTAGGAGGGCACTTCCAGGTAAAGGACGACGGAGAGGTCCACATGTACAATCCGGAATCCATATACCTTCTTCAGAGAGCCGTAAGGGAGTCGAACTACAGGCTGTTCAAGGATTTCTCTAGAAAGATCAACGATGAGGAGATCTTCACACTGAGAGGGCTTCTTGACTTCAAGATAAACCCGGGAGATACGATCCCCATAGAGGAAGTGGAATCCGTTGATTCCATAGTGAAGAGATTCAAGACCGGAGCCATGTCCTACGGATCCATAAGCAAGGAAGCTCACGAGTGCCTTGCCATAGCCATGAACAGGCTCGGAGGAAAGAGCAACACGGGTGAAGGCGGAGAGGATGAGGAGAGATTCCTTGTCATGGAGAACGGAGACAGCAAGAACAGCGCAATAAAGCAGGTTGCTTCCGGAAGGTTCGGAGTCACGAGCAATTACCTTGTCAACGCTCGTGAGATACAGATAAAGATGGCTCAGGGAGCGAAGCCCGGTGAAGGCGGACAGCTGCCGGGCAGGAAGGTTTACCCGTCCATTGCCAAGACCAGGCATTCAACTCCCGGAGTTGAGCTTATTTCGCCGCCTCCTCATCATGACATATACTCGATCGAAGACCTGGCTGAGCTTATCCTTGACCTGAAGAACGCAAACAGGAACGCAAGGATAAACGTAAAGCTGGTATCTGAGGTGGGAGTTGGAACCATTGCAGCGGGAGTTGCAAAGGGCAAGGCAGACGTCATACTCATATCTGGCTATGACGGAGGAACAGGAGCATCACCAAGGACAAGCATCAGGAATTCAGGACTTCCATGGGAATTAGGACTTGCCGAGACCCATCAGACTCTTGTGCTGAACAAGCTGAGGGACAGGGTAGTAGTAGAGACTGACGGAAAGCTTCTTACGGGAAGAGACGTGGTCATAGCTGCAATGCTTGGTGCCGAGGAGTTCGGTTTCGCAACTACGCCGCTCATATCCATGGGCTGCGTTATGATGAGGGTCTGCAACCTTAACACCTGCCCTGTAGGAATTGCAACACAGGACGAGAGACTGAGGAAGAACTTCACAGGCAAGCCTGAGCATGTCGTTAACTTCATGAGGTTCATCGCCCAGGAAATGAGAGAATACATGGCTAAGATGGGCTTCAGGACCATCACTGAAATGGTCGGAAGGACCGACAGGCTGAGACCTAAAGAAAATGTGACACACTGGAAGGCATCGCACCTTGACCTGTCGAAGATTCTTTACCAGCCGTACGCTGGCGCTGATGTGGGAAGGTACAACACAGTAGCTCAGGACCACAAGCTCGAGGAATCGCTTGACATGAAGAAGCTCCTGAGGATGTGCAAGCCTGCCCTTGAAAACCAGAAGCCTATAAGGGCAAAGCTTAAGATCAACAACGTTGACAGGGTAGTCGGTACGATTATAGGAAGCGAGATAAGCAAGAGATACGGTGAGGCAGGACTGCCTGAGGATACCATAAAGCTTACTTTCGTGGGAAGTGCCGGCCAGAGCTTCGGAGCGTTCGCACCGAAGGGACTCTCGCTTGAACTTGAGGGAGATTCCAATGACTATATCGGAAAGGGACTTTCAGGCGGAAAGATAGTGGTGTATCCACCAAAGACATCCGATTTCGAACCGCATGAGAACATACTCATAGGAAATGTTGCATTCTACGGCGCAACCGAAGGTGAAGCCTACATAAGCGGAATAGCCGGTGAAAGGTTCTGCGTAAGGAACAGCGGGATCAAGGCAGTCGTTGAAGGAGTCGGAGACCACGGCTGCGAATATATGACTGGCGGTAGGGTCGTCATCCTGGGAAGGACCGGAAGGAACTTCGGAGCGGGAATGTCAGGCGGAATCGCCTATATCCTTGATTTTGACGATGTATACTGCAACAAGGGCAAGGTCCTCCTCTGCGGTGTCACTGAAGAGAAGGAGCTGAGGGAGCTCAGGGAAATGATCGAGAAGCATGTTGAGGTAACCGGAAGCCCAAGAGGCAGGATGGTCCTGGATGACTGGAACAACTATGCCGGAAGGTTCACCAAGGTAATACCTACAGACTACAAGAACATGGTAGAGAGCATAGAGCGGGCTAAGAATGCCGGCTACAGGGGCGATGATGCCCTGATGGTCGCATTCTCAGAGAACTTCAAGATTCCGCTTGGCTCGGAATCCAACTAGGGAGGCGAATAAAATGGGAAAACCAACTGGATTTTTGGAATTTGACAGGATAGACCCCAAGAAAAGACCTCCCAGGGAAAGGATCGGCGACTGGAAGGAAATAAAGCTGCCGCTTGATGCGGTTACAGTAAGGAAGCAGGGTGCCAGGTGCATGAACTGCGGAGTTCCGTTCTGCCACAGCGGAGTGCTGTTAAATGGCATGGCATCGGGATGTCCACTGCATAACCTGATACCTGAATGGAACGAGCTTGTGTACAAGGGACAGTGGGAAGAGGCCTACAAGAGGCTTGCAAGGACAAACCCGTTCCCTGAGTTCACTTCAAGGGTATGTCCCGCACCATGTGAGGGATCATGCACTGAAGGGCTTATCATGGAGCCGGTTACAATAAGCAACCTCGAGTATGAGATAATAGAGAAGGCCTTCTCTGAAGGCTGGGTTAAGCCTCTGAAGCCAAATCCTACGGGCAAGAAGGTTGCGGTAGTTGGAGCCGGACCATCAGGAATGTCTACGGCATACTACCTTAATGCGGTAGGTCATGACGTCACGGTATACGAGAGGAACGACAGGCCTGGCGGACTGCTGATGTATGGTATACCAAACATGAAGCTGGACAAGGGTGTAGTCATGAGAAGAGTAAAGGTCCTTGAGGAATCAGGGGTCAAGTTCGTCATGAACACTGCAGTCGGAAAGGACATCTCCGCAAAAGAGCTTGTTGAAAAGTATGATTCAGTAGTCCTTTGCGGCGGAGCCACAAAGGGAAGAGGGATCCAGGTGGAGGGCAGGGACCTTAAAGGTGTCCACTTTGCAGTAGACTTCCTGAAGGCTAACACGAAGAGCCTGCTTGATTCAGAGCATAAGGACGGAGCATATGTAAGCGCTAAGGACAAGCATGTCATAGTGATCGGAGGAGGAGATACGGGAACAGACTGTGTCGCCACTTCAATAAGGCATGGCTGCAAGAGCGTCAATCAGCTGGAGATACTACCTGAGCCTCCTGCATCAAGAATTGAAGAAAGCAACCCATGGCCCGAATGGCCGAAGAAGATAAAGGTGGACTATGGCCAGGAAGAGGCCATAAGCCTTTACGGAAGAGACCCGAGAAACTACCTCATCAATACAAAGAAGATGGTGGGAGACAAGGACGGAAACGTGAAGGAGATCCACACAGTTGAGATCAGCTGGGAAAAGGATCCGTCAGGAAGGCTTTATCCGAAGGAGGTTCCGGGAAGCGAGAAGGTATGGAAAGCAGACCTTGTGCTTCTTGCAATGGGATTCCTCGGACCGGAGGATGATATCCTCAATGAGCTGGATGTTGACAGGGACCCGAGAAGCAATGTAAAAGCGGACTATGAAGTCTTCGAGACAAACGTCGAGAAGGTGTTTGCCGCAGGAGACATGAGAAGAGGCCAGAGCCTCATCGTATGGGCACTTCAGGAGGGTAAGCTTGCCGCAAGGGAAGTAGATAAATTCCTTATGGGAAAGAGTGTCATAAAGTAAGTGACCGGGATGCAATGCATCCCGGTACTTTTTTCTTCGATGACTTTTTTAAGATCCGCTTTTTTCAGTTAGGTTTTTTATGCCAGTCTAATATACATGAGTAGTTTCAGGGTCAAAGTTTTCGTGTAGTGTAGATATTTTACCGGAAAGATTCGGGTTGTAATCAGTCAGAGTGTGAGATGGATAGGGTGAAATTAGAGGAGTGTCACAAAGACTGTTCCATTATGGAATGATTGAAACTCCCTCGAAAGATTGCTGTGCTACATAATGATACAACATGATACAACATTCATGTTTAGGGTATTACTGATATATTGAAATGTTAGCAGAGTAAAATATAGTAAAATTAAAAAGAAAGACCAAAATTACCGATTGATGTTAAAAAAATAACGATAATTTCACGCATTTGAAAAATTTATTGCATTTTATTATTAATTGATTATAATAATGGAGTACGCGAAATTTGTTTACAAGAGGGGAAATTAAAAATGAAAAAGGCATTCATAAGCCTTACTGAACTTGAAGAGCAGCTTAAAGAGGTTCTCAGCATAAATGCTCTTCCGCACGATGCAGAAAAACTTGTTGATGAGATAAAGAACATAAATGAAGTCAAGGGCTTCAATGACCTTGGAAGGTACCATATGGTAGATATGGGGGACCTGAGCGATCTGATCGTCAAGGGCAAGGAGATAGGCAGCGAGCTTTATTTCAACTACGTGGCATTCAAGAACGGTCCGGATGTGTTCAGCGGCACTAACCACTGGGTTTACGGTATCTGATCAAGTTCGATCATGATGATGCGTAAGAATGATAAAGAGCAGGAAGTGTGCATTTAAGCACTCTCCCTGCTCTTTATTCTTTCCTGAAGCCATGGGCTACGACAGCCTTAGCCGCTTTCTCCATGGGAAGGCACATGTCCATGGCCATCTTCCGAAGACAGGCGAAGGCCTCTTCCTCGGTCATGTTCTCTTCCTTCATCAGTATTCCCTTGGCCTTTTCAACTGTGATCCTTCCTTCCAGCTTCTTCTCCACTTCAAGGAGCTTGAGCTTGAGGTCAAGGATCTTCCTCGATGTGTTCACAGCGAGCTCTACGGTCTTGTAGAGCGAATCAAGGGTCATGGGGAAGGTTATGTAGGCGTAGAGGTTCATCGTCTCCAGTGTCTTCCTGAAGGGGCCCTCGGGCTGGTCGACTATGAAGACCACAGAGGTCACATAGTCGGATTCAAGGACCCTTGCTGTGGCTAACGTGCTGGAGCCTCCGATTTCAAGGGGCATGATGACTATGTCAGGCTTGACCCGTCTGGCTGTCCTCAAGACCTCTTCTATGCTCTGGAAAGTGTATATCCTGTATCCCCGCCTCTCCAGGGAGGTACGGAGCTTTTCAATGACCGACATGCTGCTGTGGCCAATGACTATCGTCTGTTCTTTCATGATGCTCCTCCGCTGGATCAGAATCTCTGAAGATACCTCTCGATTTCCCAGGCAGTTATCTGGCTTGAATAGTTATCCCATTCTTTCATGCAGGCTTCTGTTAGCTTTTCAAATATATGCACACCCAGTGTGTCCTTCATGAGACTGCTCTCATTCAGGCAGCTCACAGCCTCATAGAGGTTGTAAGGAAGCCTCTCTATCCCCTTTTCGTCGATCTCCTTCTGAGACAGGTCGTAAAGGTTGGAGTTGAGGGGTGCTCCAGGATCAAGGTTCTTCAAGACCCCATCCATTCCTGCGGCGAGGACAGCAGCTATAGCGGTGTATGGGTTCGCTGACGAATCCGGGCTTCTCAGCTCGATCCTTGTTGAGTCCCTGATTATTGAAGGTACCCTTATGAGCGGACTTCTGTTCCTTGACGACCAGCTGATAAGTGCCGGTGCCTCATAGCCTGATACAAGCCTCTTGTAGGAATTGACTGTAGGATTTGTAACTGCGGTATACTCCCTGGCATGGATAAGAAGTCCTGCCATGAAGCTGTATGCGAGCTTTGACATCTTAAGCGCATCGCTGCCGTCAAAGAACAGGTTTGAACCATCCTCAGAGCTAAGTGAGAGGTTGAGGTGCATTCCTGAGCCGCTTACACCAAAGGTTGGCTTAGGCATGAACGTAGCATGGAGACCGTGTCTCTTCGCTATGAGCCTTACTACCATCTTGAAGGTCATTATGCTGTCAGCTGCATTCAGCGCATCACTGTATCTGAAATCTATCTCGTGCTGTCCAGGGGCGTTCTCGTGATGGGACGCCTCGACTGAAAAGCCCATGTCCTTAAGTGTCCTTACTATATCCTTCCTAGCATTTCCTCCAAGGTCCTGCGGAGCCATATCGAAATAGCTTGCCCTGTCGTGGGTGATCCTGCTTGGTTCTCCCGTATCTGTCGTATGGAACATGAAGAACTCGCATTCAGGTCCGACCTGAAGAGTATATCCCTTTTCCGCTGATTCCCTGATCACTCGCTTGAGTGTGTTTCTCGGGCAGCCGCTGAAGTCATTTCCTTCCGAATCCACAATATCGCAGATGAGCCTTGCTTCCTTCGGATATTCCGCCCAGGGCAGGATGAGGAAGGTATTGAGGTCAGGCCTGAGATACATGTCGGATTCCTCTATCCTAACGAATCCGTCTATGGCTGAACCGTCGAACATTATCTCTCCGCTGAGCGCCTTGCCAAGCTCTTCAGAGGGGATCGACACGCTTTTCATTATTCCGAATATATCCGTGAACTGCAATTCTATGAATTCCACCTGATTCTCCACCACGGCCTGGATGACTTCACTCCTGTCCATATGAACCTCCTGAGTATAAAATATTATTCTCCCCTAATTATATCCTCTATTCGTCACAGGAAGAACAGACTATATAAAAAAGCCCGCAGCTTAACTTATAGGTTAAAGCTGCGGACGCCATTGCCCGTTTTTCCTCGACACCTGTATTATATATCCTTCACTACGTTCCTGTAAATAGTCCGGACTGTTTTCAACAGGTCAGGAGACTGGTTTATATGAAAGCTGGTTTTCATGTCATTGACATTAAAAAGAAGAAAACGGTATACTTTCGGTATATCTGGTATTACCAGTAATCGGGATCGATGATCATAAACTGGAAATTTAGGCGCAAATGCTTAACTGATCAGTACAGATGATATATACTGTTCATAAGTGAGAAATGAGGGGGAAGAATATGAAGTACAGGGAATTTGGGAAAACAGGGCTGATGGTATCAGCACTAGGCTTCGGAGCAATGAGGCTTCCGACAACTGACGGGGACCCGGGAAGCAGGAACATCGATGAAGAGAAGGCAGTAGGAATGATCAGGCATGCCATAGACAGCGGAGTCAATTATGTGGACACTGCATACCTGTATCATAAATACAGCAGCGAAACGCTTGTTGGAAGGGCTTTGAAGGATGGCTACAGGGAAAAGACATACCTTGCAACTAAATCACCGGTATGGAAGATCGAGAAGCCTGAAGACTTCGACAAATATCTCGACGAGCAGCTGGCAAAGCTCCAGACTGACCACATAGACTTTTATCTGCTTCATGCCATGAACAGGGACAGATGGGATAATATTATCCTGAAGCATGATGTGCTTAAAAGGGCTGAAATGGCCAAGGCTGAGGGCAAGATAAGGTACATTGGTTTTTCATTCCACGATGACCTTGAAGCATTCAAGCTGATACTTGACGGCTATGACAAGTGGGATTTCTGCCAGATACAGTACAACTATATCGACACTGACACCCAGGCTGGTCTCGAAGGGTACAATATGGTGAAGGATAGAGGCATAGGCCTTGTCATCATGGAACCTCTCCTTGGCGGAAAGCTTGCTGTTCCTCCGATCCAGGTCAAAAATGCACTTGATGAGTCAAAGTCACCCGTTGAGTGGGCATTTGACTATGTGTGGGACCATGAAGGAGTCTCGCTGCTTCTCAGCGGTATGGGCACCATGGAGCAGGTTGAACAGAACCTTGTCTTTGCTGACAGGTCCGGAAAGGGAATGCTGACTGATCCTGAGAAGGAAATGTTCAAAAGGGCCAAGACCATATACGATACCATGGCGCTTGTTCCATGCACAAAGTGCCAGTATTGCATGCCTTGTCCGTTCGGACTGAACATTCCCGGAATATTCGAGGCATACAATTCAACTGCGATAAAGAAGATGGATGAATCAAAGGGACTCTATTTCGCTATGGATACCCTTGCAGATGCCTGCACAGCATGTAAAAACTGCGAGGAGCAGTGTCCCCAGAACATCAAGGTCTCTGAGATAATGCCAGTAATAGACAAGCTATTTGCGAATTCATAATAAACAGATGACCGGTCCGAATTCGGATCGGTCATCTATATGTTATGGCAAAACTTTTTACAGGGGATGCTGCGGCAAACTGTGGATCGATCAGGAAATGGTGTTGACGGAATCTTCCTTTTCACGGATTACCCTTATTGCTTTCCTGCTGGTAGATAAGTAGGTGAGGAGTGTCCCGCCCAGCATAAGAATTCCTCCGATTACCAGGAAGGTTACATAGGAGCCTGTTGAATCATAGGAAAATCCAGCAAGTGGTGGGCCGATTATTCCTCCGATGCTGGTAGCAGCATGGGAAAGTCCAACAAGGGTTCCGGATTCCCTGGTCCCGAATACGCTGATGAATGCAAGGGTTCCCAGCATTCCGACCACTGTAGCAGGAGCAATAAGCACTGCAAGTAACGCAGCACCTGCGAAGCCTTTAAGTAAAGGAGATAGCACAAGTATTATGGCTGACGGCATCATGCAGATAAGTGTGGCCAGGCCGACTCCCTTTTTATCGGCAAGGAAACCGTATATCGGTCCCCATGCCATCTTTGCGATGCTGTATATGGATATGCAGAGCGAAGCCTGTATCGCTGTTATTCCCATTCCCTGGTAGATTGCAGAGGCATTGTTAAAATAGCCCATGAACGCAAGCGCTATAAGGAAGCAGGCTGCAAAGATCAGCCAGAACGGCAAAGTGACCTTGATATCACGCATTACAAGGCCGGTTAGGGGCTTTTCTGCTGAATCTGACACTTCCTCAGAGCCAGCAGCCTTCTGGCCGTAATGGGAAGGATGTTCCGATAGAAAAAAGAGACCTGTCAGAATGATCCAGATTCCTGCAAAGCTTCCGTGCACAAGCGCAGCTTTTCGTACTCCTATGTTCTCTATGAGCCAGGCTGCCGCAGGGACTATGAATATACCTCCGAAGCCCGTTCCAACTCCAAGAAATCCCATCACCTTCGCGCTGCCTTTGGCATACCACCAGGTTATGACAACTTGGGCAGATGCGAATCCAGCAAGGACAGATGCAGATCCCAGGAGGAATGAAGCGGCATATACGAAAGGAAGCCCCATGAAGGCTATGGATGCGAAGAAAAGGAACATCATGACTCCGCTGGCTGCGACAACCTTCTTGATGCCGAATGCTTTAAGTATCTTACCTATGGAAAGTGAAGATACCAGAGCCCCGATGCCTGCAATTGTAAAAATGAGGGACCCTTCAGTTATGCTTATATCATAAAGCCTGCATACCGGAAGCAGATAAACAGACATGGACACGTTGGAGCCTATTGCCACCATTACCATCAGTATGCTTCCTATTGATACCTTCCTGGCTCTATCCATCAAATTCACCCCTAAATCTTTGCAATATTCTGATAAATGCAAATATATGAACGCCTTCATCAATTAATATTTTATAACAATCGATTTGCGATGTATACGTTTATTTGTCAATCGACTCGATTATTAATATTTACAAACGATAAAAGGATCTGTAGTCTGCTCTTACTTTTTTACCTATTGTTCCAATATCATTGAGACCTGTTATATAGTAAAATTGAATCAGCAGGAAGGAGGCGATCCCATGCTTGAATGGAAGGAATTTGACAGGGTCCGCGGGTGGATGCTAAGAAACGCCAGACCAATCGACCTGGCAAGATGGAAATACCATTTTGAGGAAGGCTCCATACATGACGTCATGACATGCCTTGGGACATACCAGAACAGCGATGGAGGATTTGGAAATGCGCTGGAGGCGGATTCATGGAATCCATTCTCCACACCGGTGCAGACTGCTGCAGCGATAGGAATACTTAAGGAGTCAGGATTTCAGGACAGAAGGGATGGCCTGGTGAAGGCGATCCTGGAATATCTTGAAGGTTCATCAGGCTTAACATCAGGCAGATGGAGGAATGTGGTTGAGTCAAATGACGATTATCCTCATGCCCCATGGTGGTCATACGATTCAGGCAGTGCTGAAAGGGAGAGGTTCAATCCGACAGCAACTCTCACTGGGTTCATCCTGGTATTTTCTGACAGGAATTCCGATTTATTCAACAAGGCTTTGGCAATAGCGGATGATCTGCTGGGAGAATTTCTCACAAATCCTAAAATAGACATGCATCCTTTGATGTGCATTCAGGACCTTCTTGAAGACATATCCAGGGCAAGGGTAGAGAGCAGGTTAAGGCATGCTGAAGCTGTCAAGGCTTTAAATGAGAGGTCGGTGGAGCTGATAAGTTCAGACAAAGACAACTGGGGTGGATACTGCACATACCCTTCTAATTTCGTGAAATCAAGGGGAGATGAGGTGGACAGAGAGATTGGAGACCTGTCATTAGAGGAAGCCGATTGGCTGATCAATAAAAGAAACGAAGATGGGGTATGGGATATTTCCTGGAAATGGGACAATTATCCTAAAGAGTTCGCAATATCTGAAAACTGGTGGAAGGGAAGCCTTTGTGTCAGGAACTGCCTCTTCCTGAGAGCGATGGGTCAGATAGAAGGTATGAGGATCAGGGAGAGGATCTGAACAATTTCCAATACGATTTTACGCTTTGTGTAAGCTGGTTAATAAGGGAGGAATATGATGAAGGTAGTAGCAATCAACGGAAGTCCGAAAAGGGAAGGGAACACATATCATGCGCTGAGGCTGGTCCTCGATGAGATCGAGAAGGAAGGCATAGAAACTGAGATCATCCATGTAGGAGCAAAGCAGGTACAGGAATGCATAGCCTGCGGGATGTGTGCAAAAAACAAGGATGAGAAGTGCGTATTAAAGGGAGATGACCTTAACCTGTGGATACAGAAAATGAAGGAGGCTGATGGCATACTGCTGGGATCGCCTATACATTTTTCAGGGATTTCGGCATTGATGAAGGCATTCCTTGACAGGGCATTCTATGTATCAAGCAACAACGGAGGACTGTTCAGGCATAAGGTCGGAGCGGGGGTCGGTGCTGTAAGAAGGTCCGGAGGAGTGCCCGCGTTTGATATGATGAACAGGTACATTCTTTATGCTGAGATGCTCATGCCATCGTCAAACTACTGGAATGTGATCCATGGGGCTGCTCCAGGTGAAGTGGAAAAGGATGAGGAAGGACTTCAGATAATGAGGCTTTTAGGAAAGAATATGGCATGGCTCATGAAGGTCGTGGATGAAGGCAAGAAGACCTACCCTGCACCTGAAAGGGAAAAGAAGGCGAGGATGAACTTCATAAGATAAGGAGGATTTATGGATAGGAGGGAACTGATCCAGGCTGTATCAAGAATTGTTGAAGGCTCTTCTGCGAATCGTGTCACTGAGAATTGCGCCATACTACCAGAACTTTCCGGAATGAGGATATTCGAAAGCCCGTTGTTTGCGTTTGGCGATCCTTTGGATCCTTTATTCAACAAGCTTAAGGAAGTAACTGTCATCGGACCTCATTTCATGTCGCCTCAGGAATGGATGCCTGAGGTGAAAACTGTCATCTCAATTTTCCTACCATTTACTGAAGCGGTTCGAAGAGGCACGGATTTATCGCCACAATGGCCTTCGAGTTCATGGCTCCATGGAAGGATCGAAGGCCAGGCATTCATCAACATGATGCTGGCTATGTCTGTTGCTGAAATTGAATCCTATGGGCATAAAGCCATGGCACCATCCCTTGACAAGAGATACTGGTCCGTCATACAGGAAGGAGATACCAATCCCGAAAAAGCAGGGTTCTCGAGCAACTGGTCTGAAAGGCATATTGCCTATATTTCGGGACATGGAACATTTGGCCTGTCGAAGGGTCTGATAACAAGGCACGGGATTGCAGGAAGGTTTGCAAGCATCCTGACGGACATGGACATGGAAAAGGATGAGAGATATTACTCAGAGCTTTATGAGAATTGCAGTATGTGCGGAGCCTGCGCGAAAAGGTGCCCTGCAGGTGCCATATCGGTCCTGACAGGGAAAGACCACAAGAGGTGCTCGGATTACCTTGATACGACAGCTGCAAAATATACTCCTCGCTATGGCTGTGACAAGTGTCAGACCAGGGTTCCGTGTGAAGTCTCAATACCGGTAAAATAGAAATGAGAAAGGATAAGCTGATCACAGTTTATCCTTTCTCATTTCCATTATCTTATTAATTATCAGGATTAAATGTGCTGATCATAATTCTGCTATTCGGAAACGACTGCATGAGCAATAAAGGACACGTTGACTTGAATTTAAAGCGATTGGTACTGATGAGAGTATCCACCAAATTGAGAGAATCAATATGCTATAATCAATTTAACATTGGTTGTTAAGGAAGATAAGATCGAAAAGGAAATTTGAAAAAGTGCAGTAAATGAATGTTCTGGACTGGCAATGGGGGGATAGAAATGGAGTTTTTTGACTTTGATCATAGAAAACCGATCATAGAGACCCGCTTGATGGAGAAGTATCTTTTGGAATGGCAGGCTTACATGAATGGAGGCACTAAGACGGGGACCCTCATTCCTGCCTATGTAATAGAATCATGGGATCGATCCAGGAAGTATGGAGTAGATGAAAAAAGTGATCCTTCTGAAAATGTAATCAGCGTGAGGGAGCTTGAAAATGATGAAGTGACGAGAAATCAAATAGGGCTCAACACCAGGCTTAACGAATGCATAGATGACCTTGTTGTCCAGCTGAATGACCTGAATATGCATGTGAATTTCAATTCCAAGCTGACTGACGGTAGAATGATCTCAACCAGGAATTATTCACATCCATTTATAGAGAAATCGACATACGTATATGATGCTTCCGAGAAGGAGATCGGGACCACATCGCTGAGCCTTGCTGCCGAGACAGGCCGCACGGTCTGCCTGGTTGGACCTATGCATTTCAAAAAGGTACTTCATAATGTTTTTACATGCTCTAAACCACTTCTTGACGGAGAAGGGGTTGTCGGAGTTCTTACCATTTCAGCAAAAAATTTCCGCCTGTACAGAGAGGCACACGCTTTTCTGAATTCCATTCATAAGATTCTTGAAACGGAATATCGGGACTATATGATTGAGAAAATGAGGTTCACCAGCACACGGAAATCGGATCCTACAGATACCATATATAAATTTGAGGACATAATTGGCGAAACCGATAAAATAAGGGCTGCAAAAAAGTTTGCAATGAAGATAGCGGAAAATGACCTTCCTGTTCTGATATTGGGAGAAAGCGGAACCGGTAAGGAATTATTTGCCCAGTCGATCCACAATGCAAGCAGTAGAGCAAATAAGCCATTTATTGCAATAAACTGCGGTGCAATCTCGAAAGAACTGGTAGAGAGTGAGTTATTTGGTTATGAGCCAGGTGCATTCACAGGTGCACTCAAGGGTGGAAAGATAGGCATGCTTGCTGCAGCCAATGGAGGTACTGTTTTCCTTGATGAGATTGACAGCATGCCTCTAGATGCGCAGGTTAAACTTCTCAGGGCAATTTCCACAGGACAGATTACAAAGATCGGTGGAGTAAATCCAATCTCAATAGATATAAGGATAATCTCAGCGACAAAAGCTGATCTGCTTGAGAAAGCTGATGCCGGTGCTTTTAGGGAGGATCTGTACTATAGGATTGCCAGTTTTACTATTTCTATTGCCCCTCTTCGGGAAAGGCGTGAAGATATACCTTTAATCGTCAGAAGTCTGGTGGTCAAATATGCAAAGGAGTACCAGAAGCACCCTGTCACTGTGAGCGATGAATATATGGAGAGTCTGATGTATTATTACTGGAGAGGCAATATAAGAGAACTCCAAAGTGTAGTGTACACTTCAATGGCGCTGCTGGGGAGCGGGACTCGGCTCATCCCCGAACTGCTGCCTGAGAGGATCCTTAAGTCCTATGATTTCAAGAAAAATGAAACAGCCTACCAATCCATACATGATGCAAAAGTATCCGACTTCAGCCTCAGGCATGAAATGGAGATCTTTGAAGAGATGATCATAAGAAATACCCTGATGGATGAGAATGGAAGTGTAACAAAAGCTGCCAGGAAGCTGGGTATATCGGTTAAGTCGCTTTATCGGAAACTTGAGAAGTATCCAAAGCTTAAGGAAATCGGGAAGGAATAGAACAAAGTAATCATCATAAAAACCATGTCATTTATGACTCGGATAATCCGTAGTGTCATAAATGACATGGTTTTTTATCATATTATCGTCAATAAGCTACGGAATATGCAAATTATATTTTGGCATGAATATTGCTTTATTATTTATAAGAATATTCAAAAAAATAAAAGGGAGTGGTAATAAGCAATGGAGAAGAAAATTTACGGTTATGCAGGTAAGCTGCTATTTGTGGATCTTTCTACAGGCTCTATCAGGGAGGAGGCGCTTAAGGAAGAGGATGCCAGGAATTTTATTGGCGGTTATGGTCTTGGCGCCAAAGTCCTGTTTGACATGGTCAAGCCAGGTGCCGATCCGCTTGGCCCGGAAAATGTCGTTGGATTCATTCCCGGCTTGCTGACAGCGACAGGTACATATATGAGCGGAAGATACATGGTGGTCTCAAAGTCTCCTGTTACAGGGGGATTCAATGATGCGAATTCGGGAGGTTATTTTGGTCCTGAATTGAAGAGAGCCGGATATGATGGGGTTTTTGTAAGTGGTGAAGCTGCGTCGCCGGTATACATATGGATCAATGACGGGAAAGTGGAAATCAGGGATGCCAGCAAGCTTTGGGGCATGGACTCAAAGGAAGTGGAGTTGGCGTTAAAGGAATTAACGGGAGAACCGAAGCTCAGGGCCGCAGTTATAGGACCTGCGGGAGAGAAGCTGTCTCTTATGGCAGGCATCATGAATGATGGCCACAGGGCAGCTGCAAGGGGCGGAACCGGTGCAGTCATGGGTTCCAAGAAGCTGAAGGCTTTGGCAGTCAGAGGTACCGGAACCATTGAAATCGCAGATCCGGAAAAATTCAAGGAAATCAACAAGCGGATTGCAGAGCAGATCAAGAATCCCCCTGAAGGATTCATGGGTGATTATGTCAATGCATTCAAAACATTAGGTACAGCAGCTACAACTCCACCATCGGTTCTGTCAGGTGACGCGCCGGTTAAAAACTGGGCTGGTGTTGGTATAGTGGATTTTGGAGAGGATTCAGCACAAAAGATCGGATCAGCGAGTTTCGATTCCAGGTATAGTGTGAAGAAATATGCCTGTGCTAATTGCCCTCTGGCCTGCGGAGCTGAATATAAGGTAACCGATGGGAAATGGCCACTAGGAGACACTGAACGACCTGAATACGAAACGTTGGCTTCTTTTGGATCAAATTGTATGAATGATGATATTGAATCCATATTTAAATGCAATGAGCTTTGCAACAGGAACGGTTTAGATACTATTTCCGTAGGGTCGACTGTTGCATGGGTAATGGAATGCTTCGAAAACAGGCTGCTCACAAAGGAAGATTTGGATGGAATAGATGCGACCTGGGGTAATCCTGAAGCTATCGTAGCTCTTACAGAAAAGATCATAAGCCAGGAAGGAATAGGAAAGACACTCGCACTTGGGCAGGCAGGAGCTGCAAAGAAGCTTGGTTTCGGTTCGGAATACCTAACTGCAGCAATGGGTATTGAACTTGGAATGCATGACCCGCGACTGCAAAGAGGATATGCAAGAACATACCAGTATGATCCTACACCTGGTCGCCACGTCAAAGGCGGAGGGGCAAGCTTTCCACTTGATATGCCTGGCTGGGCACAGATGGATGTGGGTGGCGCAGGAAATATGGATCTTACAAGTTCTGCGGGCTTATGCATGTTCACCATGTTCGCTTATCCGCAAGGAGCTATGTATGAGATGATTTCTGCTGTGACAGGCTGGGAGTTCGACCAGATGAAGGCTTTCACGACAGGAACCAGGATTTTTACAATGCGCCATGCATACAATATGCGCGAAGGAATAAGGAGAGCCGATTATGTCATAGCCGGACGAGTTGTAGGGAAACCGCCGCTAACCGTTGGACCGACTGCAGGATCAACAATTGATAATGAAGCGCTTGGAGACGGCTTCTTCAAGACTCTGGGATGGAACATTGAAACCGGCATACCAGAAGCTGCAACGCTTCAGGCTCTGGGAGGGCTCGAAAATGTTATAAGTGCCCTATATCCGGAACTTGGATAATCCGAGTAACAAATAGAGAGTGAGGGTGTATTTATGAAAGAATATTTTGGTTATAGTGGAAAGGTATGTGTAATCACTGGTTCAGCATCAGGAATCGCAAAAGCTGCAACAGAGATGCTTGTTGACCTTGGTGCGGAAGTATATGCTCTGGATTGGTCAGATGTTGCCATTGCAGGGATCAAAAAGTATATAAGGACCGATTTAAGTGACAGAAGCTCAATCGACAAGGCGTTCACAGAAATTCCGGAGAAGATAGACAAGTATTTTGGAGTAGCTGGACTTTCTGGTCAGAAGACGGACTACAACAAGACATTCACTGTCAATTTCATCGCAAACAAGTACATCACAGAAAAATACCTGAAGGAAAGACTCGTAGATGGAGGAGCTATTGCATACATCACTTCTTCGGCAGGCCTGAGATGGGAAAAATTCCAGGGAGAGTATTCTGGGATTGTCGACGCTGATGGATGGGATGCAAGCGTTGAAGCCCTCGAAGCACTGGGTAAGAAGGATGTTCCCGGAGCGGCGGCATACATGCTCTCCAAGCGTGCGTTGAACTCATACGCAATACTCCAGGTGCCTTTCTTCGCACAAAAGAAGTCAAGGGTAAATGTCGTGATGCCAGCAAGCACAGATACTGGAATGAAGGATGAATTCGCACAGTCAGTTGGTGGAATAGACAACCTGATCATGTACACTGGCTATGCGCACAGACTTGCGGAATCCAGAGAAATGGCTGAACCCCTGGTGTTTGTCAACAGCAGCATGGCATCATACATCAACGGACAGGAATTAGTAGTTGATTTCGGGAGTGAAGCCAACATAAAGATTGGAATTCAGCCTGATTACTTCAATACCACTGCATTATAATATTGTGGGAGTAAGTTGATTCGAAGATGAAAACCATGGAATTTCAGGTTCCATCAGATACGAATCAGTGGGAGGACATCATGGAGGTATTTGTAAGGATAATATCAGCATTCAGGCAGATTCCGAACAGCACCATATCGATCACACTTGAAGATGGAGCTAAACTTGCGGACTTGATAGCATCTCTGGACCAGATGGAAGATTTACGGGGACTAAGATATCCGAATACAGTCATCCTGATAAATAAAAAATCTTGCTCAGTAGAAACTAACCTGCATCAAGGAGATGAAATAATGCTGATACAACCTCTTGCTGGAGGATGATTACTCAAAACTATCCCTGCAGTATATTAATGATCTAAGGTAAAACACCTGACCGATGTAACTTGCGTAGTGTTAATAGTAAAAAGTCGGATAAAAAGGATAAACTGTCGACCAGTTTATCCTTTCTCATTTCCATTATCTTATTTAATGTCAGGGTTTACCGTGCAGACCATCCTTCTGTTCCTTGCAACCGCTCCGATACAGGCGTTGCAGTAGATGCAGCTGTTGATCTCCTCGCCGGACAGGAACTTCTTTGGAAGGTTAGGGTCAGCTATAAGAGGCCTTGCCATTGCAACGAAGTCAGCTTTGCCCTTTGAGATAAGCTCTTCTGCAAATTCCCTGTCGGTAATCTTGCCTACGGTGATAACTGGTACGTTTGCGTATTCCTTGACCTCAGCTGCATATGCAGTGAAGATCCCCTGAGGTGCATCAGCCCTTGGTATTGATACTGTGCTTACAGTACATCTTTTCAGCTGTGCAGGGAATGAAACGTCGTTTGAAGACAGGTCGATAATATCGACGCCTGCTTTTTCCAGGTGTCCGACTATGGCCTTTAACTCATCTTTGTCGATACCGCCTTCCATGCCTTCCCTTGCATTGACCCTTACGCTGACGGTGTAATCCCTGCCGCATTTTTCCTTTATCTTTCCTATTGTCTCGCAAACTATCCTGGTTCTTCCTTCTGAGTCGACTCCATAAATATCGGTCCTTTTGTTCATATATGGTGACAGGAAACAGCTGAGAAGATAGAAGTGTGCCCCGTGAAGCTCTACACCGTCAAAGCCGGCCTTCTGGGCTCTTTCGGCTGCAACTGCGAAACCGTCCTCGATTTCAATGATTTCATCGATAGTCAGTTCCTTTGGTGAAGTGTCCCTGATGTAGGGGATTCCGGATGGAGATACCTGATTTCCCGATGCCTGTGGTCCGTTATGTCCGAGCTGGAGGAATGCTGCCGCTCCGGCTGATTTTATCGCCTCTGAAAGTCTGCTCAGACCTTCTATCATGCTGTCATCCCAGATCCCAAGGGCTCCGCTGCCATAGGCTATGCCCTGCCATGGATGTGCTGCTTCAACGATAACGGCACCTGCGCCTCCTTCAGCGATCCTTCTGTAGTAGTTAACCAGGTCTTCCGTTACATAACCGTTATCGCTGTAGCATGTGGCTACAGGCGGCATAATGAGCCTGTTTCTTAACCTGGTCTTGCCTATCATACCTGAATCAAATAATCCTGCCATATTTCAACCTCCCTCGTTTTGACATTCTAATTATATCAACTTCATGCTGCTTTTAATATGGAATGGTCTGAAATTTCCAATAAATACTGATTTTGTCTCAAATTCGTGATAAAATTCAAGTGTACTATCTGAAAACGTTTAAAACAGGGGTGAGACATTTGGGCCTTAATGAGAAAAAGAGACAATGGGAAGATTTCATGCAGAGGGGAGTCATCGATTCCGAGGTAAACAGGAATGTTGCATTGAGCTGGATGAAGTGTAAAAACAAGAAGGTAGATCCCTACGGGGGAATGGGCCGGAAGACTGAACCGGAGCTGCTTAAGAGCATACGTGAAGAAAACCAGTGGCTGATAGACATCGCCGGACCCATAATGAGGAACCTCTTCGATATAGTCAGTGGGTCCCATTTTCTATTGGTGCTCACCGACAGCTGTGGCTACATACTTGAGACGATAGGGGATGAGGCAGTCAACAGGATGGCCCATGAGATGCATTTCGAGGTAGGTATGCTATGGAATGATGATGCCGTTGGTACAAACGCCATCGGTGTTGCTCTGGATCAGGATGTACAGATACAGATGGCCGGAGCTGACCATTACTGCATCACCCACCATAAATGGACCTGCTCGGCATCCCCCATACATGGATTGAACGGGGAGGTCGTAGGATGCCTGAATATTTCTGGTGATGCAGCCATGGCAAACTCACATTCACTAGGGATAGTTGCTGCTGCGGCTTTTGGAATAGAGAATCAGATACTTCAGAGGCACACTACGGGGCTTATGAGGACGGCACTTGACAGCTCGTCCGACGGGATCGTCATACTTGATGAATCATACAGGAGCGTATGGATGAACAAGGCGGCGGAAAACATACTCTTCATGGGGCTTTCGGAGCTTTCGGGGATCGACTTCAGGAGCCTGATGCCCGATATGCCTTGGGGAGCTTCCGAAAAGAGCGCACAGGGAAAGAGGCATGTGAGGAACGACTGCAAGCTTCTTCTCGGCAGCATGACCTACCAGATGAGCGCCAGCATATCCCCCATAATCTTTGAAAGAAGCACCATCGGCTACTCGGTGTCCATGATGAGACAGGAGCAGCTCCTGAAGACAGTTAACAAGGTCACGGGAAACCATGCAACCTATACCTTCGATGATATATATGCCACGGATCCTGTAATGAAGAGGGTGATCCAGATGGCACAGAAGTACTCAAAATATGACGGCAATATCCTGATCGAGGGTGAGAGCGGAACCGGAAAGGAGCTTTTCGCTCAGGCCATTCACAATGCCAGCGCCAGGGCTGATGCACCGTTCATAACTATCAACTGCGCATCGATACCCAGGGACCTGGTGGAAAGCGAGCTCTTTGGGTACGAAAAAGGTGCTTTCACCGGAGCCCTGAAAGAAGGTAAGCCGGGAAAATTCGAGCTTGCTGATGGCGGAACCATATTCCTTGATGAGATCGGTGAGATGCCCCTAGAGTTCCAGCCAAAGCTTTTAAGAATCGTTCAGTCAAGGTGCGTGCAGCGTCTTGGCGGAAAGTACGAGAAGAAGCTGGACATAAGGATAATCGTGGCTACTAACCGTAACCTGAAGGACGAGGTGGCAGCAAGGAACTTCAGGGAGGACCTTTACTTCAGGTTCAATGTTCTTAAGCTGACCATTCCGCCGCTTCGCGAGAGGAAGAAGGATATTGCCTACTGTGCGGAGAAATTCCTTGAACACTTCAACCAGAGGTACCCTGAAATAAGCAAGGCTATGGATGATAGATTTCTAAGGGAGCTTGAAGGTCATTACTGGCCGGGGAATGTGAGGGAGCTTCAGAATTGCATTGAAAGGGCCTTCTATACCGGGGTTGGAAATGTCCTGACGGATGCTTCCGCATATTTCGATTCGATAGATATCCCGAAGAGCAGCATGCATCAGGCGAGGATACTCAACGGAACACTTGAGGAGATTGAAGGTAAGAATGTTGAGACTGTCCTTAAGGACTGTGGCGGAGATGTATGCCTGGCAGCGGAAAAGCTCGGCATAAGCAGGGCTTCCATGTACAGGAGACTGAAGAAGTACAGGATAAGTCCTAAGGAAGCGTCGAGTAGGCTTGCATAATCTCATAAATGAGACGATTTCGAAATTGAGACTGAGAATCTCAAAAGTGAGAATCCGGAGAATCTTTAATTTTAATCAGATTTTCCGAATCGTTTTTTTAAACGGTCAATAATTATTGTTTGGTCAAAATTTGAGCAGTCTGATGAGTAATTATCAAATGATTCGGATAATTAGAGTTTGGCATAAAAGATGCTATATATAGGGTGTTCATGAAATAAAGAAAGGAGGGAGGTTTTATTGGAGAGATATGTTATCGAGTTCGGAATAGGAATGGATTTTCATGGACAGGACGTCAACAATGCCGCAAGGAAGGCAGTGAAGGATGCTATATCGAAAAGCTGCCTTAGCGGGCTTCAGGAGCTGCTGCATATCGACGACCTTGACAAGGGAGTCCGCGTAAAGGTCACTGTTGCAGTGACGAAGCCTGAGCTTATCGGTGTTGAGGGCATAAAGAGCTGTCTTCCGGTAGGTGAGGTGATCGTCAATGCGGTCCATGGAGGTCTGAATGTCCCTGGTATATACCTTCCAAGGTTCGGGGACAGAGATGACAGCATTGAAGTTGCCATAGCGTGTGTAGAAGTAGGTATCACCTGAGTCCAATCAAACATTTATAAGGAGGAACATTCAATGGTAAACAAGGAAGCCATCCGTGACATGTACGTCACAATGAAGAAGATCCGAGAGTTTGAGACCAAGGCTATGGATCTCTTCGCAGAAGGCAAGATTCCGGGATTCGTCCACCTGTACATCGGGGAAGAGGCCGTAGCGGCCGGCGCATGCCAGCAGCTTAGGACTGACGACTACATCACATCAACACACAGAGGACATGGCCACATAGTGGCAAAGGGCGGCGAGCTCAAGTACATGATGGCGGAGCTTTATGGAAAGGCCACCGGTTACTGCAAGGGCAAGGGAGGCTCAATGCATATTGCGGATGCTACCAAGGGAATACTCGGAGCAAACGGCATAGTTGGAGCTGGTCATAACATCGCAGTTGGAGCAGGACTTTCGGCAAAGTACCAGGGAACTGACAAGGTCGTCGTATGCTTCTTCGGTGATGCTTCTACCAATCAGGGGACGTTCCATGAATCACTCAACCTTGCATCGATCTGGAAGCTTCCGGTAGTTTTCGTATGCGAGAACAACTACTATGGAATATCCATGAGCCAGGCAAGACATCAGGCAATAAAGGATGTTGCTGACAGAGCGGTTGCTTATGGAATACCAGGACTTGCAATCGATGGAAATGATGTATTTGCGGTATATGAGGCAGTAGGCGAAGCAGTCAAGAGGGCAAGGAGCGGAATGGGGCCTACTCTTATTGAATGCAAGACCTACAGGCATAGGGGACATTTCGAAGGAGACGCTGCCAACTACAAGCCTGAGGAAGAGCAGAGAGAATGGCTGAAGAAGGATCCGCTTCCGAGAATTATCTCATTCATGAAGGAAAATGAGGTATTCACTGACGAGGAGATCGCGAAGCTCGATGCAGACATAGCCGCTGAGCTTAATGATGCAATCAAGTTCGCTGAAGAAAGCCCGTTCCCGACTTTAGAGAGTTCTGTCGAGGACATCTATTCTGATATCATCGAGGAGGTGCGTTCAAGATGAGTAAAATGACATATATGGAAGCTCTCCGCGAGGGCATGAGCATCAGGATGAGAGAAAACAAGAATGTAATACTCTTTGGAGAAGATGTCGGAGCCTTTGGTGGCTGCTTCGGAGTTTCAGGCGGAATGATTAATGAGTTCGGAGCTGATAGAGTCAGAGACACACCAATATCAGAGGGTGTAATAGTCGGATGCGCAGTAGGTGCAGCCGCTACAGGAATGAGACCTATTGCTGAGCTCATGTTCATTGACTTCCTTACAGTTGGAATGGACCAGCTTGTCAACCAAGCTGCGAAGCTGAGATACATGTTCGGAGGAAAGATAAGTATTCCAATGGTACTGAGGGTTCCCGCAGGTGGAGGAACATCAGCTGCAGCACAGCATTCCCAGTCCCTTGAAGCATGGGTGACACACGTCCCCGGACTTAAGGTGGTTTATCCTTCAACTCCACAGGATGCTCTAGGACTTATGCTTGCAGCCATAGATGATGATAACCCTGTTGTCATGATCGAGAACAAGGTGCTTTACGGATCTTCAGGTGAGGTCTCAAGCCTTGAGGCGATTCCTCTTGGTAAGGGAGACATAAAGAGAGCCGGAAAGGACATGACGATAGTCGCGTATGGCAGGATGGTAACTGAAGCGCTTGCAGCAGCTGAAGTACTTGCAAAGGAAGGCATAGAATGTGAAGTTGTCGACCCGAGGTCGCTGTATCCTCTTGACAAGGCACTGATAGGAGAGTCCATAGCTAGGACACATAAGGCACTTGTTGTGACTGAAGAAGCAAAGCGTGGCGGATACGGCGGAGAGATCTCAGCGATAATCGCTGAAGAGTTCTTTGACTCCCTGGATGCTCCGGTAGTCAGAATAGGAGCGCTTAATGCACCCATTCCTTTCTCACCTCCTCTTGAGCAGTATGTCCTTCCAAATTCCAAGGACATTGTTGCAGCAGCAAGGAAAATGTTTTAGATAGGGAAAGCAGGGAAGGCTCTGGCCTTCCCTGTTCCAGAAAGGATGATTTAAATGGCGTCCATAGGCATCATAGCAAATCCGGCTTCAGGAAAAGACATTAGAAGACTGGTGTCTTATGCCACTGTGTTCGACAACAATGAGAAAGTGAATATAGTGAAAAGGATAGTCCTGGCAGCCCAGGAAATGGGGGTTGAGGACATATGGTTCATGCCGGACTCCTTCCAGACCGGTTATAAGGTCATTGATGAGTTGTCCTGCGAAAGGGTCCTTACGGCAAGATGCAGGGTGCTTGAGATGAGCATTGGCGCATCTGCCCAGGATTCGACTGATGCTGCGGCCCTGATGGAGTCCATGGGGCTGGGGTGCATAGTAGTTCTTGGCGGAGACGGAACAAGCAGAGCTGTCGCAAAGAGCGTGAAGAACATTCCGGTATTGCCTGTATCCACGGGAACAAACAATGTTTATCCTCTGCTTATCGAAGGCACCGTCGCCGGAATGGCGGCGGCAGCTGCCGCGTTGTACGGAGATGAGGGCAGGACATGTGTAAGGGACAAGAGGATAGAGATAATGAGGGATGGACAGGTAGTGGACATAGCTCTGATAGATGCAGTGGTATCAGCGGAGGTCTTCGTGGGTGCCAGGGCAATTTGGAACCTTGACAACATAATGAGGGTAATGGTCACAAGGTGTCATCCGGCAAGCATCGGTTTTTCATCTGTAGCCGGGGTACTGGGAATAGTCAGGCCATGGGATGACTTCGGTTATTCGGTGATACTGGGAGACAGTGGAATGCATGTGGTTGCACCGATAGCCGCAGGCGTCCTGAAGGAGGTCTGCGTATCTCATTCAGGCAGGATGGAACTTGACGAGGAACATAGCTTCACCGCTTCAGGAAGGTGTGTAATAGCCCTTGACGGTGAGAGAGAGATAGTTCTGAGGGAAGGCGAAACAGTGGCATTCAGAATCACGAGAAACGGACCTCTGAGGGTGGATGTGAGATCCACGCTGGAGAAGGCTCTGAATAACGGTGTGTTTTCCAGAGGGACCTAAAACTTGAAAAAGGAGGAATGGAAATGGCAAAGCTGATAGTGCTTCCAAAGCTTGGACTTACTATGACAGAAGGTACGATAGCCAGGTGGTATAAGCAGGAAGGTGATGAAGTAAAGGTCGGGGATATACTCTATGACCTTGAAACAGACAAGCTCACCAATGAGATAGAAGCAAGGAATGACGGTATAATCAGGAAAATATTCATACAGGAGGGGGAAAAGGCACCATGCCTCGCACCTGTGGCGATAATTGCCGCTGCCGACGAGGACATATCAGACCTTATGCCAGGCGGAGCAGAACCTGCCAGGAAAGAAGAACCCAAGGCAATTGAGGTGAAGGCAGCTGAAGCACCGGCTCCTGAAGCGCCGAAGGCAAATGCTCCGGCATCACCTGCAGCGAAGAAGCTTGCAAAGGAAAAGGGAATTGACATTGCCCTTGTGACTGGAACAGGACCAGGCGGAAGGATAACAATAGAGGATGTTGAAAAATATACTCCTGTACTGGAAGCACCTCCTCTGAAGGCATCACCTGTGGCTGAAAAGCTGGCAGCTGATAAAGGCATCGACCTTAAGGATGTCCCTTCTGAAGGAAGGATAATGAAGGCTGATGTCGAGAAGGTAATACCGAAGACTGAGGCAGGCGGCGAGGAAAGGGTAAAGATGACCGGCATGAGGAAGGTCATCGCCAAGAGGATGGCGGAGAGCTGGAACACGTGTCCGACAGTGACCTTTGATATAAGTGTGGACATAACCAACATGGACCAGCTTAGAGAGCTTTTGAAGAAAGAAGAGGTTCCTGTATCCTATACTGATATCATCGCATTCATGGTGGCAAGGACACTTCCGGAGTTCCCTCTTGTCAACTCATCTGTTGACGGTACAGACATCATAATGAAGAAGTATGTCAACCTTGGAATTGCCGTTGCCCTTGATGACGGACTGCTTGTTCCTGTGATAAGGGATGCAGACAAGAAGGGCCTGAAGGAGCTGTCAATTGAGCTGAAGCTGCTTGCAACAGACGCAAGAGCCGGAAGGCTCGGACCAGACAGCCTGTCAGGCGGTACCTTCACTATAACCAATCTCGGAATGTTCGGGATCGAGAGCTTCTCGCCGATAATAAACCTTCCTGAGGTCGCTATCCTTGGAGTAAACGCCATCAGGGAAGTTGTGGTACCTGATTGCTGCGGATTCACAACAAAGAAGTTCATGGGGCTTTCGCTGACAGCTGACCACAGGGTTGTGGACGGGTCTGTTGCTGCGCAGTTCCTGGCAAGGCTCAGGAAGAAGCTGGAGAATCCGGCACTCCTGTTCATATAGGAGGTGCTTGAATGACAAGCATCGCTATAATAGGCGGAGGACCAGGAGGATATGTAGCTGCAATAAGGGCTGCACAGCTAGGGGCAAAGGTCACACTGATAGAGAAGGAAAAGATCGGTGGAACCTGTCTCAACGTGGGCTGCATTCCGACAAAGGCAATGCTCGAGAGCGCACACCTTTATGACATGGTGAAGGATGGCAAAAGGCGAGGGATACTTGCTGAACCTAAGCTTGATTTCACAGGTGTACAGAAGAGCAAGGCCACTGCGGTAAGAAGGCTGGTCAATGGGGTAACCGCAACCCTTAAGTCCAATGGAATAGAGATAATAAGCGGGACGGCAAGCTTCAAGGATGGAAAGACGATCAGCGTCGAGACAGCTGAAGGCGTTCTTGAGCTATCACCGGACAAGGTCATAATCGCAGCGGGATCGGTGCCGGCAATACCGCCAATTCCGGGACTTGACGGAAAGAATTGCATCACAAGCACCGGAGCGCTTGACCTGACAGAGGTCCCTGAAACGATGGCCATCATCGGCGGAGGAGTAATAGGTGTCGAGATAGGGAGCATATACAGGTCCTTCGGCACAAAGGTAGATGTCATCGAGATGATGCCGGTGATACTTCCCATGATGGATGGAGAGCTTACGGGTGAAATAAGGAAAAAGCTTATAAAGAAGGGCATAGGGATACATACATCCGCAAAGGTGGTTTCCGTTGAAGAGGACGGGGACAAGTCCAGGGTCAACGTGGAGATGGATGGCGAGATGAAGGCCTTCATCTGCGACAAGGTGCTGGTGGCGGTAGGCAGGAGGACAAATACTGATGGTCTTGGCCTTGAAAGGGCAGGAGTCATCCACGACAGGGGAAGGATAACAGTGGATGAGAAGATGCAAACGTCAAATCCTGACATCTATGCTGTGGGAGACTGCATAGGGAAGATC
Source organism: Clostridiaceae bacterium UBA6085 (assembly GCA_002428605.1). GTDB lineage: Bacteria > Bacillota > Clostridia > Clostridiales > Clostridiaceae > Youngiibacter. Next base: position 90,422 of record DIXH01000037.1, read on the forward strand.
ATGCTTGCTCATACGGCATCAGTGATGGGGGAGTGTGCTGCAGAGAATGCCATGGGCCATAGCAGCATATATGATGAAAAGACCAATCCGTCCTGTGTATACACTGAACCTGAGTTCGCGTCAGTAGGCCTTACCGAAGAGAAGGCTAAGGAGAAGGGCGTAGCCTATATCAAGGGGACGTTCCCGCTCAGTGGAAACGGAAAGGCTATGATCATGAATGGCGGAGAGGGCCTTGTGAAGATCCTTGCTGACCCTAAATACAAGGAGATACTGGGAGTCCACATACTCGGCCCGAGGGCTACTGACCTTATTGCCGAGGCTGCACTTGCAATAAGGCTTGAAGCTACGGTTGATGAGCTCATCACAACGATACATGCCCATCCTACTTTAGCGGAAGCCGTGAGGGAAGCCGCAATGGATGTATTGGGCAATGCCATACACAAGGCGAGGGAGTAGGAAAGCTGTTCCGGAGCGGTCCCATAAAAATGGGATCGCTCCTTTTCCATTGTCTATTGTTAGTTTGTCCCGGGATTGCTAATATCAGTGTAAGGACAAAAAATAATCGGGCATGTCTTGATCATATTATGAAAGGCGGAATGGGATCATGGCACCATCTACTCGAGCCGGCTGGTGGTCGGTGACTTCAATGCTGATAGCATTATTACTTCTCCTGTCAGTGGTCATGGCAATGAACATGCCCTATAACCTTCCGTTCCCTGCACCCAGAATGGAAGCGCTCTTAGCGGCACTTACAGCTGCAACCTTTGCAGGGATAGGAACTGTTTGCGGTGCTATAGCCCTTATTCAGAAGGACAGGGGCAAACTTCTGATCATATCCGAGGTTCTTGGAATACTTTTCTTTCAGCAATATTTCTTGCTCTAGCATTCCCGGGACTGTTATGGGGATGATAGACACGTTTCGCGGCTCTGGGGGGATATGAATGGGAGTTTTTGATTTTATTGCACCTGTTTACGGACTTTTTTTCAATATGCAGAGAAGATCGTTCAGGGAAGTGCTGGAGAGGTTTAGTGAGGACATAGACTTTGACAGCCGGAAGAGGATACTTGATGTAGGCTGCGGAACCGGTTCGCTGATCTCGGTCCTTTCTGAGGGGAGACGGACAGTCTGGGGAATAGATGGTTCAGAGAAGATGCTGCAGGTAGCAAGGAGGAAGCTGGCAGGAAAAGATATCGAGCTTTTTTACGGTAATGCGGCAAAGGAGCTGCCATTTAAAGATAAGTCCTTTGACATGGCTATCGCATCCTATGTGGCGCATGGCATGGTCAGGGAAGACAGGATCGCCATGTACAAGGAGATGAAAAAGGTGACAGAAGGCATCGTTGTGATACATGACTACAACGGTGTGAGGTCACTAATGACTAGCGTTATTGAGACTCTCGAGGGAGGGGACTACTTCGGATTCATAAAGGACCCGAAGGGGGAGATGAGGGAGGTATTCAGCTCAGTTAGGGTATTGGATGCGGGTAAAAGGTCAGCTTGGTATGTGTGCATTCCATAATACATTAGACATGTAAACCATAATGGCTGTAGAATGGATATTATATTCTAAAGATAAGACATAAAGAGGAGAGAAATATGAACACAGCACTATATTTGGTGGCAGGCGCTGCACTTGCCGTATCGTTCGTTAAAAGCAGGGAAAAGACCCGGATGTCCCTCATGAAAGCCTGGAGATCCTTCGAGAACATACTTCCACAGTTCCTTTCGGTACTCATCATAATCGGGATAACGCTCTCGATCCTTACACCGGAGCAGATCTCAAGGATAATGGGCTCTGGTTCTGGCTGGTACGGAGTTGTGCTTGCGGCAGCTATTGGAGCAATTACACTGATACCCGGATTCATAGCGTTCCCACTTGCAGCAGCGCTCCTCAAGAGCGGAGCCGGCTACATGCAGATCGCCGCGTTCATATCGACACTCATGATGGTTGGAGTTGTGACTCTTCCGGTTGAGACAGGCTTCTTCGGGAAGAAGGCAGCGATCCTTCGAAATTCCATCGCATTCATATATTCATTCATAGTAGCTTTGGTTGTGGGGGGACTCATGTAATGGAAAAGGGTAAGAAGTTTTTCAAAAGATACAAGGTATTCATCATACTTGCAGCGCTTAATCTTGTTATTGGCCTGATAAGCCCTGAGATCGGGTTGAAGTCCATTTCCCTCACAAAGAGCAACGTTTTGGAAATGCTTTCGATCATCCCTCCTGTTTTTGTCCTGCTGGGACTCCTTGATGTCTGGGTAAAGAGGGAGACAATGGTGAAGTATATGGGGAAGGGATCAGGAATGGTCGGCGTACTCATTGCATTCTTCATAGGCTCTGCAGCTGCAGGGCCTCTCTATGCCGCATTCCCTGTCGCAGGAGTGCTTCTCAGGAAGGGCAGCAGCGTAACCAACGTCTACATCATGCTTGGTGCATGGTCTACGACAAAGATACCGCTTCTTCTATTCGAGGCATCCTCCATGGGGCTTAAGTTCACAGGTATAAGGTTTGGCATGAGCATAATCGGAATAACCGTAATAGCTGTTCTTATGGAAAAGCTTCTCCCGCAGGAGGAAAAGGACGAGATGGTGAGACGGGCAATGGAGAAGGCGTAAGCCTATGGAGGAAGATTCAAATGGTAGAGGTTAGAGGAGTAAGGATCGGCGAAGGGAGACCTAAGATATGTGTCCCGATAGTCGCCGGGGAAATTGAGGGTATAATTGAAGCTGCCAGGCTCATAGCAAGGTCCGAGGCGGACCTTGCCGAGTGGAGAGCGGACCTCTTCCAAGGACTTAAGGACCCAAAGAAGGTAATTGAGGTCCTTAAAGAACTGAGAAATGCCCTTGGTGAAAAGCCATTGATTTTCACTCTGAGGTCCACCCAGGAAGGCGGAGGAAGTGACTTGAGTTCAGAGCAGGCTTCAGGGCTTTTGCTGGAGGCTTCAGCCTCCGGAGATTGTGACCTCATCGACATTGAGATGTTCTCATACGGTGGAAAGCTGAGGAAGGCTATAGATGAGGTAAGAGAGAATGGAGCTGGAATAGTCGGTTCCTATCACGATTTCAGGAAGACACCCGAAAAGGCTGAGATCATAAACCGTATGAAAGAAATCCTGGCATCAGGCGCTGACATCGCAAAGATTGCTGTCATGCCTAACTCCAGGAGGGATGTCCTTGAACTTCTTGATGCTTCTTTAACCCTAAATGAAGAGGACTCAGACAATACTATCATCTGCATATCCATGTCAGGCACTGGAGCGCTGTCCAGGGTAGCCGGAGAATTCTTCGGGTCCGCAGTGACCTTTGCTTCAATAGGTGAAGGCTCAGCTCCGGGGCAACTTGGAATAGATAGTCTTTCCGCTGTACAGGATATCCTGCATGGCTGTATGACTAATAAGTAGGGGATGATTTTATGTCAAATATTGTGCTCATAGGGCTGGTCAGCTTTTTCGTAGACATCAGCACTGAAATGGTCTACCCGATCATACCGCTTTACCTGACAGGGACATTCGGGGCTACGCCGGCGATAGTTGGTCTTGTCGAAGGTATAGCCGAGAGCCTCGCTAGTCTCCTGAAAGTACTCGGTGGGTACCTTTCAGACAGGTATAAGAAGAAGAAGAGGATAGCTTTCATCGGTTATTCAACTTCACTCCTCTACAAGATCGCACTTGTGCTGTCTTCGTCGTGGGGAGGCATTCTTGCTGCGAGGGTCATAGACAGGCTTGGGAAAGGCATAAGGACAAGCCCGAGGGATCTGCTCGTTGCAGAAAGTTCCGATAAGAACAAGCTGGGGTCTTCTTTCGGCCTGCATAAGGCTCTTGATATGGCTGGATCTGCTATAGGAATACTTCTTGCATATGTTTTTCTTAAGACCACAACTGGGACGGGACAATACAAGACACTTTTCATGGTATCGATGATCCCGTCGTTCATAGGACTCGCGATTCTCCTCAAGGTAAAGGAAAAGGGCACTGCTGCAAAGAAGAAGGACATGGGTAATCTCATAGAAGGCTTCAGGAACCTTGACTCAAGGCTAAAGCTGTTTCTCATTACCGCGTTCGTCTTCACGCTGGGGAACTCATCCAATGCATTCCTCCTTTTGAGGGCAAGGGATGCGGGCTATGACTCTGCAACTGTCGTACTCCTTTACTTCGTATACAATGTCGTATCGTCATTGCTGGCGCTGCCGCTCGGGAAGCTTTCCGACAAGGTAGGAAGAAGAAAACTGCTCGTTGCAGGATATCTTGTGTTCGGTGCGGTTTACACCGGCTTTGCAGTTGCAACCTCCAAATATATGGTGGCATCCCTGTTTGCATTCTATGGTGTTTATACCGCTATGACCGCGGGAGTGGAGAGGGCTCTGGTATCTGAGCTTGCACCTGCGAGCCTCAAGGGTACGGTTCTTGGATTGCACTCGACCCTGGTGGGAGTGGCGCTGCTTCCGGCCTCAATCGTTGCAGGGCTGCTCTGGGACGGTATCGGCCCGAGTGCTCCATTCTTTTTCGGAGGTTCACTTGCGATTGCTTCAGCCATTGCTCTCTTCTTCATCTTAAGGGACGATAGCGTGAAATCGGTCTGACAGAATGACATCCATGCGGCTGAAGATATCTTAAATGGAAGCCTTAAATGCCTAATTGGCAAATCCACATCAGATTGAAATTAGAAAAGACGAGAAGGGACCGGTTTTCGGTCCCTTCTGTCTGTTTTAGGGTTTCATTGTTATTTCTATGTGCCTCTGCTTTTAGATCATCTCTCTTGGGACATAGTGGGTGTGGAGCAGCTCGTGGGCTTTTTCACCATAGGGTTCTCCCATGTATTCCCTGTAAAGCTTCATGACCATTTCGTTCTCGTGGGATTTTCTCTTTGGCTTTCCTGCATCCTCCTTGTAGATAGCTTCCTGTCTCTTCCTTATGATATCCATGTCTCCATGGTGGAAGGGCTGTCCGCCTCCGCCTATGCAGCCTCCGGGACATGCCATTATCTCTATTGCCTGGAACTCGCATTCTCCGCGTCTAATGCTCTCAAGGAGCTTCCTGGCATTTCCAAGTCCATGGGCGATTCCGATGTTAAGCTCCATGTCCTTGATCTTTACCTTTGCCGACCTGACGCCTTCAAGACCTCTTAGCTGCTTGAAATCGACCTCCTTAAGGTCCTCACCCGTAAGCCAGTCATATGCTGTCCTTACAGCAGCCTCTATTACTCCGCCTGAGGCTCCGAATATTACTGAGGCTCCTGTGCTTTCGCCAAGGAGACTGTCGAATTCGCCATCAGGAAGCGTTGAAAAATCTATGCCTGCTTCTCTCAGCATATATCCAAGCTCTCTTGTTGTTACTACCCAGTCGACCTCATGTAGTCCGTCCATGAAAAGCTCTTCCCTCTGTATCTCGGCCTTCTTCGCGATGCATGGCATTACTGATACAACGACGATGTCCTTTGGATCGATACCCATCTTCTCGGCATAGTAGGATTTGACAACAGAACCCATCATCATCTGAGGGGATTTGCAGGTTGAAGGTATATCGAGCATATCAGGGAACTGGTATTCGAAGAACCTGACCCATGCTGGGCAGCAGCTTGTGAGTATCGGAAGCTTTCCGCCGTGCTCGATCCTGTGGACCAGCTCGGAAGCCTCTTCAATTATTGTAAGGTCAGCTGCCCAGTCAGTATCGAATACTCCATCGAAGCCCATTCTCCTGAAGGCAGTTGCAAGCTGACCTGTTGAGATAGTTCCTGGCTCCATTCCGAACATCTCACCGATTGCAACCCTTACAGCCGGAGCCACCTGCACCACAACGTGCTTTCTTGGATCCTGAAGGGCTGTCCATACCTTGTGTGTGGTGTTTACTGCTGAAAGTGCTCCTGTAGGGCATACTGCAACACACTGGCCGCAGAAAGTGCAGGATGTGTCCACCATGTCCAGGTTGAATGCAGGGCCGACAAATGAATCGAAGCCTCTTGATACGGCAGAAAGTATGCCGCAGGTCTGGACCTCGTTGCACATGGTCTCGCACCTTCTGCACATTACGCACTTGTCAGGATCCTTTACCAGGGCGAAGGATGATTTGTCTATTGGCCTGTCCTTCTTTTCTCCTGTATATGTTATCTCATGTATGGCAAGCTTCTGGGCAAGAGCCTGAAGCTCGCATTCAAGGTTCTTCCTGCAGGTCAGGCATTCGAACGGATGGTTTGAAAGCAGCAGCTCAAGGTTGAGCCTTCTGGCTGCAACTGCCTTCAGCGAATCTGTCCTTATGTCCATACCTTCAGTGACGACCTCAGAGCATGCAGGCGCAAGGGGTGCCCTTCCGGCAATCTCCACTACGCATACTCTGCAGGAGGCTGTCCTGTTGACTATTCCGAAGCCCTCCAGGTTCAGATGGCAAAGGGTCGGGATGTCAGCATTGACGAGCTTCGACGCTTCCAGTATGGTGATCCCCTTGTCGACTGCAAGGTCAACGCCGTTTATCTTGATATTCACTTTATCACTCATCGTTTTTCACCTACCCTCTGTTGATCGCATTGAACTTGCAGGTATCGAAGCATAATCCGCAGGATATGCACAGGTTCATGTCGATGATGTGTATCTGTTTCGGGTGTCCTGTTATCGCACCAACCGGGCAGACTCTTCTGCAGGCTGTGCAGCCCACGCACTTGTCTGGAAGTATCCAGTACTTGAACAGGCCCTTGCATGACCCGGTAGGGCATTTCTTGTCTTCAACATGGGCTCTGTATTCCTCTTCAAAATACTTCATTGTGCTGAGTACCGGATTCGGTGCAGTCTGTCCCAGTCCGCAAAGCGCTGAGATCTTGATGTTGTTTGCAAGCCTGTCCAGCTTATGAAGCACATCAGGTTCGGCCTTGCCCTTTGTAATCCTGTCGAGGATCTCATACATCCTCTTTGTCCCGATCCTGCACGGGGTGCACTTTCCGCAGGATTCGTCCATGGTGAACTGGAGGTAGAACTTTGCAATGTCGACCATGCAGTTGTCCTCATCCATTACGATCATTCCGCCGGAGCCCATCATGGTGCCTATGGCTCTCAATGTCTCGTATTCAATAGGGGTGTCTAGATTCTCAGTGGAGATGACTCCTCCTGAAGGTCCTCCAGTCTGTACTGCCTTGAATTCCTTCCCGTTTGCCATGCCTCCGCCTATATCGTATATTATCTCGCGAAGAGTGGTACCCATAGGAACCTCTACAAGACCTACATTCTTTACTTTCCCGACCAATGCGAATACCTTTGTGCCCTTGGATTTTTCAGTTCCAATGCTTGAGAACCAGCGGGATCCGTTCAGTATTATCTGCGGCACATTGGCAAGGGTCTCAACATTGTTTACTGTCGTAGGCTTCTTCTTGTAACCCTGTACAGAAGGATAAGGAGGCTTCTTTGTCGGTTCTCCGCGCTTTCCTTCAACGGAATGTATAAGCGCAGTTTCCTCGCCGCATACGAATGCTCCGGCGCCCAGCCTCATCTCGATATCGAAGTCGAATCCGCTTCCCATTATGTTCTTGCCTAGGAATCCCATTTCCCTCGACTGTGCCATTGCAATGTTAAGCCTTTCAATGGCAAGAGGATACTCTGCCCTTATGTATATTATCCCGTGGTTTGCTCCAGTCGCATATCCTCCGATGGTAAGACCCTCAAGTACGCAGTGGGGGTCACCCTCCAGGACAGACCTGTCCATGTACGCACCCGGATCTCCTTCATCAGCATTGCAGATCATGTATTTCTCGTTTCCAGGCTGGTCGAAGGTAGCCTGCCATTTAAGTCCTGTTGGGAATCCGCCGCCTCCTCTTCCTCGAAGGCCGCTTTCCTTTAGGATGTCAATTACACCCTGCGGCTTGTAGTCCCGAAGGACTTTGGCAAGAGCTTCATAGCCGTCGAATGCGATGTATTCACTTATCATCTCCGGGTCAACACTTCCACAGTTCTTCAAGGCAATCCTCAGCTGCCGTTTCTTCGCCTTGATTGGATCAGTCCTGTTGAAGCTCATATTGACTACCTTCTCTTCAACTACTTCACCCTTGGCAAGGTGCTTTTCAACTATTTCACGTCCCGCTTCCTCATCAACATAGCCATAATAAACAGGTACCTTCCCTGGCACATTTATCTGTACTGTTGGTTCGCAGTAGCACGAGCCGATGCAGCCAACCTTGACCATCCTAATGTCTTCAAGTCCAAGCTCTGCAATTTTTTCCTCTATGGCGACATAGGTTTCTTTTCCGCCTGCGGCTATACCGCAGGTGGCAAGTCCCACCAGCACTTCAGTTACCTTGCCTTTTCCTCCTCCGGTCTCGCGTAGCGAGCGAACGTCTGTCAGTGATTTTTTGATCTCTCTGAGTTCATCAATACTATTGATCATATGGATCACTCTCCCCTATAAGTGTTGATGACAGTCTTGACGGTGTCCTCTGTCATGTGTCCAAAGACCTTGCCATCAACCATCAAGGCGGGCGCCAGACCGCAAGCGCCAATGCACCTGACCTCGTTAAGGGTGAACTTGTTGTCTTCGGTAGTCTCTCCGAAGCCTATCTTCAGTTCCCGCTTCAGGGTCTCCCTGACTGCTTCAGCACCCTTGACGAAGCAGGCGGTACCCATACATACGCTGATTGTGTGCTCACCACGCCTAGTCTCTGTGAAATAGTGATAGAAGCTTACGACACCGAAGACCTTGGAGGCGGGGACACGGATCTTCCTTGCTATATGGAGCTGGAGTTCTCTCGGCAGGTAACCGAATATGCTCTGTCCCTTGTGAAGGATATGGATCAGCATGCCTTCCTTGTCGTCAAGGCTTTCGATGTAGGCGTCGAGTTCAGCAAGTTTTTCGTCAGTCAGCAGCTTATGAACCGGATTTTCCTTGATAATTTCCATACACTCGCCCTCTCATCATAGATTTATCCATATCTCTGTTTTAACATTTATAGAAAACGTTGTCAAATAATTAACAGATAATTACGAATAATAAAATATAATCATATTCAATTTGCACTATGTAAGATTTTAAGCACTGTAGTTGTAGAAAATCGAACACTTGAAATTAAGGGAAAATCGTTGAATAAGAATGGATATCCAAGTGATTGGAAAGGATTCTAAGAATAGGGGTTTGGAATCAAAATGAAATTGAATTATGACAAACTGTCAAAAACATCAGATAAATTTGTATCAAGAAAGGATGACTATTGAATAAGAGAAGGGTATAAATATATTTTGCCCGGAAATGAAAATTGACGCCCGGATAGCCGCCATAGGTAATTTTCAGGCGGAATCGGCTGTCAATGCTGTTCATGCTATTAAGTTACGGATCTGTCAAAGGACGAGTTCAAGTGAGTCGTACATTACCGAGTATTCAGCTATAAAACGGTCGACCTGGTACCAGTGCTTAAGCCTTGTCACGTTTGACGGTAGTGGCCCCTTGTTGTAGCTGCAGTCGATCAGTATGACATCGTATCCTGCTTCAGAGAGCTGAAGTGCGTTCTCATACCTGTCTTCGATAAAGATGTCGCACGCAAGCTCCGCTGCCTTGCCTGCCTTGTCGTGGCTGCCAAGAAGTGAGATGGAATCAAGGGCAATGTTGTGGCTCTTCAGCCATTCGATGCTTACATCCTTCATTCTCTTGTCTCTTGCTGTGACGAAATGTATATAGTGAGTAAGATGATGCCTTCTTATTACTTCTGTAACTCCCGACCTAATTCTGGCTCCCCTATGAAGTTCTTCGCCGAATTCGTCGTAAAATCTGTCATAATCTCCAGGCAGCAGTCCCATAGCCTCTTCAATGTCATAAACCCTTATTTCTCTTGGCTTCAGGTTCTTTCCAAAATAGGAGTTGGCCTTATCCAGCCAGTAGAATGGCTCTGTAACTGTTCCGTCGATGTCTATGCATATGTTTAAATTCTTCAATATTTTTCACCCCCTTTCTGTTGTTTCTTCTATTATATTGCATTCATGTAAAGAAAAGGGTGTTTTCATGTAAATGTTGTGTAAATTTTCAGAAGTTTTCATAAATACAGCTTTTCATATGTCTATCCCCAAAATTATGAAAGCGGCATCCATGGTATTCCTATTTTTATCTCCTTGACGGAATGTAATAACCCTTCTTATGATTGAAGTCAATTTTATAGAGAGATAGATTTAATTCGTTAAGACATATGATACACGGCGTTTAGTTGATAATCGTTTTCGAATAAATAAAAATAAACGAAATTGAACAATTTTAAATGAAATAGTGCTTGAAAACGTTATTTATTTGTGTATAATAGCAAGTAGTAGAGATAATCGTTCAAAAAAACAGCAAGTTATTAAGTGATGTCGCTCGAATGTATTCACTAAATGACAGTAGGATCATGGCAACATAAGTTTGAAAAGGAAATGTTTAAAAACGGTAAAATCTGCTGAATCTTTTTCTATCAATCAAAATTCAAGGGGGAAACAAAATTGAAGAAAATTTTAAGTGCTGTTCTTGCTGCAATGCTCACCGTATCACTTGCCGCATGTGGATCGACGACACCGACTACACCTACGACTACTGGAACGGGAACAACGGCGGCACCGACTGAAAAGACAATAGAATTCACACTGTCGACTCCTGACCCTGATACTTCTTCAATAACTGTAGCTGCAAATGAATTTGCAAAGAAGGTACTTGAGAAGAGCAACGGATCCATTAAGATAAAGGTTTATCCAAACGGTTCGCTTTATGGCGCAGACCCAAGCGCAGCTGTTAAGCAGCTTGGATCAGGCGCACTGGACATGCTTGTACTTTCAACCTCGCTTTACGCGAACTTTGAGAAAAAGTTCAACGCAATAAGCATCCCTTACCTGTTTGACGATACAAAGCAGTTCACTGATTACCTTAACAGCGACACTGGCAAGGAGCTTCTTGGAAGCATAGACAGCATGGGAATAACAGGACTTGGATACTGGACAAGGAGCTTCAGGCAGATAACCAATGCAGTACGGCCTATAACAGTTCCAGCTGACCTTGCAGGAGTTAAGCTGAGAGTACCAAACAACCCGCTTTGGGTAAATTTCTTCAAGGAAGCAGGAGCAATACCTACTCCAATGGCATTCGGAGAAGTATACAACGCCCTTCAGCTTAAGACCATAGATGGTCAGGAAAATCCAGTGGATGTTCCTGTATCAGCAAAGTTCTATGAAGTTCAGAAGTACATTTCAGTCACAAACCATATGGCTGATGGCTGGATAGTCGGAATCAACACCAAGAAATACGGCGAGCTTTCCGATGCACAGAAGAAGGTTCTTGAGGATGTGACCATGGAAATGCAGGGCTGGAAGGTTGATTACGACAGCAAGCAGGACCAGACAGCTATAGATACACTTGTTTCAAAGGGAATGACACTTAACAAGATCACAGCTGAACAGCAGCAGCAGTTCGTTGATGTATCCAAGAAGCTTTACCCGACGTTCAAGGAACTGGTAGGCGATGAGGCATTCTTCAACAAGACACTTGAGTTCGTAGGCAAGAAATAAGCAATAGGCACTCTGACGCAAGCCATATGATAAATGAATATCTTATGGCTTGCGCTTCATTTAAGGAGAATATGATGAACGACATGAAGGATAAAAACAATCAGGGCTCCTGGAAGGCAGGTTTCAGCAAGTTCGTCGGCGTTTTGAACAAGATCGTCGATGCTCTCGCAGGTATCGCTGCAGGTGCCATTGTGGTCACAGTAATAATCCAGATACTCGGAAGAGTAGTTGGAAACCCTGCCCCCTGGACAGAAGAGGGTACAAGGTTCATATTCATATGGATCATATTCCTTGGTATCGGGATGGGCTTCAGAAATTCCGAATCAGCTAGAGTTACGATAATGGTTGGATATGCACCCCCAATCATAAAAAAGCTCAGCAAATGGACGTATACTTTCTTTTCTCTGGTATTTTTCGGATTCATGATCGTATATGGATATCAGCTGATGATGCAGCAGGTCAACATGAACGAAATGGGCTCGGCACTTATGATTCCGATGTGGATAATAGGAGCAAGCGTTCCAGTCTCGGGTGTACTGTGCGTAATAGGATTGCTTGAGTCCCTGATACTACACCCACATACTGTAGATATTGAAAGTCTTACAAAACCAAAAACGGAGGTAAACCAATGAGCATTTTCCTTATATCACTATTCTTCATACTCATGTTCCTTGGCATACCGGTTGCCGTATCGCTGGGATTCTCAAGCGTTCTGACTCTGGCTCTATTTTCGGATATTCCCCTGACTCTTATCTCCCAGTCCATGTTCAGCTCAATGAACAGCTTCATAATGGTTGCGGTTCCTTTGTTCATACTTGCAGGAAACATAATGGACAAGGGCGGAGTTGGAGATAAGATATTCAATTTCGCAAACTCAATGGTAGGTTGGATGCCAGGCGGACTCGGTCATGTCAACATCGTAACCAGCCTTATCTTCGCCGGTATGTCCGGATCTTCAGTTGCCGATGTGGCAGGTCTTGGAGTACTTGAAATGAGTGCCATGGAAAAGCGTGGCTACGACAAGGAATATTCTGCTGCAATCACAGTTGCGACATCAACACTTGCAACGATGATTCCTCCAAGCATCCTTATGATAGTTGCAGCTTCGGTTGCAAATGTGTCAGTGGGCAAGGCGCTTGTAGGTGGTGTAATACCTGGACTCATGATCGCGGTGGTCTTCATGGTCTATAACCACCTCTACTGCAAAAAGCATAAGATTGGTGACAGGTCGAAATTCAGCCTTGAGATATTCTTCAGGAGCCTGATAATTTCTATTCCAGCTATGCTGGTTCCGGTTATAATCCTCATCGGAATGTTTACAGGGATCGTTACCCCTACTGAAGCTGCTGCGATAGCTGTTGTATACTCAACGATAATATCCCTCACGATATACAAGGGCTTTACTCTTAGGAACATACCGAGGCTTCTGATCAACACCACCAAGACAACCGGAACAATTCTATTCATAGCGGTCACTGCAAAGTCTGCTAACTGGATATTCGAATTTGACGGACTTCCTGCTAAGATCGCAACATCGATAACAAGCCTTACATCGAATCCAATACTTATAATGCTTGTTGTGCTTGCTTTCCTGGTTGTTGTTGGAATGATAATGGACGCTACCGCTGCAATTTACATAGTGGTACCGATACTTCTTCCGGCTGTCACTTCTGTTGGAGTGGATCCTCTGTTCTTCGTTGTATTCCTTGTACTTTCACTGGCTCTGGGACTCATAACACCGCCTGTCGGGGTGTGCCTGTATGCTGCTACCAGTGTTACCGGCCTCAGGCTTGAACAGATCGTTCCAAAGCTGATGCCATGGATAATCATTCTGATCATGTCACTTGCGATACTTGCGGTATTCCCTGGAATCATCATGGGGCCGTTGAACTTCCTGTTCCCGATATAAAAGAATATTCCTGAATTTTTCCGTTTACGGTCTTGGATAGTTGGAGGATAAGGGATATATTTTAGATAGGATATTAAATGGAAATTTGGGAGGAGCAACAATATGATCGCTGCGGAACGCCACGAAATCATAATCAGGGAAATGGAAAAGAACAAATACATATCAATAGGCGAATTGGTCAGGATACTTAATTCATCGATTTCTACGGTGCGCAGGGATCTCATAGAGCTTGAGACTGAAGGTAAGATACAGAGGACCCATGGCGGGGCAGTAGTGCTCGGAAGCCAGTTCAGGAACGAGGAGATGACTTATACCTCTCGATCTGAACGATATGTTGAGGAAAAGGAGCGTATTGGTCAATATGTGGCCGGTCTAGTTCAGGATGCGGCATGCATAGTCATTGATACCGGAACCACTACACTTGCTGTTGCAAGGAACCTGAGGCCATCAAGGCTTTTAAGGGTCATAACTGACAGTCTGGATATTGCAAATGTGCTCAGGGGAAGAGAGAACATAGACGTGATCCTCGTTGGTGGGGTACTCAAGACTGATGCAGGGAACCTTTATGGGGAGCTTGCGCTGAAGTCCCTTGAAGGACTTCATGCTGAAGCCTGTGTGGTCGGCGCCAGCGGCCTTACCTACAAGGAAGGTATAACGAAGCACGACTACGATGCTATCCCGGCAACAAAGAAGATGATCGAGATAAGCCATCAGCTGATATGCGTAACTGACAGCAGCAAGGTGGGACTCACTGGTATGGTCTCGGTTGCAGGCGCTGATATGATCGACATCCTTGTTACCGATACAGGGATAAGCGATGGCAGCAGGAAAAAATTCATAGAAGCCGGTGTAGAGGTCGTGACCGTCTAGGCGAATTTTCGCACCGGAACCTATTGCGACAAATGGAGGTGCGTAATGCAAACACCCGTATACATGGGGATTGACATCGGAACAAGCAAGATCAAGGCCTGTCTCTTCGACCATGAAGGCAGGCTAATTAAACAGGTCATCGAGGATTCAGTGATAATGAAATCTGATGACGGTCATCTGGAGCTTGATGCCATGAACCTTTTTGATACTTTGATTGCCCTGGTGAGAATAGCTTCGAGAGGCTACGAATCAGATATTGCTTCAATAAGCTTCAGCGTAACATCACCAACCGTAATGTTTCTGGATGATGAGTTGACACCGCTTCTTCCGGCCATACTTTATCTTGATAACCGCAGCACTGAGATAGTCTCGCGATATGTCGAAAAAATCGGCGGGAAAGATGAGTATTTCAGGAGAACGGGTAACAATCCAAGCTCATCCACCTGTTCCGCTGCTCTTATAGAATGGGTAAGGGAAAATGAGCCGAAGGTATGGGAGAAAGTGCACAAATTTGCTTACCTTAATTCATACCTTGCGGCAAAGTTCACCGGTAACCTTTTTGCTGACCCGACCGTAGCATCCTACTCCGGCATGGTCGATATAAGAAAGCCTAAGGATTGGGATGATTCGCTGCTCGAAGCCTTTGGAATTGAAAGAGACCTGCTTCCCCCGATAATAACTCCCTATGAGAGCATCGGAACGTTGACACCTGAAATGGCCCTTATCACCGGACTTAACAGCAATGTAGCTGTGGCAGTCGGAAGCGCTGACACTGCCGCTTCAAGCTTCGGGCTTGGGATAAATAAGCAGGGTGATGTTTTTGAAAGCCTTGGTACATCGGGTGTTTTCACCATATGCCTTGATGAGCCGGTCTTTGATAAGGCGTTCATGAACAGGAGCCATGTCATTCCCGGATTATGGCTTGCACATGGAGCGATGTCTACCACCGGCGCAGCGATAAACTGGCTGATCAACGATGTGTTTACCGAACTTACCTGCGTGGAGGAGATCGAACAGGCCGGATGGACATCAATACCTGGGGCCAACGGCGTTGTATTTCTGCCCTACCTTTCCGGAGAAAGAAGTCCGGTATTCGACGCTGATACCTGCGGAGTATTCTTCGGACTTGGACTCAAGACGAGGAAGGCGGACCTTGTACGTGCTGTTTATGAGAGCTCAGCCTATGGGATGTATCAGCTGTATAACATAGCAAGGGAAAGATGGAACATCGACCCTGAGAGCGTGAAGTGCGTAGGCGGTGCGTCAAGCAGTGAGCTTGCGCTTAGCATAAGGGCAGACCTTTTCGGTATACCGTTCAATACAGTAGAAGCACCCAATTCATCCGCATTCGGGGCTGCAATGCTTGGAGCGATCGCTTCAGGACATCATACCCTGGAATCGGTACCTACCTGCAGCAACCTGATGCATGAGGTAGTTCCGGTTGAGATCAATGAAGCACAATATCGCTGCAACTATGACATCTACAAGGAACTATACCCTGCTCTTGACAAGCTGATGCACAAGGACAGGCTTTGTATGAAGATTGCTGTACAATAGGCGATCGATCTGAAATAAAATGTTTAAATATTTGAATTATGATGCTTGAGCGTTAACAGCTCAATTTTATTTGCTAAAATTCAGAGAAATGGTCATAAAATGACTTAAAAGATGAACTGTATTGAATGAATATGAATTTATTTAGTCAAAAACGATTGTAAAATCTGTAACATGCGGTATAATTGAATCAAGTCGAGCGATTATAAGATCTGAGCTGTTATGTATGAACTGTCTATGGAGGTAAATTAATGAAAGCAGTAATTTTGGAAGGACCTAACATGTTTTCTACGAAGGAGATCCCGATGCCTGTCATCAAGGCGGATGAGCTTCTGGTAAAGATGGAAAAAGCGGCTATCTGCGGAACTGACATAAGGATACTTGAAGGAAAGAAGACCAAGGATGTAAGATATCCTTCAGTCATAGGACATGAGATTTGCGGAGTGATTTCAGAGATTGGCTCTGAGGTTAAGGGATTTGCGGTTGGTGAAAGAGTAGCTATAGCAAACGTCATTCCATGCGGTTCCTGCTCCAGCTGTCTAAACGGACGCGAAAATGCATGCCTCAACAGACAGGCCATAGGATACCAGTTTGACGGCGGATTCGAGGAATATCTGGCAATACCTGGAATTGCGATCCAGGCAGGTAATGTAGTAAAGATGCCTGACCATGTTTCAAGCACTGCAGGAGCACTTATTGAACCTCTGGCATGCTGCATAAGGGGCATGGTAAATGCAGGGACGGGATTCAATGACACTGTGCTTGTGGTCGGAGCAGGTCCTATCGGACTCATGCACCTTCAGCTCTCAAAGATTGCAGGAGCAAGCAAGGTGATCATAAGCGAACCAAACCAGATGAGAAGGGATAAGGCCAAGACTCTCGGTGCGGACGTCATAGTCGACCCTACATCCGAGAACCTTAACGAGATAGTCATGAGAGAGACTGACGGCCTCGGAGTTGATGTCATAATCGTAGCAATAGGCGTGCCTTCAATACTGAACTCAACCATAAATCTTGCAAAGAAGGGCGGAACAGTATGTCTGTTTGCCGGATTTGCCGGAGATGGTATGAGCCAGATGAGTGCAAACACAATACACTACAACGAGCTCAACATTTGCGGATCGACCGCATACAAGAGAAGCGACTACCTTGCGGCTGCAGAGATGGTCAAGACGGGGAAGATCGACCTGGATGAAATTGCGACCCATGTATACAAGCTGGATGACTTCAAGGCAGCTTACGAGAAGTTCCTTGATGGTTCAGGCTTGAAGATAATGATAGAGGCATAAGAGAAAAGTGTAGTACTCGAACTATAAAAAGATTTTGGAGGGAAATATAATGGCAATGCTTGGAAAAGCGGTAAGAATGAGCAGACTGGTAAATGCAAAGAGCGACAAGATGATGGCGATCACGGTGGACCACTCGATTTCGAGAGGGATCATGACAGGTCTTATTCCTATACAGGCGACAATAGACAAGATAGTGGCAGGAAGACCCGATGCCATAACGATGACAAAGGGAATAGCTGAGCTTTGCTGGCCTAAGCATGCTGGAAAGGCTTCACTTCTCCTTAAGTGCTCCAGCTACTCACCGGTAAATCCTACATCAGACGTTTTGTTCGGTGACGCTGAAGAGGGAGTAAGAATGGGCGCGGATGCAGTATCCGTTGGTGCCATGATGCTCGGAGACTTCCAGGCACAGCAGATCCATGACATAGGAATGATGTCAAAGCAGTGCATGAGCCTTGGAATGCCTCTTATCGGACACATTTATCCAAAGGGAGAATCAGTTGCACCGGCGGACAGGACAAAGTGGGAAAACATTGCATACTGCGTAAGAGCAGGAGCTGAGCTTGGAGTTGACATCATAAAGACGACCTATACCGGTGACATGGAGAGCATGCACAAGGTCATCGAGTCATGCCCTGCAAGAGTGGTAATACAGGGAGGAGACAGCTGCAAAACACTTGACGATTATCTCCAGATGACAAGGGATGCCCTTGATTGCGGAGTAGGCGGAGTAACAATGGGCAGATTCGTATGGGAATATGACGATGTGACTGCACTTGTAGTAGTACTCAGGAAGATCATCCATGAGGGCTACAGTGTAAAGGATGCAAAGGAACTTCTCAGGCAGCTTGAGAACGACAAGGATTACGCTAACTACTAGAAGCGATGACTTCATGGATATTCAAGGAAGCTGATGTCTGCTTTGGAATAGTCCGAAGTAATGGGATATAATAGCGGTGGGAATATTTTTTGAAGAGTGAGGTATAAGAATATGAAGATAGTGATACTTGACGGATACACCGAAAACCCCGGAGACCTTTCCTGGGAAGGCTTCGAGAAGCTTGGAGAGGTGACTGTATATGACAGGACACCTGTCGAGAAGATCGTTGAGAGGATCGGCGATGCCGATGCTGTCATAGTCAACAAGACTCCGATAACAAAAGAGACCATAGCTGCATGCAAGAACATGAAATACGTCGGAGTCCTGGCAACAGGCTACAACGTGGTTGATGTGGCTGCTGCAAAGGAAGCAGGAATAGCTGTGACCAACATACCTACCTATGGAACCACGGCAGTCTCACAGTATGTGTTCGCGCTGCTGCTCGAGATATGCCACCATGTCGGAGCTCACTCTGACTCGGTATTTGCGGGAGAATGGGCAAGCAACCAGGACTGGACCTACTGGAAGTATCCTCTGATGGAGCTTGCAGGAAAGACCATGGGAATAATGGGCTTCGGAAGGATAGGCCAGGCGACCGCAAGGATAGCCCAGGCATTCGGGATGAAGGTAATAGCATATGACAGCTACAAGATACCTGAGCTTGAGAGTGATACCTGCAGATATGCTGACCTTGACACACTTTTTGGTGAGTCAGACGTCATAAGCCTGCATGTGCCCCTGTTCAAGGAGACCGAAGGTATAATAAACAAGGCTAACATAGCGAAGATGAAGGATGGAGTCATAATAATCAACACATCCAGAGGACCGCTGATAGTTGAGGAAGACCTGAGGGAAGCCCTTGAAAGCGGCAAGGTGTTCGCTGCTGGATCCGACGTCGTTGCGACGGAACCTATAAAAAGCGACAATCCGCTGCTTAAGGCAAAGAACATGATAATCACCCCGCACATAGCATGGGCACCGAAGGAATCAAGGAAGAGGCTCATGGACATAGCGGTGGACAACCTGGAGAAGTTTGCAGCAGGAAGTCCGATCAACGTAGTCAACAAGTAAACTCCCGATATATCTCACAGTTTTACCTCTGTGAAAAACCCTTTTAACAGAAGCCCTGGCGATGGCCAGGGCTTCTGTTTATTTCGTGTATATCTGCTTTACGATGGCTTCGATATCCATGTCCTGGACTGAGAAGTCAAGGACGTTGAAGCTGTGGAGCACGAAGTTCATGATGTTCGAGATGCCTATCTCGTTCCTGTTGAAATTGATGACTGCCTGATTGTCCTGGATGGTGAAGCGCAGATTTTCCTGTGTGCTTCCGTCTATGGTCTGATAAATGGAGGAGAAGTTTTTTCTGACGTCATCTTCGTTATCGTACCTCAGGTCGAAGGTTATCTTCCTTTCAAAGCCGTAGTCCTTTCTGATCTTGTCTATCCCACCGTCGTAAAGAAGGGTACCCTTGTCTATTATTATGATCCTGTGACAGAGCTCTTCGATGTCGCTCATGTCATGGGTCGTAAGCACTATTGTGGTACCGTATTTCTCATTCATGTCCTTTATGGCTTTCCTGATCCTTTCCTTTACTACTACATCCAGGCCTATAGTCGGCTCATCCAGGAACAGGACTTGGGGATTGTGCAGCATGGATGCAGCAAGGTCAGCTCTCATCCTCTGTCCAAGTGACAGTGTCCTTACTGTCTTGTCCATGAAGGTAGAAAGCTCGAATACCTGGTCGAAGTACTTCATCTGCTCCTCATAGAAGTCATCTGGTACCTCATAGATCTCCTTGAGAATTGAATACGTCTCCCCAAGAGGAAGGTCCCACCAGAGCTGGGTCTTCTGTCCGAAGACGACACCTATGTGCCTGGCGTTTTCAGTCCTCTCCTCGTAGGGGATCCTCCCGTCTACCTTTACATAACCTTCTGTCGGAGTGAGAATACCTGTCATCATCTTTATCGTTGTAGACTTTCCAGCGCCATTGGCACCAATATACCCGATGATCTCGCCTCTTTTGATGTCGAAGGAGACATCCTTCACTGCATCTATGCTTGTATACTCACGGCTTATAAGGGATTTAAGAGTTCCTTTTATGCCTTTTTCCTTCTTGAAGGACTTGAAGCTTTTTGTAAGTCCGTTTACCTCTATCATTATTCCATTTGTATCCATTGTGTCTCACCTCCCTGAGTCCGTTTAGTTCCCGACGCTTTCGTATCGCTTCATTCCGCGCTTGAATGTGGTGTATCCGAGTGTCAGTGCAAGGAAGCATATTATTGAAACCTTAATCAGCGTCGGGATAAGGTCTGCCTCACCCAGAAAGTATGAGGCCGGGATATATGCAGTCAGTGCATATGGCACAATGTAGGTTATGAATGTCTTTATGAACTTGTGGTATATCTCCAGCGGATATTTGGCGAAATCGCTCATGGAATAGAACATGAACAGTATCGACTGGCTTCGCTGGATCCAGAAGGCAAGTGCAGCAAAGAACAGCTTGATGCTCGTGTATATGAACGTTGCAAGGAGCACAAGCAATATGAAGATCATCACCTTGAAGGGTGTGAACTGTATCCCTCCGTTTATTGAAGAGTAAGAGACCAGGATGATCCCTATGATGACTTCACCGATGCCGTCAGGCTGGAATTTCTGCGCGATTATCTGGAACAGGGGATTTAACGGCCTCAGGAGATACCTGTCGAATTCTCCGTTTACGACAGAATTGCCCGCGAACAGCCACAGGTAGTCGGTGAACATGTGGTCAAGGCCCCTTGGAATGTTTGCAAATCCATATATGAACAGGAGCTCGTGGAAGCTCCACCCAAGGAGGTCTGGTATCTGCAGGAACACAAGGGCGATGAAGGCGATCCCTCCGAACTGAGTAAGGAAGAAGGCAAGAACCCCTACAAAGAAGTCAGTCCTTGACTGCATGAGCGTCTTCATATATTGGGCTAGGAACATGCCATATAGCTTGTAGTAGCGTCTGAATGTCTTCATCCTAACCTCCAAGTATGGTAAGGCGCTTTATTGCGCTCTTCCATACAAGCTGCGTGATCCCTGCAAGTATAAGTACCCAGATCGCCTGGACTCCCATGTTCTTAAGAAGCTCAAGACCACTGTATTTCCCAAGGTATACCATGACCGGTGTGAATATGAGTCCTGCAAAGGGCAGGAATGCAAATACTGAGCGGAAGGCCTGAGGGAAGAAGGTTAGTGGGATGAGGCTCCCGGAAAGGAGCCTTACTACTGCTTCCTTGGCAAATACGAATCCGAAGACGTATTCGACGAAGAAGGCAGCCAGTCCGAAAATATAGTTGATATAAAAAAGTATCAATGAGCTTAAAAATGCGCTGAGGAAATAAACTGCTATGCGAAACGGTGATGGCAGCATCCCCAGTGCAAAGTAGTTGTACGTCGTATAAGCAGTCCAAAGGGGAAGGAATATGAACAGGAAGTTTGCGACAAGGCCTCCGATGCTCGCGAAATACTGCCTAAGCTGATAGCTCACAGGCTTTATCAGGTTCATTGCGATGTTTCCGGTCCGAACGTCTTCTCCGATAGCCCAATGCACATCGTTGCTTATAAGCATTCCCGTGACTGTCGACATCACTACATATCCCGTCATCTCCCTGAAGGTAAAGCCCTGGATCACAGATTGTGTCGAGCTCTGGAATATGGCGTACCATATATACAGCAGTACCATTGTCTGGAACATGTCACCGAGGATCCAGACATAGAAGTTCATCCTGTATGCTGCAAAGGCCTGAATCACGCATCTGGTGAATGGTAGATAGGTCTTCAGTAGTCTCTTCATGGCAGCCTCCTTTACGCTGAAATTATACCACTAACCAAATTTAGGTGGTATAGATAAATGACTTCCTGGGATATATTTCAGACCAGTTTTTGAACGCATTCTGAGAAGATATGCCTGAGTGACTAAGTAGTTGTATTAACACTCGATAAAAGGCATACCATGCCTGCCTTAAAATTCAGCCTTTGCACGATATGCCTTTTATTAATTCAGACTGGCTCCATTGGTCATTATGACCTCCCTGTACCAGTTGAAGCTTTTCTTTTTGTAGCGTGACAGCGTACCTGATCCATCGTCATTCCTGTCGACATAGATGAAGCCATACCTTTTCCTGAGCTCAGCAGTTGATGCGCTGACGAGGTCTATACAACCCCAGCTTGTATAGCCAATGACTTCGACTCCATCATCGATGGCCTTACCAAGCTCAACCAGGTGATCATTCAGATACTTTATCCTGTAATCGTCGTTAACTGTTTTCATACCATTCTCTTCAACAAGAACATCCAACGCTCCCAGACCATTCTCGACCACAAATAGTGGCTTCTGATATCTGTCGTAGAAATAGTTGCAGATATACCTGAGTCCCTGGGGATCAATTTGCCAGCCCCACTCAGATTCAGGAAGATATGGATTCCTTACTCCTGATGTCAGGTTGCCACGTCCCTTTTCATACCTGGAAGTATCCCTTGCAGTACACTTGCTCATATAGTAGCTAAAGGAAATGAAGTCAACGGTATTCTTAAGTAGATCCTCGTCCCCTTCCTCCATGTCAATGCATACATCAAGGTCCGAAAACAGCTTTCTGCTGTAGGAGGGGTATCTGCCTCTTGCCTGAATATCAGTAAAGAGCATAAGGTCCCTATCCCTTTCCATTGAGGCTATCATATCGTCAGGGTCAGGTGTCATGGGGTAGTTGACTACTCCAAGCACCATGCTACCCACAAGTGCATCGGGCATGATTTCATGTGCCAGCTTGACTGCAAGGGCGCTTGCTACGAACTCGTGGTGTGCAGCCTGATAAAGATCTTGCTTCGACAGTTTTTCCTTAGGTGTCAGTATTCCCCCTCCCATAAGAGGAAAATGCATGATGGCATTTATCTCGTTGAAGGTAAGCCAGTATCGTACCTTCCCCTTGTATCTCTTGAAGACGGTTCTGCAGTAATTCTCAAAAAATCCAACCAGTTTCCTGCTTCTCCAACCGTCATATGTCCTTGCCAGATGAAGCGGGGTCTCGTAATGTGACAGTGTCACCAAAGGTTCGATTCCATACCTGAGGCACTCGTCAATAACCCTTTCGTAAAACACAAGACCTGGTTCGTTCGGCTCAGCCTCATCGCCGTTTGGGAATATCCTTGACCAGGCGATTGAAAACCTGAGGGTCTTAAACCCCATTTCAGCGAACAACCTTATGTCCTCTTCGTATCTATTGTAGAAGTCGATGCCAATAAGCTTCAGGTTCGAATCCAACGGGCTTTCAGAGATGCCACCGACAATACCTTTTGGCATGATATCCTGGATTGACAAACCCTTGCCATCCTCCAGATAGGCACCTTCACACTGATTGGCGGCAATGGCACCACCCCAGAGAAAGTTGTCTGGGAAACACTTATTCAACATATGCATTCTCCTTATGGGATAACCCTCATCAGCGTGTCAGTCAGTCGTATGACTGTTTTTTCGGTAGGAAGTACATCCATGAAGCTTCCTGAATTAGTCACTATAACTGGTGTTATGATATTGTAGCCAGCCTTCTTTATCATTTCCATGTCGAACTCCAGAAGCAGGTCTCCGGCATTCACAGAGCTTCCCTGCTCAATCTTCGACGTGAAGTGCTTTCCTTCGAGCTCGACAGTAT
This sequence comes from Clostridiaceae bacterium UBA6085, assembly GCA_002428605.1. Lineage (GTDB taxonomy): Bacteria > Bacillota > Clostridia > Clostridiales > Clostridiaceae > Youngiibacter. Next base: position 114,081 of record DIXH01000037.1, read on the forward strand.
CCATGCCAACATGTATCAGGACCTCCACGCCGTCAGTGCTCTTCAGTCCTATTGCATGCTTTGTCTTGAACAATGCCTCGACCGTACCCTTGAAAGGTGAATATACCTTTCCCTCAGATGGAAGGATTGCAATTCCTTTTCCCATTATCTCCTTCGAGAAAACATCGTCCCTGACCTCTGAAAGCGGGATGACCTCCCCTGGGACCGGGCTCATTATTGAAAGCTCACCTACTAGGGATGAGGTTCTTGAACTTTTTACTTCCTCTTCGCCTTCTTCAGCAACGGAATCCTTGAATCCAAGTACGACTGAGGCTATGACAGTTGCTGTGATTGAAACAGCGATTGTTATGACAGCATTCCTCACATTTGAAAGGTCATCAGAAATATACACAGGTATCGCGGCTAGTCCCGCTGTAGCAGAAGCATAGGTTCTAATTCCTGAAAGTCCTGCATAAAGTCCTGCAAAGCCTCCGCCTATCATTGCTGCGTACAAAGGTTTCTTGAGTTTCAGATTGATTCCATACAGAGCTGGTTCAGTGATACCCATGAAGGCTGTCATGCTGCTGGAAAGTCCAAGTTGCCTGAGCTCCTTGTTTTTCGTCCTCAGTGCAACCATCAGAGCTGAAGTTGCCTGTGCTATGTTCGATGAAAGCATACCGGGTCCGAGGATCGTACCATAGCCAAGAGTGGCATACTGTATCTGCTGTATGGGTGCGAAGGTATAGTGCATTCCTGTCATTACAAAGAAGGGAGTGAATGTTCCCATGATGACCGGTATGAGCCAGCCAGCTCTGTCGTTGATGAAGTTCATACCGACTGCAAGTCCTCTGCCTATGAGATTACCCATGGGTCCCAGGAGTGAAAAGCCGATTAGTGATGTAAACAGTATGGTGATGAGAGGTACCAAAAATATTTTCACTGAATCAGGAGAAATCTTTTTGGCGAACCTTTCGATGTAGGACTGCGCAAATATTATGAGCAATATAGGGACAACACTTGAAGCATAGGAAATCATTGTTATTGGAATTCCGAAGAAGCTTACCGGTGTTCCCTGATTCAATGCTGCAAAGCTTGGGTGCAGGAGAGCTGCGCCGAGTACTGCTGCAAGGTACGGGCTGCATTTGAATCTTTTTGCAGCTGAAAATGCAATAATAACGGGCAGGAAGTAGAATACTGTATCACTTACAAATGTAAGATATATGAATGTCTGCGAACCTACGTTGACGAGGCCTGATACCCTTAGCAGTGCCAGGACCGCCTTGATCATACCTGAGCCTGCGAGAGCAGGTATAATAGGTGTGAAAATTGCTGTAATTGCACCAAGCGCCTTGTTGACAAGTCCAGTTTCCTTGTCTGAGGCATTAGAGAAATCATTCTCGCCGAATCTGCCCAGCTTGTGAAATTCATCGCAGACCTTACTTACGTCAGTTCCTATTATCACCTGGAACTGGCCGTTCTTGTTGACTAAACCCTGTACACCTTCCTGTTTCCTTATTCCGTCGACATCGACATTTTTCATGTCATTAAGGTTGAATCTCAGCCTGGTCATACAGTTGGTTACACTGGCTACGTTGTTTTCACCGCCTACAAGCCTCAAGAGGTCTTCTGCAAGTTTCCTATAGTTCATCATATTCTCTCCTTCATATTATGATTAAATTAAAGACCTGGAATCCGATTCAAGGATCCTGTTTGGTCCTTGGATCGGATTCCAGGTCTTGCCTGCCTGACAGTAACAATCCTGGTAATACATCAAATTTTCTGGTCGATTGTGATTCGCTTGATATGTACCGTAAGATACACAAGCTCATCAGCTGTAAGAGTTCTATGGTATTTGGAGCTTATGAGGTCAGCAATCTTCAGACTGCATTTATACTCTTCAGGGTATCGTATCTTTACGATTTCCTCAAAATCGGTATCCGAATTTCCACTTTCGCTGCTTCCGCTGAGTATCCTGTATCCGAAGAACTTCAGATGTGTTATGAACCTGTTGTAGTGGAAGTCATCATCGTTGAAATCGACCTTGTACTGGTATCTTACTATGTTAAGGACATTCTGTATGAGTTCTGTGACCTTGACCACATCTCTGCCGGACTCGGAGCCCAGTTCAGAGTTCACTATGTGCATGGCTATTGCTGCTGCCTCGTCCTCTGGAAGCTCAATACCGAATTCGCACTTGATCATTTCAAGACCTGCCAGCGCCACCTTGAATTCTTCAGGATAGAATCTCTTAACCTCCCATAGGAAGGCGTTGTTGAAAGACAAGCCTGACTCATGCCTTGAAATGGCGAAGCTGATGTGGTCTGTAAGGACGATATATATGTTTTCATTGAAATCATGGTTTAGTGTTTCTCTTGCAAGCTTTATTATGTTCTCGGTTACCCGCAGGTGCTCCATTGGAATCTGGGCCAGCAAGGAATACAGCTTTCCAGCCACATTCCTCGATTTAAGGAAAAATTCCTTCTCGATTTTGGATTTTTCAGCTTCTTCGCCCTTTTTCTTCTGGAACCCAATGCCAGCTCCCAGGAGGATCCTTTCCTGGTTTCTTTCATTGACTGCACAGACTACATTATTATTTATAATACGCGTGATCCTCATGACTACCTCCGATGAAGCAAGAAGAATGTACATAAATAATGTGGACCTACTGGCAATTAAAAAGACCTAAATATCGGGTTATCCCGATATTTAGGTCTTGCCTGCTTTACCAGTAACAATCCTAAACAAATACATGTATTGGCCTTTTTGAATTTTACCATACCAGAATTGCAGGTGTCAATGGCATGGATACATTATGGATTGTCAAATGGCCATATTTCCAGAATTTGAAAATATGGCTGCAACTTTTGTCAGATGACCCAGTTCCCGTTCCTGAAAATGTCCAATGTATTGCCTTCGTGGTCTGTTGCTGTGATATCAAGGGAAGGTCCTCCGACCATGAAGTCCACGTGGATCAGGCTGTAGTTTGCACCCTTTTCGGAAAGCTCATCCTGGGTCATGGTGCTTCCGTTCCTTATGGAATAGCCGTATGCCCTTCCAAGTGCGAAATGCACGGAGGCATTCTCGTCAAACAGTGTGTTGTTGAAGAGTATTCCGGTGTTTGAGATCGGTGAATCATCCTGTACCAGTGCAACTTCACCAAGATACCTGGCTCCGTCGTCGTTCTTGAGCAGCGCTTCCAGCACCTCGCTGCCCTTTGCGGCGTAGAAGTCAGTGACTGCACCGTCCTTGAAGGTGAAGCCGAAGTTCTCGACGATCTTGCCGTTGTAGCTTAGTGGCTTGGTCGACCTTAATGTTCCGTTCACCTTAAACTTGTGTGGAGCGGTGAAGACTTCTTCTGTAGGCATGTTCGCCATGTAGGGAACACCCTTCGAGCTGTCGCTTGAACCTCCGATCCACCAGTGGTCACTTGCCAGGTATACCTCAAGGTCAGTTCCCGGACCCTTGAAATTGAGCTTCTCGAAGTTCTTACCATTTAGGTAGTCCATTCGCTTCTTGAGGTTATTGTCATGCTCCCTCCAGGCTGCGACGGGATCCTCGAAGTCAAGCCTCGATGCCTTGATTATCTCATCCCAGAGGGCCTCGACTGCCTCATCACCCTTCAATTCTGGGAAAACGGATTCAGCCCAGGGGACAGATGGCACTGCAACTATAGCCCACTTTGTCACTCCTGTCATCCTGTACCTCATTACCGGAGCCATGGCAGCAGATGATACCTTCTGATAGGCACCTACCTTCATGGGGTCGGCATCCTTAAGGAGCTCTGGGTCCGGGGAGATTATGAAAAGGTGATGGTAGTTGTCTTTGTACATTCCCTCGAACATGGCTGTCTTCCATGAAGGGAATTCTTCCAATGCGATCTCTTTTCCGTCAATGTATCTTGAAAGGGTGATCTTATCGTCATTGACAAGGAGCTCCACGTTCTTTGCACCCATAGAATATGCTTCCTCAGCCGCAATGCGTGCAAGTGGAAGTCCATCAGCACCGGTAGTGATCACAAGTCCTTCCTTTTCTTCAAGGTTTATTCCGACTCTTACTGCAAGTGCAGCATATTTCCTAAGCATTTCTGTTCTGTCTTTCATTTCATCCTCCAAAAAAACATCTATGCATAAAAGTATAGCATATAGCCTTGTTTATGCATAGGAAAGCCGCCCTTTAAGGCGGCATTAATAGTCGGTTATATTGCAGTTGTCCATACTTGCATCAGCTTCTGAAAAGCTCCATCTTTGATATCCTGTCGAATGCCTCTTCCAGCTTATCTACAGGTACCGTCAGAGCAAGCCTCAGGTAGCCTTCACCTGAGGCTCCGAAGGCATTGCCTGGAACAACCAGTACATGGGCCTCCTCTAGGAGCCTTCTTGTGACTTCTGCTGAAGTAAGTCCTGTTCCCTTGATGTTTACGAAAAGGTATAGGCTTCCTCTTGGTGGAAGTACTGTCATGTTAGTAAGCTTTCCGATCCTTTCGCAGGCATAGTAGGTCCTCTTCCGGTATTCCTCTATGATAGGCGGCTGTACCTCGTTTCTCATCCTGAGCGCATGTATCGCGGCCCTCTGGGATATGGAAGGTGCAGTGAAGACATTGTTCTCGTTGACGTTCTTTACAGTCTTTACTATGTACTCCGGTGCAAGAATGTATCCGATCCTCCAGCCTGTCATGCAGAAATCCTTTGAAAAGCTTCCGATGGTTATGGTCCTGTCCCTCATTCCTTCTATTGTTGTCATAGGGATGAAGGGCTCAGCGTAGCTGAAGGCGGTGTATATGTCATCAGAAACAATGAGTATGTCATGCTCTCTGGCAACGTCTGCTATGGCTTCAAGCGTCTCCCTTGAGAAGCATGTGCCTGTGGGATTGTTAGGAGTGTTGATGATAATTGCCTTAGTCCGTTCAGTTATAGCCTTTTCAAGGTCGGCGACATCCAGCTGGAAGGCATTCTCCTCCCTGGTAACCACAGGAACCGGGATTCCTCCGGCAAGCCTTATCTGCTGGACATATGGCGTGAAGTACGGCTCGTGGATGATGACCTCGTCACCATCGTCAAGGATGGTCTCCATGACCAGCCACATTGCGTGGCATGCACTGGTTGTTACCATGCACTCACCAAGCTCCACATCATATCCGTACTTTTCAGTGTAGAAGTCCATGATAGCAGAGCGCAGTTCAAGGTCTCCGAAGCTGTCGGTATAGTGGGTGTGGCCATCAATTGCATCGCTGAAGGCCGCGTTGATTATCCTCTCGTCCGTAGTCAGGTCAGGGTCCCCTATGCTGAGGTTGATGAGGTCAGAATAGCTTCTTGCAAGGCCTACGCTGTCTCCAAGTGGTGTGGAATTGTCCTTCCAGTATCTTTTGGCTAAAAACCTGTGCTTCAATTTCAAGTTCCCCTCTCGTATCTGTTACATAGAATGATACCATAATTCTGCCTTTGAGTTAACTCCGTGCCCCATGAATAAAAGCGGCATGGTGGAAGTTTTGTTTTCTGGAATTGTAAAATGTGCGTTAATTTTGCGGGAATATGGCACAGCTTTTTCGGAGATTGCAGATTTCATTCCGAGTATCATGTAACCAAGGGAAGGGGATGACGACCTACAGGCGATCGCCCCTGACGCAAAAAGAAATACTGGAAGGAATGATCTTAGTGTTAAATATCAGAAAGAAAGTATATCAGGGCCTTGTAGCAGCAGCTCTCTCGGGAATGATCCTCACCGGATGCACAACAGCAACAACGACCCCGACAAGTGTGACCACAGGAACGAGTGGCACAGCTGCGACGACAACAACCGGACAGGGCACTTCTGCAGCCACCGTCTCATATACAGGCAATATTGCCGTGGAGTTCGGAACAAACGATTCGGATGATACGTATGATGCGGCGACTGCAACGGCAATAAAGCTTGAAGGTACGTCAGCATCAGTTACCGGACAGGGTGCGGCAGCGGCTTCAGGAAAGGTCACAATAAGCGCAGCAGGTACCTACATACTGTCAGGCTCATTCGAAGGTCAGGTACTTGTTGAGGCGGGTGATGAGGACATAGTAAGGCTTGTGCTTGACGGCGCTGACCTTGTCAATGAAAGCGGAGCTGTGATCAATGTAGTCAGTGCGGACAAGGTAGTCCTGATACTTGCCGACGGGACTGAAAACAGTGTAACCGACGGAGCTGGATATAGCTTTTCGGGTACGGATACCGAGCCTGATGCGGCAATCTTCAGCAAGGATGACCTGACAATCAATGGTACAGGTTCACTTACGGTAAGTGCCAACTACAGCCATGGAATAGTAAGCAAGGATGACCTGAAGATAGCATCAGGAAACATCACGATAACTTCGGTGGGTGACGGTCTAAAGGGCAGCGACTCGGTTGCTGTGAAGAGCGGTACGGTAACCATAAACGCCGGTGGTGATGGGATACAGGCGACAAATGATACTGAGGCTGACAAGGGCTATGTATGGATAGAAAGCGGGATAATCGACATAACTGCGGAGCAAGATGGCATACAGGCAGTTTCAGCTGTAATAGTTAAGGATGGAACCATTGATGTTACAACAGGCGGCGGAAGCGGAAATGCAAGCACGAATGCATCTTGGGGCACTTGGGGAAAGAGCGGAACAGCTTCAACATCTGACAGCTCTGACAGCGCGAAGGGACTGAAGGCTGGAGCTGATGTGACCATAGACGGAGGAACTATAACAATAGACTCTTCTGATGATTCAATACATTCAAATGACAGCGTCACGGTAAATGGAGGAAGCATAAGCATGTCTTCAGGAGACGACGGAATCCACGGGGACACTGCAGTGACATTGAATGGTGGCGACGTCAACATCGCAAAGGCCTATGAGGGAATAGAAAGCTCAAAGATCACGGTAAATGACGGAAATGTTAGTCTTACGACATCCGATGATGGATTTAACGCTGCAGGAGGAGCTGATGGCTCCTCCCTTAACAACAGGCCGGGACAGAACAGCTTCAGCAGCACCTCCGGAGTAGCGCTTGTCATCAACGGAGGTAATGTATATGTCAATGCCAGCGGAGACGGGCTCGATTCAAATGGCAACCTTGAGATGAACGGGGGTACCGTTATAGTAAGCGGACCTACATCAAACAACAACGGGGCTCTTGACTACAACGGAGAATTCTCCCTTAACGGCGGGTTTCTAATAGCTGCAGGAAGCTCAGGCATGGCTGAGTCTCCGGGCACAGGATCCGCACAGAACAGTGCGGCCGTATTTCTTACATCTCAGACTGCAGGTACCCTTGTAAGGGTCGAGGATCCAGACGGCAACGTCATAGCTGCATTCGAGCCCGCAAAAGCGTACTCTTCAGTTGTCATCTCTTCATCAGAGCTCGTTAAGGGTGATGAGTATACGGTGATACTTGGCGGAACAGCAACAGGCACCGAAACTGACGGTTACTATGCAGACGGCACATTTTCCGGAGGAACCGAGGCTGTAAGCTTCACTGTTTCAGGGGCTGTGACCCAGGCATCACAGTCAGGTGCGCAGACTGGCGGCATGGGCGGCCAGGGTGGCGGAAGGAAATAGATGAATAATAAAAAGAGAAAATAACAAATAAGAAAGACCAGCGTTGAGGGGTCGTATCCTTCAACATTGGTCTTTACTGCGTTACGGTTATCTTATGTTCATCGCCTGCCTGACAAGATCAGCGATTTCTGTGTTGTCTATGTAGTTTCCTCTTGATGGATCTGATTCGTCAGCATAGGACTTCAGAAGTCTTGCTGCATCTCCCTTAGCATATAGAGGTATTATGCTGTTGGTGTGGTTTCCGCTGTTCCATTCCAGGAAGGACTCCTGCGCCGTTGTTTACTATTGACATCCACATGGGGTCTGTCTCTGTTCCTGAGGCAGGTCCAGTAAGATATCCTGTCTCATGGTCACCGGTGACTATGAGAAGTGTCTCTCCCCAGTTGCTGTTCTCCCTGACCCACGCGTTGACTGCTTCGACCGCCTTGTTGAAATCAATCTGCTCTTCAATGACTCTTCCGCTCTGATTCGCATGTCCTGCCCAATCCACTGCTCCGCCTTCGATCATGAGGAAGAATCCGTCCTCATCGTTGTCGAGTACATTGAGTGCTACGTTAGTTATTGTAGCTAGATCAGGGACATTGTCGTTAAGCGGTACTGCATAAGGGTCAGCCTTTCCGTCTCCGCTCCTTGCCTGCTGAAGGGTTGTCGCAACCTGAGGCACTCCGACGAGCCTTGAGGGTGTTTCCCCGGTCTGAAGGGCTTCAAACTCGGATTTTTCCTGGATAAGCGTCCAGTTGTCAAGCTCATCTGCGATCCCATCGCCGTTTGCATCTGAAACATCAAGAGTTCCATCAGCAAGGGAATTCCAGGTTGTTGAACCTCCTACATACTTATAGCCTGATTCTGAGACGGAAGTCTTGATGTCACCATTGTCATTGTAGAACGGGTTCCCTGCTCCGATTATCACATCCGTGGCACTGTACTTGAGCATCTCGTTCGCTATTTCAGAATAGTTGTTCCTGCTTGCGTTATGGGCTACGAAGCCCGCTGGGGTGGCATGGCTGAACTCTACCGAGGAAACGACTCCGGTAGCTTTTCCTGCAGCTTCCAGGTCTTCTGAGATGTGTCTTAGAACTGATCCGTCATCATCGACTCCGATTGCGGCATCGTAGGTCTTCTCGCCGGTTGACATTGCTGTAGCTGCAGCGGCGGAATCGGTAGGGCTGCCTTTAAGGTAATCGAAGGAATCCCAGGCTGCTGAAGGGTCGTATGATCCTACAGAATATGTGCTCATTCCCATCTGGAAGGGGAAGCTCTCATATACCTGTGTTCCCAGCTTTCCGTACTGATAGTAGTCAGTTGCTGAGATCTGGTTGTAGCCCCAGCCGTCGCTGATCATCACTATGACGTTTTTTGCAATTGGCTTATCGGTCTTGTTCTCAAGGGCTGCTGCACTTAGGTGTGAGCCAGCGGCAATTACCATTACTGAAGCAAGGGCTGCTGCGGTAGCTTTCTTTGCGATCCTTCTCATTTTTTCCCTCCGTGTGTTTTTTTAGTTTCAGGTCACAAGGAAATGATAACAGGAGGAGGTAAAGTCAGTTTGAAGTCCGGGTTAAGGGATGTTAAGCCTGTGGTCGGATTAATTAACAATGATAATATGCATTGACAAAAATGGTATATACTTTTTTGTTGAGATTGCTCCCAATATTTCCATGAAGGATCTTTTCTTTGTACATGACAACCAGGACTTCGTGTATTATGATGTAGAAAATACAGGATAAAATAAAGGATGTGTAAGTGATGATCTATGACAGGCTGGAAAACATAGGGAACTATTCGTTCCTGCACCCAAACCTTAAGAAGGCGGTAAGATACCTTATTGAGGAGGATATCCTGAGCCACAAGGAGGAGAAGTTCGTTATCGAGGAGGGGGAGCTGTTCGTGAACCTTATCGAGAACATGCAGGGAAGACCTGAGGAGAAGAAGTACGAATGTCACCATGATTTCGTTGATATCCACATAACACTGGAAGGCCTTGACTATATAAGGTCCACGGATGAGTCGAACCTTGTTGTGACCACCCCCTATGACAGAGATGGGGATCATCTGCTTGGCGACTGTCCGGGAGATGAATATGCTGAAGCGTACATACCGAGAGGCTGCTTTGCATTGTACCTACCGAAGGATGCCCATATGGTGAATGGTACTCCAAAGGAGAGGGGAAGGGTAAGAAAGTTCGTAATGAAGGTGAAAGTGAAGTAAAAAGTCTGAATTTACCTGCAGCTTTGATGAATCGTCAGCTGCAGGTATTCTTTTTCCCGTTTTTGGAAGAAAGTTCCAACCAAGAAAAGTTTTTGGAAGAAATTTCGATTTTCATCTTGAGTTTCATAAATTCATATGGTAAGGTAAGTGTAATAGTTTACAGGTCGTGCTTTGGAAACAGGGATTGACCTGAAAAACATTTTAAGGGGGATAAAAATGAAAAAACGTATCAGTGCGCTTATTGCCACCATGATGCTTGCAGCGGTACTTGCCGGCTGCTCAGGAAAGGCTGAACCTACAACTCCTGGAACTCCGACGACACCATCCGAGACTTCAGCAAAGGCAGGTGTGCTCTATTCAAACGGAGGACCTGTTGAATTCTTCGAGCATCCTTGGCTGAATCCTGCATCGTATATGCACCAGAAGGCAATGTATGACCATCTGCTTGTTGCTGACGAGAACCTCAATCCTGTTGCAGGTGCCCTCGCAAAATCATACACAATGGCTGCTGACGGAACAAAGCTCGAATTCGAGCTGAGAGACGACATATTCTGGCATGACGGCGAGAAGATAACTTCAGCTGATGTAAAGTGGTCGATTGAGTACGCTCTGAAGATCACCGGACTCAATGCAGTCTTCGCATCGACCTTCAAGGCGATAAAGGGTGCACCTGAATTCATTGCAAAAACTGCAACTGAGATCTCAGGCATAAAGGTTGACGGACAGAAGATAACAATCGAGTTCGCTAAGGTCGCTCCTGATGCGCTCCTTGCGTTCACACAGTTCGCACCGCTGCCGGAGAAGCACTTCAAGGATGCTGATCCTTTAAAGTTCCAGCAGGCTCCATTCTTCCAGGCACCTGTAGGAAGCGGACCGTTCATGGTTGATGAAGTGAAGCTCAATGAGTACACAACTCTTAAGCCATTCGACAAGTACTACGGTGGAGCTCCAAAGTACTCCATATACCTCTCACCGAGCCCTGGAGACTCAGACCCGAACCTTGTTACAAACGCCCAGTCAGGAATGCTTGACTACGCCTATACAAAGAGCGTAGACGCAGCAAGCTCACTGAAGGATGTTGCAGGACTTACAGTTACCCAGGTAAACATCAGATACACAAGGCTGTTCTACCTCAACAAGTTCGACAAGAAAGACGGAACAGAGTCACCTCTTGCTGATGCAAAGGTAAGACAGGCGATAAGGTATGCTATCGATATGGATTCAATAGCGAAGAACCTCTTCAAGGGAGCAGCTGTTCCAGCGAACAGCCTGACACCTAACGAGGCTACAAAGGCTACAGGCCTTAACGACTACAAGTACGACCCTGAGAAGGCGAAGGCTCTCCTTGCAGAAGCAGGATGGGATCCTAAGACAGTCCTTGATGTCGTATACTACTACACAGACCAGCAGACAGTTGATTTCATGGCAAGCATTCAGTCTTACCTGAAGGCAGTAGGCATAGAGATGAAGTTCAGACTCCTTGAGGGAGACCTTGGAACTCTGCTCTGGACACCACCTGCTGACCAGACAAACGGACCAAGTGCAGTTGACTGGGATATGGCATATGCGGCAAATGCAGCGCTTTCACTCCATGAGTACTATGACAGGTACAGGACAGGGTCTTCCTCAAACTCACATACTCCTGAGGATCCTAAGCTCAACGAGCTTATAGACGCTACAAACGCTACATTCGACCCAACTGAGATGACTAAGGCATTCAACGAGCTCCAGAAATATGAGAATGAGTCACTCTTCACAATGGCACTCTACTACCAGCCGGTTTTCGTCATCGAAAGTGACAAGATAACCAAGGGAGCCGATAAATACGGCAATCCTCAGTTCTCATACAATTGGAACGTTCAAAATTGGGAAGTAGCAGCAGAGTAACATATATTTAGTGCTTAAGGTATAGCTGTGGTTTTCTCCACAGCTATATTTTTTAAGAAGGAGGAAAAATGGTTTCATATATTATCAGAAGGCTGTTGTCCATGCTGCCGATGATTCTCGTAATAACATTCCTGATATATCTCGGCCTTGAGCTTACCCCCGGCGATGCAGTATCCCATCTCATACCGCCGGACGCCATGGCCAACATATCTCCGGAGCAGCTGGCTGCACTGAGGGATGCATACGGACTGAATGATCCGTTCCTGATCAGGTATTTCAGGTGGCTTTTCGAGATGCTCAAGGGCAATTTCGGATTCAGCATAACATCGGGTGTCAAGATTTCCGATATCGTCGCAAGGAACCTTTCTTCAACCGTAGAGCTTTCCGTAGCAGCACTTCTGATATCGACAGTGATAGGAAGCATCCTTGGACTTGTAAGCGCCCTCAAGAAGGGAACACTTGCTGACAACGTGCTGACTATAGGAGGAATGATTGGGGTATCCATTCCGCAGTTTTTCTTCGGACTTGTAGTAATTATGGTTTTCGTACTGAAACTGAGGCTGTTCCCCATAAAGCTCCTGCCGAACCAGACTTCGTTCATTGATGAACTGAGGGTCCTTTTCCTCCCTGCCATGGTGCTGGGAGTGTCACTGACAGCAGGTGTAATGAGGTATGCCAGGGCATCCATGCTTGATGCAATGAACAAGGAGTACATCAAGACCGCAAGGAGCAAGGGTCTTCCTGAGTGGAGGGTTAACCTGGTACACGGCTTCAGGGTGGCACTCACTCCGGTAATGGTCCTCATCGGCTTCAGGCTCCCCATGCTCATAGGCGGATCAGTTGTAATAGAGACCATATTCCAGAGACAGGGTATAGGAAGCACCTTCGTCACTGCAGTAAGAGGCCAGAACTATCCTCTTGTCATGATGATTGCGCTGTTCTCAGTGGTTGCGGTGCTTGCATCGAGCTTCCTTGTAGACATACTCACAGCCGTGCTTGACCCGAGAGTCAAGCTGGATTAGGAGGAGACATGGCAGTAAACAAGAGACTAAATAAGAAATTCGATAAGATAAGGGCCATGGAGGAAGCAGGAAAAGGCGGCGGAAAGACCATGAACAGGAGCCTTCGGAAGCTCCTTAAGAACAAGCTGGCGCTCCTCGGTATGGTAATATTCACTGTCATCATCCTGGCATCCCTTTTTGCTCCTCTCCTTACAAGCTACGACCCTCTGGGAGTGAGCATGGAGAGCGTGCTTCAGCCTCCGAGTGCTCTGCACATCCTCGGAACCGACAAGATCGGAAGGGATATATTCTCAAGGGTCCTTTACGGCGGAAGGATATCGATACTTGTAGGGCTTGGAAGCGCTCTTGGAGCAGCCACCATAGGCGTACTCCTCGGTGCATATGCAGGCTACAAGGGTGGGGTCATAGACAGGACGATCCTTAGGATCTCCGAGATCTTCATGTCCTTTCCTCAGATAGTGCTGGTTCTTCTTCTGGTCACTATCCTCGGGCAGAGCCTGAGAAACCTCCTCATCATATTCATTGCCACAGGATGGGGCAGCGTATACAGGATGACGAGGGCGAGGATGCTGTCAATAAGGGAAGAGGAGTATGTGCAGGCACTCAAGGCCTTCGGCCTCAGCGATGTGATAGTCTGCTACAAGCACATGCTGCCCAATGCAATTGGACCGATACTAGTAAACATCACGCTAAGCACCGCCATGTTCATACTTGAGGAGGCATCACTGTCATTCCTCGGACTCGGTGTTCCGCTTGAAATTGCCACATGGGGCAACATTCTCAATGCAGCCCAGGACCAGACAGTCCTTCTTAGGAACTGGTGGATCTGGCTTCCAGTAGGTATCGTAATATCCCTGTTCGTAATGAGCGTCAACTTCATGGGTGACGGTCTCAGGGATTCTGCGGACCCAACGCAGCAGGGTTAAGGAGGCAGATATGGAACACGACAAGATAATAAGCGTAAATAATCTTAAGACATATTTCTATACCAACGAAAGGTGCAACAGGGCCTTAAACGGGGTATCCTTCGACATCAGGAAGGGAAAGACACTATGCGTGGTAGGAGAATCCGGCTGCGGAAAGAGCGTTACCGCTGCTTCCATAATGCAGCTTCTTCCTGACCTTTCAAGGATCGAGGAAGGCTCCATAACCTACTACACAGAAGGCGATGAGATCAGGATAGACCAGCTTCCGAAGAACGGAAAGAAGATGAGGTCGATCAGGGGTGGGGATATCGCCATGATATTCCAGGACCCGATGACAGCACTGAACCCGGTGTATTCTGTAGGCTTCCAGATCTCAGAAAACCTTAAGGCCCATACCAAAATGACAAGCAGGGAAGCTCATGCACGTTCAATAGAGCTCCTTACCCTGATGGGGATACCAAATCCTGAACAGAGGGTGAATGAATATCCTCATCAGTTCTCAGGCGGAATGAGGCAGAGGGCAATGATAGCCATGGCCATGAGCTGCAATCCGAAGGTCCTTATAGCTGACGAGCCGACTACGGCACTTGACGTCACTATCCAGGCCCAGATATTCGAGCTCATGATGAAGCTGAAGAAGGAGTTCAACACTGCGATCCTCCTCATCACCCACGACATGGGAGTCGTAAACGAGGTTTCAGACGAGGTTGCGGTCATGTACATGGGAAACATCGTGGAAAGCGGGATCACAAAGGAAGTTCTGACGAAGCCTGCTCATCCATACACAAAGGCTCTGCTCCAGTCCATACCCATACTGGGCAAGGGAAGGAACCAGGACCTGAAGCCTATAAGGGGGTCAACACCAGACCCGTACAACAGGCCGGTCGGCTGCCAGTTCAAGGACAGATGCGATTTTGCGACAGACAAGTGCTCTGAGATGCCAGGCGAAGAGATCGTCGAAGGTAATCACATGGTGCGATGCTGGCACTACAAGGAGGTGCTTTCAAGTGGAAAATAAGGAAGTTCTCCTGAGTCTTAAAAACGTCAAGACATACTTCCCTGTAAAGAAGGGAGTATTGAAGAAGACAGTTGGCCATGTCAAGGCAGTTGATGACATATCAATAGATGTATACAAGGGTGAGACTTTAGGACTTGTCGGAGAATCAGGCTGCGGAAAGACAACGCTCGGCAAATCCATACTGCAGCTCATAAAGGCTACTGACGGAACCATGGAATACAGGTTCGAGGATGGGATGAAGGACCTGAGGAAGCTTCCGGGAAGCGAGCTTGACAATGCAAGGAAGAAGCTTCAGATAGTGTTCCAGGACCCGCATTCCTCACTGAATCCGGCGTTCACCATCTTCCAGTCCCTTGAGGACCCTCTGAAGAAGTTCGGGGTGAAGACCAGGGAGGAAAGAAGGAAGATAATCGGAGACCTTCTTGAAGCTGTAAACATGAGAAGGGAATACATGGACAGATATCCCCATGAGTTCTCCGGCGGACAGAGGCAGAGGATAGGGATCGCAAGAGCACTTTCAGTCAATCCGGAGCTCATAGTATGCGATGAGGCTGTAAGCGCACTGGATGTGTCCATACAGGCTCAGGTGCTTAACCTTCTCAAGAAGCTCAAGGAAGAAAGGCAGCTTACCTACATATTCATAACCCACGACCTGAGCGTCGTAGAGTACATAAGCGACAGGATAGCTGTCATGTATCTGGGAAGGATAGTGGAGCTTGCTGACGCTGATGAGCTGTACAGGAACAAGCTCCATCCATACACCCAGGCACTGCTGTCAGCGATATTCGTCGCTGAGCCCGACAGGAAGACTAACAGGATCATACTAGAGGGAGATGTCCCAAGTCCTTCAAAGCCCCCATCAGGCTGTACCTTCCACCCCAGATGCTCCTATTGCATGGAAAGGTGCAAGACGGAAAAGCCTGAACTCAAGGAATACGATATTGACGGAAGCAAACACCATGTCGCTTGTCACTATGTAGACGAAGAAATAGAAAGGAATGTGAAGAATGGCTAATTTCAACATATCAGAGATCAAGGGAGTAATACCTGCACTTCTGACCCCGTTCACGATGGAGGAGGAGCTTGATGAAAAGGGCCTCAGGGCACTTATATCCCATCTCATCGGTGAGGGTGTCCACGGACTGTATCTTGTAGGTTCCACAGGGGAAGGCTTCCTCATGTCACAGGAAGAGAGGAAAAAGGCAGTCGAGATCGCAATGGACGAGGTAAAGGGAAGGATCCCTGTAATAGTCCATGTTGGAGCGATATCCACAAGGCTTTCAAAGGAGCTTACCGTACATGCATACGAGTCAGGCGCGGATGCAGTTTCATCAGTACCTCCCTTCTACTACAAGTTTTCAGAGGAGCAGATCATAGGCTACTATAAGGACCTTGCTGAGGCAAGCCCGCTTCCAATGATAATATACAACATACCTCTTGCAGGAATAATGGGATACGGAACTCTTGTAAAGCTTGCTAAGATTCCTGGAGTGAAGGGAATAAAGTACACATCAACTACACATTTCGAGATAACCCAGCTGAAGTCGGACATCGGCCCGGATTTCATGGTTTACTCCGGTGCTGACGAGATGGCCCTTTCAGGTCTCCTTGCAGGCTCTGACGGTATAATCGGTTCTACCTACAATGCAATTCCTGATACCTTCCTTGCAATATACGATGCATTCGTCAAGGGCGACATCGAAAAGGCAAACAATGTCATGAAGCAGGGTGTCGAGGTCATCATGCAGATGCTTAAGTATGGAAGCCTTATGTCGCTGCTGAAGGCGATAAACAGGTGGGTCGGAGTTCCAGCAGGCTATGCCAGGAAGCCTTTCTCGAACTTCACTGAAGCCGAAGAGGCTTCGATCAGAAAGGATTTCGTGGCTCTCAAGAAGAGGCTTTCCCTGACTGATGTCAAGTTCATAGATACTTTAGAGAAGAATGAAGCTTAGGAAAAGCATAGAGACCGACATCCTGGTAATAGGATCCGGAATAGCAGGGGTCTGTGCGGCGATATATGCTGCCAGTGAGGGAAGGAGAGTTCTCCTGACCTCCTCGGCTAACACATTCTCAGGATCCACCTTCTATCCCGGCACATGGGGCTTCGGCCTTGTGGGCCCGGATGGTGAGGAGGATATGGAAGAGCTCCTGGAAACCATCAGGACAGTAGGAAGAGCTATGATAAATGAGAGGGTCGCAAGAGCCTTTGTCGAAGGGCTTGACAGCTCGGTAGACGAGCTTGAGGCATTAGGCGTAGAGCTCATGAAGCCGTCGGAGGATGCCAGGGGCGAGAAGGAATACATACCCTGCTTCGACCACAAACACAGGAGATGGAGAGGGCTCACAAAGAAGAAGCTCCTCGAAAGCCTGCCTTCGATACTCGAAGGATCAGGGGTAAGGACACTTCCGTTCTTCCAGATGACGGAGCTTGCGATGAGTGAAGGAAGAGTCAGCGGTGCGATAGGGGTCCTTAACAGGAAGGACCTGACATATATTGCCGCAAAGGCTGTAGTACTTGCTTCCGGCGGCCTCGGCGGACTTTATAAGAGAAGGCTGACAACAGATGATGTGGATGCAACAGGATCCGCTGCAGCAATGAGAGCGGGAGCTAAGGCTGTAAACCTTGAATTCATGCAGATAATGCTGGGATTCGTAAGGCCGTCATTTAAGACGATATACAATGAAAAGACCTTTTTCGCATCAAGGTTCACAGACCGGAATGGAAAAGACTTCATAGGAAAATACCTTCCGGAAGGTATTATGGAGCAGGAGGTACTTGATGCAAGAAGTCTGCACGGACCGTTCTCATCAGAGACGATCTCAAGATACCTTGATATCGCCTTTGCTAAGGAGATGAAGAGGGAAAAGACAGATGGCCTTACCTTAAGGTATGACCTGGAAAGGCTGAATTCAGGCAGTGAGTTCGTGAAGGAATACTTCAGGTGGCTGAAGGCCGAAAAGGGAGTATCCGCTGAAGAGGAGATAATCCTGGCGCCGTTCATGCATGCGTCAAATGGCGGGATCGAGATCGATGAGAATGCAGAGACTTCGGTTCCAGGACTTTACGCCTGCGGAGAATGCACAGGCGGGATGCATGGCGCGGACAGGATAGGCGGACTTTCGACAGCCAACGGCATAGTGTTCGGCATGAAGGCCGGAAGGTCAGCAGCCGGATATGCGGACGATAAGGCATTGGTTGAAGAGGCTGAGATAGATGCCTATGGCATTGCTAATTCAAAAGAAAAGCTGGAGGCCCTTAGAGAGGTAATGTACAGGAATGCCTTCATCACAAGAAGCGGAGAAAGCCTCCAAAAAGCCAGGAACTTCATAGGCTCAATGGAGCTTATGAAGGGCAGGTGTTCCTCATCTCATGACTATCTTGATTCGAACAGGCTCCTTTCATCAGTTGAAATGGCAAAGGCATGCATTGAGGCCATGGACCTGAGGAAGGAGAGCAGAGGCTCCCATTACAGGGAGGACTATCCTGAAAAGGATAAAAGCCTTGAAAAGATGATAAGGGTAAAGCTTCACGGCGGTGAGCCGGCAGCATCATACGCGGGAGGCGAAGAATGAAAAGGATCGGAATAGCAGGAATAGGCCAGATAGCAGGGGACTACATGTCTATCTTCGGAGATGGCATGGTAAACGGGGCAATAATTTCAGCCCTGTCCTCAAGAAATACCGGCAAGGCAGAGGAGACCGCAGTGAAGTGCGGGTTGACTGATGTCAGGATATTCGACAGCTATACCGACATGCTTGATTCGGGTCTTGTGGATGGAGTGATTATCACTACTCCACACACGCTTCATGCGAAAATGGCTGAAGACGCCATAGAAAGAGGTATAAGCGTGCTTGTGGACAAGCCGCTTGGAGTAAGCACAGTCGAAGTGGAAAAGCTTGTCGCTTTGGCTGATGAGAGACCTGACCTTGCGACAGGGGTAATGGTGAACAGAAGGGCAAACAGCCTGTATAAGAAGGTCAGGGATATGGTCAGTTCCGGAGGGTTCGGGGAGCTCAGGCGCTCATCCTGGCAGATAACTAACCTTTACAGGACCTATGCCTACTACAGGTCAGGCTCCTGGAGAGGAAGCTGGAAGACTGAGGCAGGCGGGGTCCTGATGAACCAGGCTGTCCATCAGTTCGACCTCCTGCTGTGGATAGCGGGGATGCCAGAGAGGATCTCTGCCTACACTGCCGAAGGGCTGCACAGGCCGGTGACCACTGAAAATGATGCGACACTAGTGCTGTTCTATGGAAATGGGGCAACGGGTACATTTACCGCATCTACCCATGAGTGTCCGGGGACGAACAGGCTTGAGCTGTCATTTGAGAAAGGTCAGGTCATAGTGGAGGACGATTCAAGGCTGACGGTAAGAACGCTGTCAATGCCCGAGGAGGATTTCGCAAGGACAGAGGCCGGGTATTTTACCAAGGTGCCATGGACTGAGACCATTGAAGAAATACCTGCAGTCCCCAACAAGGTGGAGCAGGCAGCGACAATACAGAATTTCGTGGACGCAATTGAGGGGAACAAAGAAATACAGTGCTCTTTCCGGGGCGGAAGGGACACAGTGAGGGCGGTGAACGCCGCATATCTGTCGGCCTGGACCGGAAGGACAGTGGGGATCGGTTTCGATCCTCTGGAATATGAGGAGGCCTACATAAAGAAGGTATCCGAGGAAGAGGGGAAGAAGTGATGGACAGGAAAAGGATAGTCTGCTTCGGTGATTCGAACACATGGGGCTATGATGCATCTACCGGAGGAAGGTTTCCATACGAGAAAAGGTGGACGACCATTCTTCAGGAGATGCTTGGAAGCGAATGGGAAGTTATCTCAGAAGGCCTCTCAGGAAGGAACGCGGTCTGCGAGGATCCGCTATTCGAAGGCCTGAAGGGCATCGACTACATCCATCCTTGTCTTCTGAGCCACAGTCCTGTTGAGCTTGCGATAATCATGCTTGGTACTAACGATACCAAGGAGAGGTTTTCACTTACCTCAAGGAACATTGCAATGGGAATAACAAGGCTTGCGGTAAAGGCAGGGTCTGTGAAGGCGGGTCCTGATGGAAAGGGGACAAGGGTCCTTGTAGTCTGTCCTCCTCCGATCAAGGCAAAATATGCTGAAACGGAGATCGGTGATGCAATGGGCAAGGACTGCGACATAAAGTCAAAAGACCTTGCGGACAACCTTTCCGCATTGCTGAAAATTGAAGGGATACCCTTCTTCGACTCTGGAAAGCTGATCGAGATGAAAAGCATCGACTACATGCATCTGGATGCTGAAGGGCACAGAAAAATGGCTCATCTTATGGATGAGCTTGTAAGGAAGATGGCATCAGGTGAAAATCTTATTGATAAGGAGGATGACAGGCAACTGTCGCGAAATATGAGGACAAAACAGGAAGTACATGAGGCAATAAGGAATAAGGTCGTGGTATCATGCCAGGCGCTGGCGGATGAACCTCTGCACAGTGCGTTCATAATGGGAAGGATGGCCTATGCTGCCTTTCTTGGCGGTGCAAGCGGAATAAGGGCCAACAGCGTAGTGGATATCAGGGAGATCAAGAAGACAGTGGACCTTCCGATAATCGGCATCATAAAGCAGGATTACGAGGGCTCTGAGGTATATATAACGCCTACCATGAAGGAAGTGGATGCACTTTGTGAAGAAGGTGTTGATATCATTGCGATTGATGCTACAATCAGAATGAGGCCGGATGGAATGACCATAAAGGAGGCCTTTCCGATGATCAGGGCGAAATATCCAAACCAGCTCTTCATGGCTGACTGCTCGAATTTTGAAGAGGCAAAGCTTGCTTCAGAGCTAGGCTTCGACTATATCGGAAGCACCATGGCAGGCTACACGCCATATACCGAGGGAAGAGCGCTTCCTGCACTGGACCTTATAGAAAGGATGGTCAGGGAGCTTAATAAGCCGGTAATTGCCGAGGGTGGAATATCTACACCTGAAGAGCTGAGAGCAGTGCTTGACCTGGGAGTCCACAGCGCAGTTGTAGGTTCCGCGATAACAAGGCCAATGGAGATCACCAAGAGGTTCATTGCGGCAGCTTACAAATAGGAGGCAGTGTCATGAGGATACTTTGTGCTGACATCGGAGGCACATCAATAAAGCTGGGGATCGTTACCGGTGACGGGAAGATCTTCGATTTCACTGAAGTGGCTACCGAGGGGAAAAAGGGCGGAGCAAGAGTCATGGAGAACCTGATTTCAGGGCTTCTTGCCTTCGAAGGCTATGATGCCATCGGTATAAGCACCGCAGGGCAGGTCGACCGGGAAAATGGCAGCATAATTTACGCCAATGAGAACATTCCAGGCTATACCGGCACCAAGGTAAAGGATATACTGGAGAAGAGATTTAGAAAACCTGTTGAGGTCGAGAATGATGTCAACTGCGCTGCCCTCGGTGAGGGTTGGCTTGGTGCCGGCAAGGGACTATCAGACTACCTGTGCCTGACATATGGAACTGGTATAGGGGGAGCGATAATCCTCGGAGGAAAACTATATAGAGGGACCGGGGGGTCTGCCGGTGAATTCGGGCACATGATACTGCATCCGGGTGGAAGAGAATGCTCCTGCGGCAAGAAAGGCTGCTACGAGGCATATGCCTCAGCAAGGCTTCTGGTTGAGATGGCCATGGAAAAGGACCCATCCGTCACAAGCGGAAGGGAGCTCTTTGCAAGGATCTCTTATGGCGATGAAAAGATGGCTGAGGTACTTGATGAATGGTCAGAAGAGGCGTCAACTGGTCTTGCAAGCCTTGTCCACATATTCAACCCTCAGGCTCTCATCCTGGGCGGAGGTATACTTGAACAGGATACGGCAGCTGCAGCACTTGAGAAAAAGGCAAGGGATCTCATAATGGACAGCTTCCAGAACGTAAGGTTTATGAAAGCGAATCTGGGCAACAAGGCAGGTCTTTACGGTGCGGCAACGCTCCATTTGAAATAGGGGAGGACATAAAATGCAGAACAGCGACATATTCACCACTATCCACACCACGTACAACTCCTTCACCAATACTGAGAAGAAGGTTGCAGATCAGGTCCTTAAGAACAGGACCCAGATCATATACATGTCCATAACCGACCTGGCGGACAGGTGCAAAGTAGGTGAATCAAGCATTTTCAGGTTCTGCAAGACTCTGGGCTTCAAGGGCTATCAGGAATTCAAGATAGCTATGGCACACAGCCTGAACTCAGAGGATGAGACTCCCCAGATCGATAAGGAGATACTAAGGAACGACAGTCTGGAAGACCTGACAGCAAAGGTCAAGAATACAAACATCAGCGCTCTTGACGAGACACACAGCCTTATAGACTACGCCAGGCTTGACAAGGCAGTGAGCCTTCTTGTGGCCGCTGAAAGGATCAGGTTCTTCGGGGTGGGTGCATCCCTTATCACAGCAATGGAAGGCTACAACAAGTTCCTGAGGATCACGAACAAGTCAGAGTTTACAGTTGACCAGCATCTTCAGGCCATGACCGCATCCCTCATGACTGAGAAGGATGTAGCCGTCATAATATCATATTCCGGATCCACAAAGGATACCATAGAGGTAGCACGAGCTGTCAAAGAGGCGGGGGCGAAGACTATCTGCATAACAAGGTTCGTGAAATCACCTCTCACAGCATATTCGGACATCACCCTGCTTTGCGGGGCGAATGAAGGACCACTTCAGGGAGGCTCGCTGTCTGCGAAGATCGCGCAGCTGTACCTTCTCGACGTGCTGTATTTCGAATATTTCAAGAGAACGTATGATATATCCGCGGCAAACAAGGAGAAGACGGCAAAGGCTGTCGTCGAGAAACTGCTTTAGGAGGAAAATATGAAGATAATAAAGGCAAAAGACTATAAGGACATGAGCAGGAAGGCTGCCAACATAATATCGGCACAGGTGATACTGTACCCGAACAGCGTGCTTGGACTTGCCACCGGTTCATCTCCGATAGGAACATATGAGCAGCTTGTTGAATGGTTCAACAAGGGAGATGTTGATTTCTCAGGAGTCAGGACTGTGAACCTGGACGAGTACAGAGGTCTTGACGGGTCAAACGATCAGAGCTACAGACATTTCATGAACGTGCACCTATTTGACCTTGTGAACATAGACAAGTCGAAGACCTTCGTTCCCGATGGACTTGCTGAAGATCCGGAAGCTGAGTGCAAAAGGTACGATGCGCTGATTGAAACATTAGGAGGAATAGACCTTCAACTGCTTGGAATAGGCCATAACGGACATATAGGCTTCAATGAGCCCAGTGAAGCGTTTGAGAAGACCACACATCTTGTGGACCTGAAGCCAGAGACTATAGCTGCGAACACAAAATTCTTCGGAAATGCAGACGATGTTCCAAAGCAGGCCTACACCATGGGGATAAAGAGCATAATGCAGGCTAAGAAGATAGTCCTGATCGTAAGCAGTGAAGATAAGGCTGAGATCCTGAAGAAGGCACTTTACGGACCTGTCACACCTGAGGTACCAGGATCGATACTTCAGCTTCACCCTGACCTTACCGTAGTTACTTGCGGAATATAAGATGATCATAGCAATGATGGAAGAGGCAGCGGACCTTTAAGGTTTCGCTGTCTCTTAAATTTTAAGCAGAACTGACTGAATATATAAGATATGACAACCATTCTTGCCCATGCTTACAAAAAGGTAACTTCTTTTAAGTTTAACAGAGGAGATATATAATCAGGGAAAGGACTATGGAGGTATGGAAAATGCTTGGAGAAGAAAGGCTTAAAAGTTTCACTGAAGATAACTATAACAGGGCAGTAACAAGGGTGAATGACAGGATCTATCATTTCCTTGGCTTTGCCCACAGCAATGCTGTTGCAATAATTGGGGATAAATCTGTAATACTTGTGGATACGCTTGACAGCGATGAGTGTGCAGAGGATCTGAAGGCAGAGCTTCTTAAGATAACTGACAAGCCAGTGAAGACCATAATATATACACACGGCCATCCGGACCATAGGGGCGGAGCCGGAGCGTTTCGTGAGACTGCAGAAGAGATCATCGCATTCGCACCTCAGAAGCCGATCCTTAAGTATTATGAAAGGCTTAATGATATCCTGGCAAAAAGAGGGTCATATCAGCATGGCTATGAGCTGACTGATGAAGAGGCGATATGTCAGGGAATCGGAATACGTGAGGGCAAGGAAATAGGGAAAGGGAAGTATGATTTCCTGAATCCTACAACAGTTTACAATGAGAAGTCAGTAGAACGAGTAATTGATGGTGTAAGGATGAAGCTTGTAAGTGCAGTAGGTGAATCAGATGACCAGATATACATCTGGCTCGAGGATGACAAAGTAATCTGCACCGGCGACAATTACTACGGCTGCTGGCCGAACCTCTACGCCATAAGGGGTACACAATACAGGGATATTGCAGTATGGGTTGATTCGCTTAATGAAATACTTTCCTACGACTCAATTGCACTGCTGCCCGGACATACCAGGCCGCTTATCGGAAGTGACCTTATAAGGGAACAGGTTGGGACCTTCAAGGATGCCATAGAATATGTCCTGCTGGAGACTCTTGACTGCATGAACAAAGGAATGACTATAAGCGAAGCTGTTGAGAATGTTAGGCTTCCGTCAAGGTTCACGGACAAGGAGTATCTCGGAGAGTATTATGGTACCGTAGAGTGGTCCGTCAGGAGCATCTATACGGGATATCTTGGCTGGTTCGATGGAAATCCTGCGTTCCTCATGCCTGTAAGCGACAGGGAATTCAATGAAAACCTGATTGAACTTATTGGTACTGAAAAGCTTATGTCCAAAATTAGAGAATGCATGGAAAAGGAAGAATATCAGCTGGCACTGCAGCTGCTTGAGCTGACGGAAGAGAACAGTCTGAAAAAGAAAGCTCTGCTTATGAGAGCGAAGCAGATGACATCAGCTAATGCCCGACATTACCTCATTGCAAGCGCAAAAGACTTGAAACTCTCATGACTGAAGTCACGAGATTCTTGGGAAGAGAGCATACTTACCGGTTTATTTCTTTGCCGGCAGTGGTTTCTCTTGTTTACCAAGCTATCCCCGCATTTCCTGCGGTTCGTTGATGTATTTGTTACCCTAAAACTCCAGCTTTAGAGTTCTTAGTCTGAGTCCTTCTGCCAGTATGTTCCTGGCTGC